>CALMUT010000111.1 GCA_937872925.1 uncultured Myxococcales bacterium | reverse complement strand
CTGCGCGGCGGGCTGTGCGGCGGGCGCTGGCGGGGCGCCCGGCATCGGCGGGGCTGCAACCCCAGCAGCCGCGACCGGTGCCGCCGCGGCAACTTCCGCCGGCGCGGCTTCCGCGCTCTCTAGTACGATGCGCGCGCCGCCGACCTGGATTTGGTCACCAACGTGTAGCTTGCACTTGTTGACACGCGCGCCGTTGACCATCGTGCCCGGCTCATTGCCGAGATCGATGAGCGTGATGTCATCCGGTGCTGCCACCTCGATGACGGCATGCATCCGCGATGCGTGTTCGTCGTCGACTTGGAGGTGGCTCTTGGGATCTTTGCCTACCTTGACGACGTCTTGCGCGACCGTTTCCCGGCGCTGCAAAGCATCACCCTGATAGAGCGCGAACGTGAGGACAGCTTTTGCCATTGCTTAATTCCCAATCTCGACGGTGCACCGAAACGTGCGCGAGAGAATCTCAGATATTCTCGACTGACTTCAACATTTCCGGCACAAATGAGGTGCGCGGGCGAATCAGGGTGGTTCGAGCAGCACGGGGCCGAACTCGAATCGTTGCGTCATTGGGTCCAAAGCCGCCCGCGTTGAGCGGATCGTCCTCGAACGTATAACCGTACCCTTCGTCGCCTTTTGCTTCCTTCTTGGCCTGCGCCAGAGCAGCGGGGGTCACGACGAATGCAGCGGCACCCAAAGCGAGTGCGACAATGCCGATTGTGCGTGATCGAGCCATTTCAATCTCCTTGAAAAATTTGAGCCTGATTACAGTGTGATTGTACGTTTGCTCAAGCTATTCCGTCAACCGAAACGGTTCCTACCCTGGTAGAGGCAGCGAGTGGCCGCACCATGCGGTCACGGTTGGTTATGACAGCCACTCTGTCGGCAGGTTCCGCCCCGGACGGACATTGTGGGAAGTTTTTCTCAACTAGGTGTTTCTCCGACGTTTTTGGGTGCTTGGGCCCCGGATCAGGTGCCCGGCGGCGGCGCGCCGCCCCCGGCCTTCTTGGCAGCTTCGCCCTCTTCGATGAACTTCACTGTGTCATCGATATCCGTCGAGCGCTCTTTCGCACGCTTCACGGCTTCAGCGAACTGAGGCTCCGACCCCGCTTTCGAAATGAACTGCCGGTACATGTCCGCGGCTTTCTTCAGCATCGGGATCGAGCTCTTCTCGTCGCCCTTGGCGCGGTACTCCTGGGTCAGAATGGCGTCGTTGTAGTAGGTTTCCGGCCGGTTTGGCTCAAGCTTGCGTGCGGCGTCGAGCTCAGCCTGGGCCTTGTCGGTCAGCTTACCTGGATCCCCAGGCCGGATTTGGCCGCGAATGGCTAGCGCCAATCCCAGACGTGCTTCGTATTCGTTGGGCCTGAGTTTCAACGCATCCCGGTAAGCCTTTTCGGCCTCCGCGAAGCCGCGGAAGGAGAGGTTCACCGCGGCGTAGTTCATATGCGCCTCGAAGAAGCGCGGGTCGAGGCGACGCGCCGTCGCGAAGCTCTTCACGGAACCGTTGAAGTTCTTGAGCTCGACTTGGATCAGCCCGGCCGTGTTGTGGATCGGCGCGTAGTTGGGGTTCTTTCGAATCGCTTGGGACGCCACCAGGGCCGCCAAGTCCAGTTGCTGCTGGTTGACGTCGAGCCCCACTGCGCTTGCCGCGACGAGGCCGCGGCGACGCTTCTTCTTGCCCTCTTCCTTGGCTGCTTTGGATTTCGCCAGCTCAAGATAGTAGACGGCAAGCTGGTTGAAGGCCGGCATGAAGGAGTCGTCGATGGCCAGTGCGCGCTGCAGGTTGCGCTGGGCACGCTCTAGATCGTTCTTGCCGTCGTCGTTCGACTGGTCGTTGTTGCGCTCCATCTGAAGCGCCGCCACGCCGACCAAGGCCTCGGAGTTCTGAAACTTCGCATCGCGAATGATCTGCTCCAACTTGGCGATGGTGCCATCTAGGTCCTTCGACTTGGCGAAGTCGTAGAGCGCGATCTGGGCGCGAGCGCGATGGAAGTTTGAGTCAATGCCGACCGCGATGTCGTATTGCTTCCGCGCGTCGACGTCCTTCTGACAGCGCTGGTAGGCCAGGCCGGCGTTGTAATGAGCCTCGGGCAGTTTCTTGCCGTTGGTGGCAGCCTCTTGTTTCTTGGAAGCGTCCAAGAACTCCTCAGCCACAGAGGTGCAACTGGAGTCGTTCCAATCGCCTTTGCGGTCGTGGGCGGCGAAGCTGTCGAGGGCTCGCTCGAACCCCTCCGCGGCGGCCTTGCTAACCTGATTTCCCGAGCGGTCTTTCTTGCCGCTCGCGTTGGCGGGGTTTTTCACTTCGGATTTGCCGCCGCCGCACGCGATGAGCCCGAGCGCGACAAGGGTCACGATTGCGCTTTTTTTCTGAATCATCCTAGTTCTCCTCGATAGATCCGGGGGGGGAGAGGGCGGGCCGAAGCAGTGACTCCGGCCCCGCGGCCTCACTTCTTGTCCTCGCTCGTCGCCGTCTTCTCCGGCTCTTTTGGTGGAGCGATGGTGGGCAAGGGCTCACCACCCAAGCGCAAGGGGTAACCCTGCTCGCGCAGGGGATCGTTGACGCGGGTGGGGGCCCCGCGGAACTCATCGATGAGGTGGTAGTCCGCCTTGTAGTTCTTGGCGAGCCACTCCTCACAGGCGCGACTGTACTGATCCCAGTACTGGTACTTCACCGAGTAGCCGAGACAGACTTCGAACGCGCCCTTGGCCTGCTGCTTCTGGGGCTCGGACGCATCGTCCAAAGCGCCGTAGTAGGCGGTACGCAGTTCGTAGTCCTTCTTGATCGCGTCCGGGATCGGGGCTGCCCGGAACTCGTCCACGAACTGACCCCACATTTCACCCACGCGGGAGCCCGCGGCGATGACCCAACGCGGCGGCGGCGAAGGCTGAAGGTCGACAACCTTCTTGTACTCCTTGGACGCATCATCGATCAGCGGACGCTTCTTGCCGATCCAGTCCTTCACCTTGCCTTGGATGTGCTTGATGACGGCTTCTTTGGTGTTGGGACCGTTGAAGTTCGGGAACTTGATGGCATCCACCTTCGCCTTCTTCTGCTCCGCGAAGTAGAAGATGGCCTCGCCCACGGCTTCGAGGGCGCGACCGATGCGACGGTTTTTCCCACCGGCGTCCCCTTCGCCCTTTTCGATCTCGGAAACCGCAGCGGCCGGGTTCTTCCAAAGCGCGACGACCTTGCCGTACTCCGTGGCGGCCTGGCGGCTCTTCATATTCGAGTAGGCGCGCCCCAACAGAGCGTGGGCCTGGACGCGGACGTCCAAGGTTGCCTTGGAGTCGATCTGGCGCATGGTGGCTCCCAAGCGCTTGCGAACGTTGTCCCAATCCTTCTTTTCGCCGTAGTGCGCGGCGACAGCGAAGGAAATGGCCGCGACTTGGTCAGGCTTTCGTGTGCCGAAGTAGCGGTTGAAGTCGTTGGCGTCGTCGATGGCCTTGTCGTCCTGGCCGAGGCCCAGACGAAGCACCACCGCGTCGGAGAGCGCCTGGTCGGCGAACTCACCGCATTTGCGCAGCTTCTTGCAGGTCTGCTCCACGTAGCGCTCGAAGAACTCCGCAGCGCGATCGTAGACAGCAATGGCCTGATAGTTACCGCCGATTTCGTAGGTCGCCTTCTGCGCCAAGTCGGACTTTTCCATGCCGTACTTTGGATTCAGCAGAATCAGCCTCGCCTGGATCGACTTCGCCAAGAGGCGGCCGGCCTGATAGGCGCGCGCCATGTTGTAGACGATTTCTGGAGCGTTCTCGCACTGCTTCGGCTTCTCGCCGTTGCCCAAGGGGCCTTCGCAGTAGGTGCGCCACAGCTCCAGGTACTCGTCTCCACCCTTGCGGTAGTTCTCGAGGGCGTCCTTGAAGTTGTTCTTGTCCGCTTGGCTGTCCGCGAGCTCAACCAGCTTCTGCGCGCGCAGACGCAGGATGTCGAACTGAATGCGTGACAGCAGCTCGCAGCTTTCCTTGTTGTCCTCGGCCTTCTTGCCTTCGCAATACAGCTTCAGGAACTGCGGAACGTCGCCGGCCATGCCGTCGAAGCAAGACGGGCGCGGGGGCTCGGCTTTGGAGCCGAGCACGTTGAGCGCTTCCAAGTAGAGGTTGGCGGCATAGACGCCGGCGTCGTGATCGCTGTGATTGAGCGCCACGTCGCGGAATCCGAGGGCGGCTTCCTCCCAATGCTGCGCTTCGTAATAGGTACGTGCGCGGGCAAACTTGACCTCGACGTACTGCTCTTCCGCTTGCTTGTCGCCCTTCGGCGGCTGGATGTAGCAGACGTAACGGTTGAAGGCAGTGACCATGCCTTTTTGGGTGTCCGAGAAGGGCTTGGGCTTAAACTTCTCCCACTCGCTCTTCTTGTCCTTGCCCTTGTCGTCGCCACCGGCGCCCGTGGGACCGAGGCCTTTGCCCTTGCGGTCCGCCTGGCCCTTGTACATGGCGTCGTACATCTTCTGGTAACAGAGCACCGACGCAAACGCCGCTTCAGCCGCGCTCTCGCCCTTCGGGTCCTCGGCCACCACGCTGTCGAACGCCGGACCGCATTCCTCCCAGCGCTCCTGGAAGTAAAGCAAGTCCGCCATGGCGTACTTGATCTTGTAAATCGTGGGCCAGTCCGACTTCACGATGCGGGGGAACTCGAACTTCGCGAACTCCGCCGCCGTGAAGTTGTCGCCGACCTTCTTGTAGAGGTAGGCGGCGAGGTCCATCGTCTTCTTGTCGCCGGTACCACGAACGCCGCCGGAGCCCACAGCCTCCAAGTGCCATGCCATCGCGGTTTCTGACAGCAGCTCTGCCGTCTTGTTCGCGCATTCAGCCTTGCTCTTGGACGAGTGGGAGGCCTTGGTGAAATCGTTCTTGATCGAGAGCTGCTGGTCCAGCTCCTTCTTGATGGCTTCCTTATTCGAAGCCTGGGTGGCCTGAGTCGAAATCGTGATCTGCGACTGGTAGTGGCAGTAGCGGTCGCCCTTGTCTCGGCCCATCAGGTCCCGATACAGCGCGATGCCTTCCTTATAGTGACCCGTATCGATGTAGGCGTAGCCCAGCTCGTTGAGCATATCTAAGGTCTTGGAATTCGACCCGCCCTTGTCGCCGGAGATGGGCTTGAAGAAGTTGTACGCCCGCTCCGGAGACCCGCTCGCGGCGTACACGGGGATCATGTCGCGGCGCGCGCTCTTGGCCAGCTGCCCGGCTCCGGAGATCTGCGTGAACTGCTCGCCGAATTCGATGACCTTCTTGTACTCGTTCATCGCTTCGGCGTACTCGCCCTTGTTCCAGTGAACGTAGGCCAGCTTGTAGCGTGCGTAGCCGAACACCTTGTTGTCTGGCGGCGGGTACTTCACCACCTCTTTGTAGGCGGCCGCGGCTAGATCCCATTTGCTCGGATCGCCCTGCGCTTCTTGGAAGAACAGCTCCCCGAACGCCAAGTAGGCGTTGGGGATGTAGGGCGACTTCGGGGCCTTCTGGATCAGTTCGTAATAGACCTTGCGCGCGTTGGTCAGGTCCTTCGCCTGCTCGTGCTCGTAGGCGAGGTAGTAGAGCACCTCGTCGAGCCGCGAGTAATTCGGGTACGCGTTCTTCATCAGCGTGTAGTACGCGATGGCTTTCTTGCGGGCGGCGACCACGATCTTCTTGGCCTGCGCTGCTTCGCGGCGCTTCTTCGTCGCCAGGGACGGGTTCTTCTTCTTCAGATCCGACGCCTTGATTTCAGCGCCCGTCTGATCACGAAGCGCCGCGGACTCGAGCTCTACGTAGCCCTCTGCGAGACGGCGGATCAGCTGTGGGCGATCCGGCGAACGCTTCGGAGTGCGTTTGAATAGGCGCTCCAGGCCCTGGATCTCCGTGATGAGCAGCGCACGCTGACGCGCCTTGAGGCGGGTTTTGCGTGTGTCGCGCTGACCCGCAGCCATGGACTCGCCAGGGTTCTTCGGCTTGGTATCCGATTGGCCCTTCTTTTCCCGAGGCGGTGGCGCGCTCTTGAAGGCGGCGCCGCGCTTGGTCTTGATCACGAACTTGCTCGGACCGCCGGGGCACTCCTTGAAGTTCTTATTGGCCTCCGCGCCCACGCAGGAGCTCGAAAGATCTTTTGTGTCCGATGCGGCCTGTGCACCCACGCTGAACGTGAGGCAGAAGAAAGCCGCAAGGATCGAGTACGCGCTACGAGCGTTCATACTGATTACCTCCCACATGCCGACTCGACTACCTGACGGTAGAAGCCGAGTTCGTCGCGCCAATATTCACCTTCGAAGGGCCACAACACGTGTTCCTCGTCGGGCTTGACGACACCATAAATCTTGGATTCCGCTTTACTGACTTGACCCTTGGCGAGCTTCTCATCGAGAAGGTTTCGCTGGGCCGCTGTGATGTCGATGAGGATCTTCTCACCGTTACGTAGATGCTCGTTCAGCTCGTCGACGTTGCGCTGGTAGCGCGAAAGTGCGAGTTCACCCGCCTGCCGCACCGCGAGTTCGCGGGCGAGTCGCAAAGAGTCCTCCACCTGCTGGCCGAGGGCAGAACTGCGGAAGGGTGCCGGGGAACGCTTGAAGCGGCTGGTTTCGTCGTCGAGCAGCTTCACGTACTCGATGTTACGCAGCAGCTGACGATCGCTCAGGGCGTTCTCGACGATGGGCCGGATCTTCGGGTCTAGGCTGGCTTTTCCTTCGCGCACCTCAAGTAGAAACTTGAAGAAGGGTTCTTCTTGGTTCGCTCCCTTGAAGCGCTTCAGAATTTTCTCCAGCTCGTCCTTTAGAGGCACGTACTTCTTGTTGAAGCGAGCCACCACGGTGGTTGCACCCTGGTAGTTGCAGTTCGCGAAGTAGATGACGGCCTTGAGCACATCGGCTTCCGGATAGAAGGAGTTCGGGAAGTACGGCGACTGGATGGTGTGGATGTTCCCCAGGGCGCGGGGATAGTCGCCAGCCATGAAGTACGCCCAAGACTGCTCGAAGAGCGCGTCCAGCCAGTACTCGCTGGCCACGTCGATCAAGTTCCAATACTTGACCGCCGCACTCAACTTTTTCTCATCCACGCTGGGCGCGTTCGTCTCCGCATCCAAGCGAATCGAAGCCGAGTAGAACGTGCGCGCCATGGACAAGAACGCGAGGTCCGCCATGCGCGCCTCGTCGTCGACGCCGGTCACACCGTCTTCGATGGCCTTCTCTACGCGCTGGAAGGCCTGCACCGCCGGAACGCTCTTGCGCAGTTGCACGTAGCTGATGCCCGTGAAGAACTGGGACTTCACGTAGGAGTCGCTGCGCCGGTCCACCTTCTGGAACAGACGAATGGCTTCTTCGTACTGCCGGTTGCGGTACTTGTAGCGACCGAGCATGTAGTTTAGCTGCCAGTACAGATCGCGCTGCTGCTCGTTGTTGAAACGAGCCACTTCCTCGTCGCTGTACTTACCAACGCGCTCGATGATGTCGGCGGGCTCCGGCAGCTGCGTGGCGAGCTTCGCCAACCAGAGCAGCGTTTCCTTGAACTTCAGGTGGTGCTTGTTGTCCGCGACTACGCTGAAGATGGCATAGCTGGCTTGGTAGAACTTGAGGCGATACAGGGAAATTGCCAGGTAATACTGCGCCAATTGCTTGTTGCCGGCGTCGTCGCCGGTCTCGCCGTTGACCACCCGGTACAGCGCCTGCGCGGCTTCGCTCCAACGTTCGCGATCGAAGAGCTTCTTCGCAGCTGCAGCTTCTTCGGTCATCTGCCCAGCAACGACGGGGCCCTGCTCGGCGGGAGCATCCTCGTCCAGATCAATGTCGACCGCAGAGCCACCTTTTGCGTCTCCGCCCTTGGCGTCTCCACCCTTGGCGTCTCCACCTTTCGCTGCGCCGCCCTTTGCCGCGCCGCCGCCCGCGGGTTTGGCTTTCGGCTTCGCGCCGCCTCCACCGCCTTTGGGTTTGGGCTTGGGTTTCGGCTTCGCTGCTTCTTCATCGAGATCGATGATCTCCTGAGCAACTGCGTCGTGGGTGACGACCACACCGCTCACAGCGGCAGCCAAGAAGCAGACGACGACAAGGCGCTTTCGCAACATGGAACCTCTCTAAATACAGTTCAGGCGCTAGTGGTAGATGCGGCGGCCGCTCCGCTTCTCCCCATCCCGCCCCCTACGGGCGGAAAATTATCAATGAGAATCGATACATACCAGCGCGGCGGGGGGGATGTTAGATACCCCCCCCGATCAATGTCAAGCACCGACCACCCAGCGTTCCCGATTCCGGACCTGTCTCGAAATTTCGCCTCCACGCAAATCTAGTGCGACTGAACCTGAGCATGCCACGACCGCCCAACTGGCCTGGCTTTCATCGGACCCGCTAACCCCGCGGATCCGTGGGTCGGATTGGCGTTGACGCCTCTCGCTGCGCTCGACTACGGTTCGTCTGCGCTCGCGGAGGACGAAGGTCCACTGTCAGCGTAACGGAACCATCACTTCGAGTCGGAAAGCGGAAGAATGACGCCTCGGTTTTCGAACCCCTGGTATTTCCTCGCCATGGCAGCTGGAGCCCTCGCCCTCGGGTGCGAAACGGGCGGCGTAGGTGATCCCTGCATCCCTGAAGACGAATACCAGACCAACTTCCCCGGGTATTCGGCGGACGAGGTCAACGTCGAGAGCAAGTCGTTCCAGTGCGAGACCCGCGTCTGCCTGGTGAACCACTTCCAGGGGCGCGTCAGCTGTCCCTACGGCCAGACGGACGCCACCGCGAAGGGCATTGCTGGCGGCAATATTCCAGCGACGGACCCGACGGGCTGCCGCATTCCCGGCACGAGCGGCAAAGATCAAGCGGACGGCATCACCGCCAAAGTGAATCCGCAATTCGTTCGGCGTCAGGCCGACAAGGCCGTGTACTGCTCCTGCCGCTGCCGCAACGCAGCGGGCAACACGGACGACGGCGCTCGCTACTGCGACTGCCCCAGCGGCTTCACCTGTGAAAAACTCCTCGACGACCTCGGACTCGGCAGCTCTCAGCTCGCGGGCTCCTACTGCGTCAAAGACGGCACGACCTACAAGAAGGAAGAGGTCGAAGCCGGCAACGAGTGCCAAATCAACTCCCTGCCCGACAACAAAGAGTTCTACTGCGGCGGAAACGGGAAAAACCCGCCCACCGAGTCCTAGTCACCGCGCCTTCGAGCGCGGTCGACACGCAGAGCGCCTAGTCGCCCAGTTCCTCACGGAACAAGGCTACGACATCGTCGCGGTGAACTTGCGCCTGGGGCACCTCGAAATCGACGTGCTTGCCCGGGATGGTTCCACAGTCGTCGTCGTGGAGGTGCGTCTGCGCGGCCGGCGCGCCTGGCAAAAGGCGCTCGCTAGCATCAACACCCAAAAGCGCAAACGGCTCCGGCGCGCCGCCAACCGTCTGTGGCGCGATCGCTATCGCTTCGATACCAGCGTGGAGCGCCTGCGATTCGACGCGGCGGGCGTGCGCATCACGCCGGACGGTCAGGCGCAGATCGACTACGTACGTGCGGCTTTTTGATCGAGCTGCAGTGCGCGCTCCATCTCTTTTTGCACCTGCTCGAATTTGTCTTTTTCGGCGCCCTCCGGCAGGGAGCCAATGCCTGCTTTGAGCAACTCCAAATTGTCTTCTTCGCGTTTGCGCAGCTTGCGCACGGTGTCGGAATACGCTTCGAAGAACTCAACGAGCTCGTCGCCCTTGCGCAAGCCGTAGGGCACCTTGAAGCTTCCCTCTCCTAGCTCGCCCATCTGTCGCTTCATCTTGAAGATGGGACCAGCAACTTTGTGCGTGACCACGATACCGGCAAGCCCGATGCCGATCACGAGCAAGCTCAGCACCACCAGCAGACTGGTGAACATCGTACGCTGCCGCTCTGCCAAGGAAGCGGACTGCGCTTTGAGGGAGGTCGCTTGGTCCTCCAGCTGCTTCTGCTGCTTCTTCAGACGTTCGTCTTGTTTGGCCGCGTCCATCTTGAACGCGTCGAGCAGCGCAGGGTTGTCGCTGTAAACGGGATCTTTGACGATGTTCATCTGAACGACCGCGCTCACCTTTTGACTCTCGCCGACCACTTCTTTGCCGAGGTCGACGACCTGCTCCCCTTGGTGCACGGCCTCGTGGCTTTGCGCGATCACGGCGCGGCTGGTTCGCCACAGCACGATGCCCAGGGCGGCGCTCAAGACCACCGCGATCAGCACCAGGTAGCTGGTGTATTTCAGCTGAAAGTGGGCATCCAGCAGGTAGTTCTTGAGGTGCCTTTTGTGCTGAGGCCTCCCGGCTGCGGGCGCTGCTCCTGCTTGTCCCATGATCGATTCTCTCCTGGCGAGGCCCACCGGTCGCGGCCGGATCCGAGCCCAAGCGTGAAGGTTACGGCGCTTTTCCCGGTTGCGGCAAGAAGCTACGGCGAATCAATCGATCCGTCCCACGTTCTTGGAGAACTTCTCCATCGCTCGCTCGGCGGCCATCTTGATGAGTTCGCTCTCCGCGGATGTGTCCCCACTCGAGACGTCTTGCTGGGTCAGTTTGACCGGGACCATGCCTTTCAAGGCTTTTCCTGGGTACGTGAATATCGCGATTTCAAAGCGGATCGTGAGGTTGCCCCCGCTGTAGTCCGGCTTTTGGACCTTGGGTGACAGGTAGAAGGCCTTGGCCTTCGGGTACTTCGATAAGAGCTTCTTTGCTTCGCTGGCCGTTTCGCTCTCTGGAGCGACGGCGTAGCCGGACATGCCGGCTGCCGCCTTGGATAGGGTCTTGCGCACGATGGAGTCCACGTCGCCGCTCTTGCGTCCGGTCTTATCCGTCGCTTTGCCTATGGAAACGTAGATCTCAGTGCTCTTGGTGATCGTGGGGCCGTCATCCTCCTCGAGGTTAGACAGCGCCCGCTTGATCGAGCTCTTCACCGCGCTGGAGCGTTCGTCCTTGAGGCGCTTCTCGAGGCAAGACTTGCCACCGAGCTTCAAGCGTCCCAGACCCGCCGCCGACGCCGCCCGAACCGTAGTGTTGGAGTCCTCGAGTCCCTTGCACAGTGGCTTGACTGCGCTCTCGCTTTTGGAAACGCCGAGAGCCAGGGCAGCCTGGGTGCGTACGCGAAAGTCGCTGGCGTCCCGAAGCCGCTTGGACAGAGTCGCGACGGAATCCTTCGCGCTGGCGACGCCGGACATCAGGCACACGCTCACCAGGATCAACAGCGTGATGAAACGCGATGGCCAAACACCCCGCTGCATGTCGACTGAGCCTATCACGGGCGGTGCTCCATCGCGGCGCCGAAAGTCGCTGGGCCTGGAGTCGCTTCGGTCCTTCATGACAGAGTGCGCCGCACTATAAGGGATAGACGGCAGGGAGGGCCCGCCCCTTCAATCCTTTGCTCGACAGCGAGCATATCGCGCCAAGTCTTCGCTATTCTACCCAACCCCCATGCCCCTTCGCTCGTATCCCACATTCTGCGCACCTCTGTGCATGGGTGCGATGCTCGTGGCCGCGTTTCTCTGGGGCGTGCCCGCACACGGCGCAAAACTACGTGTGCGCGGCAGTGCGGAGCTCGACACGCGTGCGGTCGCACGGGCCGCAGGAACCGAGATCCGCGGCGTGCTCAGCGACGACACCGGGCGGCCCATCGGCGGCGCCCAGATCCGCGTTTCCCTCCACGCGACGCCGAGCGCGGACTTGCCCGTGCCCCGGGCGTGTCGCTCCACCACGCACCGGCAGCTGCACCACGCCAGCGACGTCGTAGTTGTCGACACGGACGGCGCTGGCGCTTTCTGCTTCCTGCTCCCGGATGCCACGCTCACGGGCGCGTTTCGGGTGCGCTTCGAAGGCGACAAGTTCTTTGACCGCTTGGAGCGGCAGGTCGTGGTCGGACGGGAGCACCGCAGCTTGGGCCTCAACTTCGTGCCCGAGCCCAGGGTGCTCTCGCTGGATCGCAACGAACACGCCATCGGTGTGGAGACTCGAGTGGACCCGCCTTTCGAAGCGGGCGACATCGCCGATCCCATCGTGTTGCGCCTGGATCTGTTGGAGGGTGACGCGGTCACCTCCCTGGGCAACGTGCATCTGGCGCCCGGGGACCGCGGTAGCTTCAAAGCGCCAGCCAAGCTCCTGGGCGCGCCGGGGCCCGGCAAACTGCGCGTGCGCTTCGGCGGCAGCCGCGGGCTTTCTAGCGCCGAAACCGTCAGCCATGTGCACAAGACTGCCCGCGTGACGCTCACCCTCGCCCAAGACATCCAAGCCGTGCGCTCCGGCGACGACGCGAGCATCCGAGTTGCCGCCAGCTCTGCCCTCGGCGCCCTGGATTCTGGCGCCATCGAGGTACTGAGCGGCAATCGGTCCTTGGGCACAGCGTTGGTTGAGAAGGGCGCGGCACACTGGCAGGGCCCGATACACGCAAACGCTGGAACGATTGCTTTGTCGATTCGCTATTTGCCGAGCGCGCCGTGGTGGCTGGCAGCGGAACCCCTGAGTGTACCCCTGGTGGTGCGTCCTCCGAGCGCGTGGCGCAGCCTGCCCTGGCTGTTGATTGCGCTAGCGATCGGCGTTTGGGTGCTACGCGGTTGGCGCCGGCCTCTGCGTAGCAAACGCGCGCAGCAGTCCGAAGAGCTTGCCACCGGCCGCGCGTCCGTGGAGGTCGTGGCCACGGGCAAGGCGCATTCGGGCTGGAACGGAGTGGTTCTCGACGCTCACGAAGGCACGCCCATTTCCGGCGCGACCGTTTGCATTCGCGTGCCCAGCTTCGACCCCAGCGAGCGCCCCGTCGAAACGGAGAGTGACGCCGCTGGGCATTTCGAACTGCCCGACTGTCGCGCTGGCGAAGGCGCTGAGCTCGTTACGGCGGCGCCGCACCACACGACCCTGCGACGCCCCGTGCCTCCCGCAGGCCAAGTCGTGATCCGCATGGTGTCGCGCCGGCGCGCGCTACTCGGACGACTGGTCGAGTGGGCCGAGCGCCGCGGGCCGCCCTACAAGCCGGCCGTGGATCCCACCCCCGGGCATGTTGCGGAGGTCGCCCGGGACCAACGAGAACCCGCCGCCGGAGCCTGGGCCCGGGAGGTCGAACGGGCTGCCTTCGGGCCAGCCCCCCCAGATGCCGCAGAAGAGGCCCGAATTCGCGACGCGGAGCCCGGAGCGCCCGGGGGCGGTCACGGGCGTTGAGACGAGCCCCAAGTTGGGTATAGTCCGCCACGCGACACGAGCCGGAAGCGAATGACATGGATATGCTGATTTACGTGGTCGTGGGAATCGTCGCGCTGGCGGCGATCTACTTCCTCTTTCTGCGCAAGGGCGACGCCGCCGAGGCGCTGCCGCCCGCCCGCGACGACAAGCTCCCGCCCAAGAAGGAGGCAGCGAAACCCGCCGCGAAGAAGGTCGAGGCTGCCCCGGAGAAACCCAAGGCGAAGCAGCCGGTCGAAGCAAAGGCGGACAAGGACGAGGACGAGGACAAAGGCGACGAAGCCGACGCTGGCGTGGATGTGGACGTCGGCGAGGCAGCAGATGCCCGTCCGTCCCTGACCCCACGCAAAGACATCAGCAGCATGCGCAAGGGCCTCGCCAAATCCCGTGGCGAGGAAGGACTCTTCGGCAAGCTGCGCGCGCTGCTCACGGGCAACCGCGAGATCGACGGCAGCATCGCGGAAGAAATCGAAGAGGTGCTACTGGCCTCCGACGTCGGTGTCCAGACGACCGAAGTCCTGCTCGAACGTCTCAAAACACGCCTAGAAAAAGGTGATTTGACCAACAGCGGCAAAGTTTGGGACGCATTGCGCGCAGAAGCCACGGACATCTTGAGCGTGGACGGCGACGCCGGCGCGTTTCGACTGCGCGGTGCTCCCACGGTGGTGTTGATGGTGGGCGTCAACGGCGCGGGAAAGACGACCACCATCGGCAAACTCGCGACGAAGCTCGTTGGAGAAGGCCGCAAGTGCGTGCTCGCGGCCGGCGACACTTTCCGTGCGGCAGCCGTGCAGCAGCTGGTCGTCTGGGGGGACCGCGTCGGCTGTGAGGTCGTCAAGGGCAAGGACGGCGCAGATCCAGGCAGCGTCGTCTTCGACGCCATCAAAAAAGCCCAAGAGATCGGCGCTGATGTGGTGCTCGCGGATACCGCAGGGCGACTGCATACCAAGACCAACTTGATGACGGAGATGACGAAGATCGCCAAGACGGCGGGCAAGGCTCTAGAAGGAGCGCCCCACGAGATATTGCTGGTGATCGACGCCACCACCGGCCAGAACGCCCTGGCCCAGGCCAAGGAGTTCGCCGAGACGCTGCCCATGACCGGGCTCGTCCTGACCAAACTCGACGGCACCGCCAAAGGCGGCGTGGTGCTGGGGATATGCGACAGCTTAAAGCTCCCGGTCCGATTCATCGGGCTGGGGGAACGTCCGGACGATTTGCACGATTTCTCGCCGGACGCTTTTGTGGAGGCTTTGCTTGGAAAAGAGGCAGAAGTTGACGCTGCCTGAGTGGTTTCGGGTGTTTGATCCGGGGGCAATGGGGCCCGCGGAAGGCACGCGAGACCTTTTCGTAGTTGATCGCGAAAAACCCCGCGTGATATAGTCGCGCCGCGTTTGCCTAAAGCGGATTTCGCTAATAATTCTAGGTAGTTGCGGGGCTGTCGTAGCGGTTCGTTGAGCAGTCGTTGTAGAGGAAACGGTCACGAGGCATCGATGAAGAACACGCGGATTGCGCTCTTCGTTGCGGCGGCGCTCAGCGCGGCCCCGGCAGCAGCCTGGGCCCAAGGAGCTAAGCCAGCGAAGGATAAGGCGGCGGAAGCTGGCGGCGAAGCCGGAGGCGAAGCGGGCGGTGAAGCCGGAGGCGAGGCTGGCGGAGAACCCGGAGGCGAGGAAATTCCCGGCGGCGACGAGCCGCTACCGGGAGAAGAGCTTCCAGGGGAACTTCCTGGCGGGGAAGGTTTGGGCGACATCTGCCAAATCGATCCCGCGGCCTGTCCCAAGCTGGACATGGAAAAGGAAGCCGCGAAGCCGCTCAACGAGCAGATTTACGCGGTGCAGCAACAGTTTGCGCTGCGCGTTCGGCGTTTCGAGGTGAATCCGTACTGGTCCTTCACCTTGAACGACCAGTTCGTGAGCCACCCCGGCCCGGGTCTCTCGCTGAACTACTACATCACCAACGTGCTCGCGATCGGTGCGAACTTTAACTACTACCGCCCGTTCAACGTCGACAGCGACTTCAACGCGCAGGTTCGTCGCGCTGCCCGCGTCGGCGTGCCCCTGACGGAGTACGACTGGAGCGCGGCGCTCAACTTCACCTACGTTCCCGCCTACGGAAAGTTCGCGGGCTTCCAGGACTTCATCTTCCACTACGACGCGTACGTGGTGGGCGGAGTGGGTGCCATCAGCACGCGGCCCATCCCGGTCATCGACCCGGACAACCGCAACTTCGAGTACGAGCCCAAGCTTGCGTTCAACGCCGGCATCGGGCTGCGCATCTTCTTCAATCGCTGGTTCGCCGCGAATCTCGAAGTGCGCGACTACATCTACAACGAAAAGCTCGAGAGCACGGAGATCGCGCCGACCCTGCAAGAGCAGCTTGACGAAGGCACCTGGTTCGGCGACAGCTCGATCACCAACCACGTCCAAGCGCAGGTGGGCATCTCAATCTTCCTCCCGTTCTCCTTCGAGTACAGGTTGCCGAAGTGATGCGCGCAGAACGAGGTCAGGTAGCGATGGGAACGACCACGATGAAGAAGACTCGAGGTACCCGACGGCTGGCACTGGCGCTGTCGGCAGGCGCGCTGTGCCTTTTTGCCACGGAACGCAGCGCCGAAGCACAGGAAATCCTGCTCACAGGTCCCCTGGCGGGGGCGCCGGCCGTGCGCAAGTTGCGCCTGTATCGCGAAGGGCGCTTTGAGATCGCGCCGGCCGCCAGCTTCACGCTTTTGGACGAGTACCAGCGCACGATTCTGTTCGGCGCGCGTCTGAACTACAACATCACGGACTGGCTGGGCATCGGCGCCTTCGGTACCTTTGGCGCCATCAAGATCCCCACGGGTCTTTCGGACAATGTCCAGGCTGAGAACAAGAACCGCCGCTGCCGTGATGGCAACGGCAACTTCGTCGGCACGAGCACGGACTGCAAGCTGACTGCCGTGAACCAGGGTCCGGACTTCACCGAGCAAATCGGTGGCTTCGACTGGATGGTTTCGCCGCAGATCACGGCCGTGCCCTTCCGCGGAAAGCTCGCTCTCTTCCAGAGCATCTATCTGGACACGGATCTGTACTTCTTCGCCGGCCCGGCTTTCGTCGGTGTCAGCGAGCGCAAAGAGTGTGACCCCGCCAAGGGCACGGATTGCGACACGCCGGACTCCTTCAAAAAGGAGAGCCGCGTGGCCATCGCGCCCAGCTTTGGTCTTGGTTTCACCTTCTACGTGAACAAGTGGAATGCCATCGGCTTCGAGTGGCGCGGATTGCCCTTCGCCTGGAACACGGGCGGCTTCGACACCAAGGGTGGCGGCAAGGACAGCGAGTTCCCCGACAACAAGATCACATCTGACGATCAGCAGTTCCGGTTCAACCAGATGCTGACCATCAGCTACAACTTCTACTTCCCGCAAGACTACCGAGTCAGCGAGTAACCCCCGGTGGCGGCGTAGCGCCGCCACCCGCCCCAACATCCCGCGTGCGCGTCGTGTGTCCGCGTGCGCGTCGTGTGCGTGCGCACGTCGCGTGGACCGCATGCGCGCGTGGCCGCAGCGTTGGCCTGCGGGGGCTTTTGCCCGCAGAACGCGGGGGGCGCGCCGGCCCTCTCAGCCGACGCGGACGATCTTGCCGCCGTCTAGGGCGTATTCTGGCGGCAGCGCTTCCCGCGCACTGTCCAGCATAGACTCGGGAACATCCCAGCTTCGGTCTGCAAAGCCCTGGGCGATGCGGTTGCGCACCCGCAAACTCTCTTCTTCCACCAAGGCTGCGATCAGCGACTCGACGCTCTCCGCGTCGTTCATGGCAAACACCGTGGTGACAGCTGCGAAGCGCACGGGCTCGCTGGCGTCTTGGAGGAAGGGTTCCACCGCGATGCGCACGTCCGCGGACGGCAGCTCCTCCAGCAGGGCAATCAGCTGGATCTTGGGTTCTGGGTTGCGCACGTACTCGGCGTCGAAGAGGTCCAGGATGCCGAGCAGCTCTTCAGCGTAGCTGTCTTCGGAAACGATGCCGCGCAGCGTCCGCAGGGGCCAGGTCAGGCTCTCGGCACGTTTGCAGTGCTCGCGGATCGGGTCCAAGGCTTCTTCGCCAGCGGCGATGATGCCGCGCATAGCCGTTTCTTTTTCTTCTTGGTCCGTGATCGACGGCTCCATCGTCCAATCGAAACGCTTAAGAAGCGCAGCTGCGCTCTGGGCGGTTTCGATGCGGCCAAGCTCCTCGAGCGCCTCTTGGCGGTCGTAGTTCTGGCTCATCTTCGTGGAGACCAGCTTGGTCATGCGGGCAATGTCCTTGTCCCGCGCCTTGGGTTTGGCGTCGCTCTTACCTTTGAAGATGTCGAATAGTCCCATCAGCTCCAGTCCCTCGCGGTTGGGGCGCCTTATACTCCGAACGCCCCCCTTGTGCGAACCACAGGTGTGCTGGGGCAGAGCGGGCCGAGCGGCGGGCGGGGCCCGGGCCAGCACGCGCCGCCGGGCTCCACGGAACGGAGCCCGGTTCCCCTGCCCTGCTTAGTCGGCGATCTAGCCGGCTGCGGGCACGGCGACGAGGGTGATCGCGTTGCCACGGACTTCGACGCGATAGCGCACGGCGGTTCCCGTCTGCGCCATCGCCTGCTGCTCATTCTGGCGAATGTGCGCCACAAACGCGGACTGGGTGATGTGGTCAACGGCTTCGCCCAGTTGACGCTTAGCATTGACGTATTCGCCGAAGAGCCGCTGGTAGTAGGCGTTTGCATCCTCTGCATGCAGCGCCTGGGCGACTTCCGCGCTGGTGCCGGCAGCGTCCTGCTGCACCGACAGGTCCTCAAAGGAGGGTCCGCCTTGGGTGGGGATCGAGGGCCGCCCCTCTTCGTCCGTGGTGTCCTCGGGCACGCCCATGAGCTGGTTCAAGAGCGAGTTGATGCGGAACACCAAGCCGCCCAGATCCGGATGCTCGATCTGGAAGCGCAGATCCGTGCGGCCGTTGATCACCGCAAGTAGACCGTCTTCCAGTTCACTGACGGGTCGCGAGAAGTAGTTGCCGAGCAACACACCCGTGACGATAACGAGCAAGATCCCCAGAGCGGACACGCCGAAAACCGGCCAGAGCAGCCCACCGAGGCTTCCGACCAGTGACGCGGGCACCGCCGCGATGATCACCGCGCGCTTGTCGTCGCCGTAGCCAGAGAGTGGCGCGGCGGCGAAGACGTGGCCTGCGTGCACACCTTCTGCGGCGGCAACATTGGCAGTGGAAAGCGCTGCTTGCGCCGACTGGGTCACCGGCGCGGAAGTCGCCGCCTCGACCACGCCGCTGCTGCCGCGGCCGCTAGAAGCCACGGTTTCGAGCTGCGCCGCGGGGACCGCTAGGGCGATGAAGTGGCCACTGGTCATCTCGCTCGTGCGCGACAAGCGGTCGTCGTTGAGCGGCGTGCCCACGACGAGGGCGCCCACAACTTCGCCATTCTCTCCGCGGATTGGCGCGTAGCTAGCGAGGAGTTGTTCTTGCCGCTGACGATTGAGCCAAACGTCGCTCCCCGTGTTGCCCGTCTCAAGGGACTTCGCGAGGGACGGATAGGCTTCGCCCATCTTGTCACCACGCATCAGCCCTGAACCGTTGCGCCCCATGGCGACGCCGGTTCGGTCGACGAACAGCACCAATGCCGGCGCCATCTTCGCAAACGCCGTCTCGGCGACTGCCGCGTCACGGAGCTTGTTGGCCTGCACCGTGGCGGCCTCACTACGGGCCTCGGGGGTCCCGCCGGAGTAAATCTCGCGAACGGGCGCGGTATTTGTCTTCTCGTCCATCCAGCGCTCGAGCCGGAGCGCATCCAGCGCTAGCTGGGCACTGGCGGCACGCAAGGACTGGGCGACCTCGGTCTTGCGTTGGCTCGGGTTTTGGACGACGTCGCCGAGCGAGGTGGCTAGGAGCGCGTACGTGAGCCCTCCCATGAGCACCACGATGATGGCGTTGAAGACGATGATCTTCCAGCGCATGTGTCAGTCCCCTTCGACTGCAATACGGGCCCCGAATTTGGGGTCAGCCGACACTACCCATCCCCGGGCAGGCGGCGCGAGGGTACACTTTTTCCATGCCGATGCGCACCCTCGCCGTTGCAGACGATCCCCTCTTCCTGGCCCACCGCAGCAAAAACCCGCACCCGGAACGCCCGGAGCGCCTTCAGGCTGCCCGGGAGGGCCTCACCCGCGCCCTGGCCGGCGGAACGGACGCCCTGAACCTCGACCCAACGGACGCGACCGAGGAGCAGCTCGCGCGGGTGCACGGGGCGGCATATCTGGCGGAGCTCGGCCAGCGGGCCGGTCAGTGGGGACACTTGGACGCCGATACTTATCACGCGCCGGACTCCGTCGCGGCGGCCCGGCGGGCGGCAGGCGCGAGCGTCGCCGTGGTCGATGCCTTGATCGACTCCCGAGCAGACGCCGGGCTCTGCCTGGTGCGGCCCCCGAGACACCACGCCCGGCCGAACAGCGCCATGGGGTTCTGTTTGCTGAACAACATCGCTGTCGCCGCGGCGCATGCACGGATGCGGGGCATGCAACGCGTCGCCATCGTCGACTTCGACGTGCACCATGGCAACGGCACTCAAGAGATGTTCTACGCGGATCCAAGCGTGCTTTTCGTCTCACTGCACCAGTTCCCCTTCTACCCGGGCACCGGCAGCGCCAACGAGCTGGGCAAGGGCGAAGGCACTGGATACACGGTGAATGTGCCGCTCAGCGCAGGTGCAAACGATGCGGTGTACCAGGCCGCCTTCGATCAGATCGTTCTGCCCATCGTCGAGCAGTACGCCCCCGATATGTTGCTCGTCAGCGCCGGCTTCGATGCCCACGAGCGCGATCCCCTCGCATCGATGCAGGTCTCTTCCGCAACCTACGGGGCCATGCTGTCGGCGCTGCGCGGCGTGTTGCCCGAGCGCGCGCAGAGCAAAGTCGGGCTCTTTCTGGAAGGCGGTTATGATCTGCGAGCGCTGACGGACTCCCTGCAGTCCGCCCTAGCCGGATTGGCCCAGGACCAGGCCTTTCCGGCTTCGCCCGGAGAACTGAACCGAAAGCTGGACCCAAAACACGTGCGGGAACTCGAGGTCTGTCGGGCCTTCCAGCGGCGTCACTTTCTGCTCTGATGCGCCCCAATCCCACCCGCCGGACCCAAAAGGCCGCGGCTGACTGGCAGGCGCCGCACGATCGCCCTTGCGGCTAGCGCAGAGTGTGGAATAAAAGCGAGCCCCGTTTGGGACCCATGGTGGGTGTAGCTCAGTGGTAGAGCACTGGATTGTGGCTCCGGTTGTCGCGGGTTCAATTCCCGTCACTCACCCCATACTCAGCGTAGCTATTTGGATCTTCTGGGATCTTTAGGATCCGGCGCCTGGAAATTGTCTGCGGCGTAGACAATTTCGTCTCGGCAGCAGCCTGCTTGAGCGCGTCAGGTGCCAGGTGCGCGTACCTTTCGGTCTCTTCCAGGTGCTTGTGGCCCAACACCTCGCGGATTTCCTCAAGGGACCAGCGCCGGCCGAACCAGCCACTAATCAGGGCTGCTGCATGCGTGTGCCGCAGATCATGCCACCGCACTTCCCGCCCAATCTCCGCTTTCGCCAGCCAGCGCTGCCACGGGCTCGGCACGCCATTTTTTGGCGGTGAAGAAAATGTGTCCGAACTCAGGCGCCCGCCGAGCTTGCCGGGGAAGACGAGCTTGTGACCGTACTTCGCGAGCCCTCGAGTATTGAGGTGTGGCGGACACCAGTCATCTCGAATAGCGAACCATCGCCGGAACAATTCAACGGCGCACGGCAACAGGTAGACGTCACGGATGCGCCGGCCCTTCGGGGCGCGCCACACGCCGTGGTCGACTGCGCCAAACCTGACCGTGATGTACGGAGCGTCCACGTCGAGATGCACGTCCAGGTCGTGGAGCAGGAACTGCTCGCCCGAGCGAAAACCTACCACCATGGGTGCTTCGACCATGCACTGATGCGCCAACTGGGTCGGTGCGTGGATGAGTCGCTGCTGTTCCTCTGGCGCCAAGTAGGTCCAAGGCGTGTCGGTCGGTGCCGGGCGTCTCGGCAAGTCCATCGAACTGCGGTTTAGCACGGGGTTCGTGTCGGTCAGACCCGCCTTGATTGCAGCCTTGAACGCCTTCCTCACCAGGCCGAGTATCTGATCGATGTAGCTTTCGCTCATCTGTTCGACGGGCATACGCACGAGCCGTTCCACCCACTGTTCGATGTGTCGCGCCGTCACCCCGCGAAGGGGGAAGTCGACAAAGGGTGCCTGCGGCAACCACACGCGGGCGATCGACCGGGCCGTCGGCATGGCGTGGTACGTGCGCGTTTTCTCCAGCTCGTTCAGAAACGTGTCGAACCAACTTCTAAACGTGACGCCACCAACGAGCGGCACGTTCTGCTCAGCGAGTTCGAGCACCGCCGCGTCCAGGATCGCGTTCGCTTCTTCGTGGCTGTCAAACACGCCAAGCGACGTCTTGTCCGGCAGGCGCGCGATGTAGCGACCGGTCGTGGTTTTGCTGACCCCGCCCGTTCCAGGCGCACGTCGCGCTCGGCTCATTTGATTCGCCCCAAGCGTTGTAAGATCTTTCGCGCCTTCGCGCGGTGAATATCGCTGGGCGCCGCTGGAAGCTGGACCTGGCGCACGCGCGGCGTGGGTCGCGCAGTCGTCTTTGGACCGTCCACCAGCAGCGCGCCAAGCGTACACAGTTCGAGCGCTAGCTGGTTGACGCGACCGATGACAAGCGTCTGAGAATCAGTAGCGCCTGAGCGCTCGGAATCACCCTCGCGATGCGCGGCGAGAGACGTGCTCGCCCGGCTCTCGCGCCGCTGGGAACTCTTTGCTGTTGGATGCTGATCGCCGCGCTGCGGGGCAAGAGCGGGCACCGCGTTTAGCGCGGTGACGGCTGCGGCAACCAGCGCCTCCGCGATCGACTCCAGCTCATCGAAAAAGTCGTCCCACTCCTCGTTGGATAGCTGGTCGCCCCGTTCGCAGGACTCCTCGAACGCCTTGTCAAATTCGTCGCGCGGGAGCAGCTTGGTATTTTCGAAGTCAAATATGCCCTTGATGTCCTCGGCGCGAGCACTGGGCAGCAGCTCCAGCGCGCGCGGCTTGAGGCCCGCGAGCGCACGCGCCACGAACCGACTAGCGAGCGCGGGGTCGAGCGGGAGGAACTGTGAGACGGCGGGATCCGACATGACGGGTAACTAGGCGCGCCCTCGTTTTAGCGGGCGGCTACGCCACTTTGGAATAGCACGCGGGGCGTGGTTGGTCGAAACGCGGGCGCCACATGACCCCACCTGCGCCCTCGTGGATCAGAGGCAACCTCCGAAAGATGGAGGGAATTCCGACGCTTGCGGGTCGGGCTGACGCCAGGACACATGGCGCTTTCCCTCGGCTTCGTTGGATGCGCTGGCGGTGGGGGCCGTCCTCCTCGCGAATCCAGCAGCAAACCATACATCCCGAACAGCGGCGCGTTCACGGCCTGCGCTGCTCCATTGTGAGAACGCTACCGCCCATTGTCTGTGCCGTGCCGCCGCGCCCGAGGCGCGCTCGGAACTCACTGATCGGGAAAAGAAGGGAATGCTCAAGGTTGGGGGGCGTCCGCTTGAACTGCGGTTCTTTCTTGGCAGTCAAGAACCACGGCGTTTGACGACCGACTTCTTCATCGAGTCGCTCGTGAAGGAAACGAGCCAACACCCGGAAAACTGGATGCATTGAGTTGTCGGGTCGCGTTGTACGTCGATACGAAGGACGAGCCGCCGAACCAGGTCCTGCGTAGCCCTCGTCGACGAACCCAACCTGCTCGCAATTGGTCGGCTCCCCATGGCCCAATCGCGCGCACGAGTTGACGATACGCGCCCTACTGTCGCAGGGTGTCGATGCGCCCAGACTCCGGGGCGTTCCAGGCGGTTCGATTGCTGCGCCGTCAGTCCCCGGTCTAACGCACACTATTGGGTCCAGCCACTATTCGGGGTTGCCCCCAAAAGAGTGGCTTGGTTCGATGGGGGATGCGCGGTAACCTTGCCTGCATGAGTCGGGGCGCCGTCGCGAGAGAGCCCAACCCCAACCTTGGGTCGGCGACGGATACGCTCGCACGCGCGCGTTCTGACGACCTCGTGATCGCGTTGGTGGGCCACATTGGCGCCGGACTCAGCGACGTCCGAAAGCAGCTGCACGAGGAATTCGACCAGGCCGGGTACGGGCCAACTGTGGTCAAGGTCAGTGACCACATTGCGGACCTCGCCAAAAAGACTGGGTTCAGTGACACCCAGAACCTCTGGGCGACGCGAAACATTGACCAGGTGATCGCAAGACAGGGAGCCGGCACATGGCTTCGTCAGGAGATCAGCGATGACATCACCGCATCTCTCGCGGTTCGTGCGATCCGCGCCGCGCGGAGCCAGCCGGAGCCCAGAAGCCGCAAGCGGGTATTTCTGATCGACTCGTTGAAGCATCCTCGCGAGGTGGAACTGCTTCGGCGGTTGTATGGTAGTTCGTTCTATCTGGTCAGCGTCGTGAGCCGCCCCGAAAGCCGTAGGAGGGTCGCACACAAGTCCTTCCAGGAGGACACTCCCCGGGAAGGAGAGGTCGAGGAGTTGCTCAAGCGTGATGAGGAAGACTCAGCGGATTTGGGGCAGCAAGTACGCAAAACGCTCCACTTGGGAGACTACTTCGTCGACAACGATCATTCGAAAGATGAGGACATCGACGCTCTTGCAGAAGACCTGAGTCGCTTCGTCGATGCGGTGCTTGAGCGGAAGGTGGTCCGCCCCCGACGCGACGAACGTGGGATGTTTACGGCGTGGTCCGCGAGCCTTCGATCAGCATGTCTGTCAAGGCAGGTGGGCGCGGCAATCCTCGATTTGCACGGGCTTGTGTTGGCAACCGGAAGCAACGACGTGCCGCGTGCAGGCGGTGGACTGTACGACGGAGACGAGGACCAACGGTGCTTCGCCGACGGCGCGTTCTGTCGCAACGACGCCACGAAGAAGGAGATATACTCAGAAATCTTTAAGCAGCTCACGGACAGAAAAGCACTCTCGCCGTCGGCTACGCTAAGCGTGGTCCGCGAGTGCATCGAAGAAACGACGGTGCGGGACTTGGTGGAATTCTCGCGAGCGGTGCACGCAGAGATGGATGCCATTGTTAGCCTCGCCCGCTCAGCCGCCGTGTCCAGCCAGGGAGCAACGCTCTATTGCACAACATACCCCTGTCACTCGTGCGCGCGCCACATCGTCGCATCTGGAATCGGAGAGGTCGTCTACATCGAGCCGTACACCAAAAGCCGCGCGGTCAAGCTCCACGGGGACGCCATCATCGAGACGACGCGTGAAGGCGCGAAGAAACTGAAGCTCGAGGAGCGCCGCGTGCGCTTCCGCCTCTTCGCGGGCGTCGCACCGCGCCGCTTCGCGGCGCTCTTCGAGAAGCGGAGTAGTTTGAAGGACGAGGATGGAAAGCTGCTGCAGCCCAGCAAGCGACCTCAACATCGAGATGCAATTCTCGACAAGAGTTTTGCGCAGCTTGAGGAGCTCATCGCAGCATTGGCGGACGAGGCGTACGAGGATAGGAGCGAAGCATGAGCGATACCCCTAGCCGTCCGATACTCGCGCTTCTAGTTGGAGAGGGGCAACTTGCCAGCGGCATTCGAAACCAACCCGTACTCAGCTCGCTTCCGGCTCCAAAGCCGACGCCACCACGCCAACTCAGCCTGCGGGGTGTCCCGCCACATCCGGACACTCTCATCAGCCTGGGCTTGCGAGATCTCGATTTCTCGACGTTTGCGTCGGTATTACGACAGTATGGAGTACGCGTCGTTCTCGACTTCCGGGTGTCTTCATCATTTCGCGGGCCCGGCTTCTCGATGGAGGCAGTGTCGCAGCTCTTCGAGGCAACCCGGATCCAATACCGAAGACTTCCGCGCCTCGCAGACCGTCAGGATGATATTCCGCTCAATCAACACGTTCGGCAGCGGCGCTACGCGGTGTTCCTCGAGGAGAAGAAGGCGACACTCGAGGAACTTCGGGCATTGATCCGTGGGGGTCCTGCGGTGCTGCTGGGTTGGGAGGCCGGCCATGTGGGCAGCGATCGAGAGGTCCTGATTGAAGCATTGCAGCGCGCGAGTGCGGAGCCGTTCCAGCTTGTTGTGGCACCCTAAGCTCGCCCACGATTCGCGTCAGGGCAACGCTCGTGCATTTGCAGAGAGTGTGCCCGCACCAAGACCTGCCCTGCTTGCCAGCCGACCGGTCTGTACTGGCAGCAATCCTGCCTAATCAGAACGGTGGTGCCGGCGCAGGCCAGGACAGTCGGCAACCTGGCGGGGGTCGAGTAGGGCAAGCACCCAGTCAACTTCTCGGGCCGCCACGCGCATCCGAGCAAACCGGCAGGAGTCGTACACGCAGCTGCCGATGAACGCGCGGTCAAACAAGCGATGCTCTAGCAGGTGGCGGTACAGTCCAACCGTGGTGAAGCGTTGAACTTCGTCGAACCTCTCGCTAACAATTCGCCATGCTTTGCGCTCGTCGAGGGCGATCGCGTGGCGACGATGCGTCCCGTAGGCCAGCGTTGCCGCTTCGCCGTCGTCGAGATCGTTAGGTGGCGCGGCGCTGACAAGCTCAACGAAGCGGTCGGCGTCATTATCTGTCAGCTCAACTTGCGTCAGCGGTTCTGCAAGGAACGGCTCCAGAAGCGTCGTGCTGATGGCGCCCGTCCGAGGATTGCGCCGCACCTCGCGCGCCGTTTCGCCCACGACCACAGGGCTGCCCAAGGCACCCAAGACGGCGGAGGGATCCGCCGTGGCGATGAGATTTATCAACACGCTCGCGTCCAGAACGACCGGACCGTCAAGGCCGTTACTCGGGGAGTTCATCGGTGAGGCCCACTTGCTCGACAAGATCCAGCAGTTCGCGCGTTTCAACACGGTCGAGCCCTAGCATCGACGCAACCTGGCCCTCGGTCAGCATGCCGCGGTCGTATGCTTCCCCGGCTAGTAGGCCAAAGCGGGACGGTGAACGCGGGTGCGCGTCTTGCGGCTTGCCAACCACTTCGTCAACCACGTGTTCGCTTAGCCCTCGCTCCCGCAGCATCTCGTACGTGCCCGAGGCGAGTAGACCTAGCCGCTCAAATCGGCGCGTAATCGCTTCGATTGACACGCCGAAAGCTGACGCGAGATAGATGAGATGCCGCGCCGAGAACTTCCCTTCAGCTCGGTGAGACTCAGCGAATCGCCGGCGCATCTCCGCGGCGGGCAACAGCAAGGAACCCGCGAACAGATCAGCGAATGGTTCCAAGTGATCATCCTGCAGCCGAAGCACATCGACACTGTGCCGATTCGTCAAGAAGTGCCCAAACTCGTGGGCAAGCGTCCACAGTCGTCGCGTTCTCGGATGCCTTGCATTGAGTAGCACGCAGGCGCCAAGCGCCTCGTGAAAGGCGAACGCACCCGCGATATGAGACGGGAGCAAACGCGTGAAGATGCGGAGCCCGAACTCCGATTCGAGCATCCGCTCCAACTCGTGCACGGGAGCTCGTGGGCCCACGCCGAGCACATGACGGATTTCTTGCGCCAAGTCCTCGGCCTGCTCGACCAGGCGACTCCTCCGAATGCGGTATTCGGGGGGATAGTGAGCCACAAGGGGTACGTCGAGACGCTCCTCGAGTTCCACGTACGATGCCGCCAGACGTTGCAACAGCTTGGTGGTCTCGACCGAATCGTCGTCCGACGTGGGTCGCGCACGGCTCCTTCGGAACTGCAAGACAAGGTCTGGAATCAGCGCCGTGGGACGTAGGAGGCGACTCACGAGTTCGCCGTACAGACGCCCTAGCTTGACTAGTTCGGCAGGATTGACCCGGCGCTCGCCTTTCTCGATTGCCACGATGGTCGTGCGTGCGACTCCCAGTTCTTTCGCCGCGCGATTCTGGGTGAGTCCGGCGGTTTCTCTCGCGGACCGGAGCCGCGCTCCGAGCGCTAGCGCTTCGACCTGAGATGAGGATTTGGTCATTCGAGCGGCCGTCCAAGGCGAGTGACCCACGACGACGGACCGAGGTGGTCGAGGAATGAGACCCAATCGGAACGGTGGTCGTCGATGAGTCCGCGCAATCGGTCAAGGGCGCTCGCCTGCTCGAGGCCAAGTGCGCTGGCGGCCTCGCCAGCGACGCGAATAGTCGACGAGGCCAAGGCGTCCGTGGACAGGTCAGCCATGAATCTCATGTTCAGAATGTTGGTGACCGCAACATTCTTGTCGTGCTCGGATACGCCAACTGAACCAGACTGTCTCAAGGACGGCGCGCGCAAGTTCTTCCAAACAAACCGTTCCTTTCTCTCGCGATCCCCGAGGCCCGCTGCGATCAAAGCGCACCGTCTCAACAGACAACCACCACACAAGCCACAGGACCGCGCGCTGGTCTTCTTCGTCCGCCGCAGGTTTCGTGAGCAGGACCGAGTGTGACTACAAAACTCAAACATTCCGAGTGATTTGGCATAGCGCAGCATCGCAGCCTTCGTCTGCCCGGTAGGTGTCAAGGTAGATGTCGCGTCTTTCATCACGCTGCAGCACGCGCGTGA
>CALMUT010000110.1 GCA_937872925.1 uncultured Myxococcales bacterium | reverse complement strand
CCGGCGACCGCCGCCGTTCCGAAGGTCGGGGCTCCGAGGCGGGCGGGCCTTGGGGGAGGCCCGCCGCTTCCGCCTCTCCGCCTGGGCGCCGGCGCGCGGATTGGTTCGGATGTGATGGTGCTCGCGCGTGGGCCGGGTGCGCGTTCGCATGGTTGGCGTCCGACGCCGGCGCGGTGCACTGTGGTTGGAAGTTCCCTTCGCTGGGAGAGGTTGGGCTTCCGCGCCGGTGCGCCGGTGCGGTGCGATCTGGTCGGAGCTGTGCGCTGGTTCGCGCAATCCGTCGCGCTGATGGTGAAAGCTACCTTCGCTGGGAGATGTTAGGCGCGTGTGGACACGGGCGTCCGCGCCGGCGCGGAGCGTCGCGTTGGTCCGGTGTACTGATGGCGGAAGTTACCTTCGCTGGGAGAGGTTGAGATGTCACGTGTTGGACGCGTCGGATGGCGTGTGACCGATGTCGCGTGCGGTGCTGCATACGTGCGGGGGGTTCCATGCGTCGCCGGACGACTCGTGCGCGCGCGGTTACGATGATGGGCGTGGGGTGGAAGCAAAAAAAAAAGGATCATAGGATCGAAAATCTTGTTGATATCTAACCGGCCAATCGCGGTGGCGGAGAGTGGGCCTACCGTCGACCGGGCTGCGACGATCCGTCTCGTGAGAGCGAAAAAAGAAGGCCCGGAGGGGAAACTCCGAGCCTTCACGCGAGAGAGCGTTGGGATAACTTTGCTCCAACGCCCCAGCGATTCCCAGTTTTCTGCTCTTCGTCAGGAGAGCGGATGCGCAAGTGTTGCTGGTGCGGCACATCGCTGCGGCGCGGGCGTGTCGGCGGTTTCCGGCGGCGCTCGAGTATGTGCGTGCGGGGCGCGTGCATTTGACGGGCTTGGCGCTGCTTTCGAATCGTTTGACGGAGGCGAATCACGTCGAGTTACTGGATGCGGCGGCGGGGCGGAGCAAGGCGGACATCGAGCTACTCATTCGCACGCGCTTTCCGCGGCCGGATGTGCCGGAGAGCATTCGGCCGGTGTTGGCGCTGGCAGGTGTGGGCGCGGGATGCGCTGATGCGGAGGGCGGCGCGGGGTGCGCGTGCGATGCGGGCTGCGCGTCGCATGATGGGAGTCACGCCGGTTGCGCGGGGTGCGCTGCATCGGGCGTGGTCGAGTGGCGCCGCTGTCTGCGGATCGGTTTCATGTGGAGTTCACGATGACGGCGGCGAGCAAGGACAAGCTGGAGCAGGTGCTCGACTTGATGAGCCACGCAAATCCGAAGCGCAGTTTGGCGACGGCGTTCGACCGGGCGCTGGATGTGTTGTTACGGGACTGGAGAAGCAACGACTTGGCAAGACGGCGCGACGTGGTGGCTCGCGCGACTGGTGGCAGCGGCGACGTGGACAATGCGCGGGTGTTGTGTCGGCCGCACAACTTGTATGAAGCAGAGCGCACGTTTGGGCAGGCGCATGTGGCGCGGAAGATCCAGGAGCGGCGTGGGGATGCGCAGCGTTGCGGCGGTGGCGATGTGGGTGCTTCGGGTGCGGTGAAGGCTGTGAGCGATGGCAGCGCGGCGTCGGTGGTGGTTGGCGATACGGTTGCGACGGACGGCGCGTGTGGCGAGAGTGGAAATCACCGTCGCCAGGAGAGGTGCGGTGACGCGGTGCGGGCCATGGCGTCGGAGACTGCGCGGGATGGCAGCACAGCGTTGGGGATTACCTGTAGCGACGGCACGGTTGCGACTGAGGGCGCGTGTGGCAGGAGCGGAAATCACCGTCGCCAGCAGAGGTGCGACGGAGACGGGACGGACGTGGCTTGCGCTCGCTCGGTCGGGACTACGACCAGCGAAGCCGCGCATGCGGCGTGTGCTGCGGAGGTTCGCGGCAAGCTATTCGCTGCGCTGACGCACATGGGATTTCGCCGTGGGGAGACCCGAGACGCGCTGGCGCGACTGGCGCAAAGTCCGGAGGCCAAGCATGCGCCGTTCGACGAGTTGCTGCGCGCGGCGCTCGGGCTGCTCACCCCGCTGCGGAACTGAACGCGCTGCCACGGGTGGGGTTGCGTCGCATGGTTCGCATGTTGCTCCGCCGCACCGCAGCGGAATTGAACGGCCGCTGCGGAACTGAACGACCGCGGCCGAATTGCACACGCTGCTTCGGCTGCCACGGCCTCGCATGCTTCGCAGGTGGCGCGATCGGCGCTTCTGCGCGCGGTCGCAACTCGCGATGACGAACTCCACGCGCGTGCCCCCGACATGCGCGCAGTGGTCGTGGGTGTCAGCGGATGCTACGTTGCAACACTGATTTTCGCGGGGGCTGCGTCCGCTGCACGAGTGATTCGAACGGAGACGCATTCAGGAGTACGACGATGGCGAGTGGTTGGGCACGGGACGGGGCGGTACAGGAACAGATCGACGCGAGCGTCGACGATGCGGTGCAGCAGGCGCGCCGGCGGCTGGGAGCGGGTGAAAGCCGCAAGGAGTGCAGCGCCTGTGGCGAAACCATTCCAGAAGCGCGACGCAAGGCGCTGCCCGGTGTGCGTAACTGTGTCGCGTGTCAGCAGGAAGAGGACGCGGAGTTTCGCATGGTCAGCAGCTTCAACCGCCGTGGCAACAAGGACAGCCAACTGCGCTGAGTGGTGAATCGGTGTCGGAGCCGGTGGTCGGGTCGGTGATCGGCGATCGGTTCAGGGCCGGGGGGTCGGTGATCGGCGATCGGCGATCGGTTTCAGGGCCGCCGGGTCGGTGATCGGTGATCGGTTCAGGGCCGGCGGCCGGGTCGGTGATCGGCGATCGGTTCAGGGCCGGCGGTCGGGCGATCGGTGATCGGTTCAGGGCCGGTGGTCGGGTCCGCCACGGACGCGCCGGCGGCGCGCGCTTGGAGCGAAACCAGTCGCGCCCACCCCAGCGCTGCGCGTGCATTGCCGAGAACCCGCGGTTACGCTGGGAACTTGGAAACTGTGGCGCTGAGCAACACTTCAGCGGCGGCTCGGGTGAAAATCCCCGGCGCTCGCGTGACGCCCGACTCAAACGCGGGGCGGCACGGACTTTGCGAAGCATGCCAGTCGTGATGCGGATTGTAGTTTCGGGTTTGTGTCTCGCGCTCTCGTTGGGTGCTCGGCCGGCCCTCGCCGACGACGCGCCGCCGGCGGGCTCCGACGACACGGTGGAGGCCGCCCTGGAAGCGTCCCAAGACACGGGCTCGGACCTCGACGCGCCGCCGCCTGCTCGCAAGCGCAAGCGACCGGGCACGTTCTTTTTGGGCGAGCTGGGAGCTGGCGCGCTGCTCGGACCGGATGGCGGTCGTACGATCGGCGGCGCCATCGGCTTCGGCGGCAAGTGGCGCGGCTTTCCCGCGCGCTTCTATGTCATCGGCGAGGTCGAAGCGGTCGGCGACATGAGTCGCCAGGGCTTTTACGAAGACGGCACGCCGGTGCAAGACGAGCTGAGCATGTTTGCCATGGGGCTCGGCCTCCGCATGTACATCCCCCTCGCTGGGCCGTTGCGCTTGTTGACGGAAGCCACGGGAGGCAACGTCAAACTCACTGCGCGCGAAGTGTCAGACAGCGGCGTATTCGAGGAATCGATCAATCGCGGCTACTTCGCTGTTGGTATCGGGCCGCAAGTGCGCGTGCTGCACCACCTCTCCCTTGGCGCGCGGTTCGAGGCCATGTGGATCGACTACTCCGGCGTCTCGAATGCCTCCAGCCTTGCGGCATGGGAGCCCGCTGCCGCGAGCCGCACCCGTGTTCTGGGCACGGCGACGCTGCATTTCTAGATCGCGGCGCAGCGTCTGCTCTGCGCGAAGACCGGCTCCGTACGCTTCTGCCCGTGGTCGTCGGAGCGCGCGGATCGGTTTGGGCTGGCGCGGGCGTGTGAGCGAACGCTATACAAGTCGGCATGCCGAAGCACGACTTGGTTATCATTGGAGCTGGCCCCGGAGGCTACGTTGCAGCGATCCGCGCGGCACAGCTCGGCCTGAGCGTCGCCTGTATCGAAAAGGAGCCGCTGCTCGGCGGGACCTGTTTGCGGGTCGGCTGCATCCCCAGCAAAGCGTTGCTCGAAGCCAGCGAGCGCTTCGCAGACGCGCGCGACCATCTCGGAGACATGGGCATCGGCGTTGGCGATCTGCGCTTGGATCTAGACAAGATGCTGGCGCGCAAAGACAACATCGTGCGCGGACTGACCCAGGGCGTGGCAGGCCTGTTCAAGAAGAACAAGGTGACGCGCTATCAGGGGCATGGGCGCTTCATCGGGCCCAAGCGTGTGCTGGTGGAGGGCGACGACCAAGTCGAACTCGACGCGGATCGCGTGTTGATCGCGACGGGAAGCAAAGTTGCGGGGCTCCGCGGCGTGGACTTCGACGGAAACGTGATCGGCTCGAGTACCGAGGCACTGTCCTATGCGCCAGTGCCCGAACATTTGATCGTGATCGGCGCGGGCGTGATCGGCCTGGAGCTGGGCAGCGTGTGGCGGCGCCTGGGCGCGCGCGTGACCGTGCTGGAGTATCTGGACCGCATCCTGCCCGGAATGGACGCGGAGCTCGCCAAGGAAGCCAAGCGCTGCTTCGAAAAACAAGGCATCACCTTTCGTCTGGGCACGCGCGTCACGGGCGCGCGGGTGGACGCCGGCAAAGGCGTCGTGGAGATGGAAGGCGCCGAGCCCATGCTCGCGGATCGCGTGCTGGTGGCGGTGGGACGCTCGCCGAATACGGATGGGCTCGGGCTGGACGTGATCGGCGTCACGTTGGACGAGCGCGGCCGGGTGCCGGTGGACGCTCATTTCGAAACCCAAAGCCCTGGTGTGTACGCCATCGGCGACGTGATCGCGGGTCCGATGCTGGCGCACAAGGCGGAAGAAGAGGGCATTGCCTGCGTCGAGCATTTCGCCACGGGCTACGGGCATGTGAACTACGACGCGATTCCGTCCATCGTGTACACACATCCCGAAATCGCCAGTGTGGGCAAGACGGAAGAGGAGCTGGAAAGCGCCGGTCGCGCCTACAACAAGGGCGTTTTCCCGTTCATGGCCAACGGTCGTGCGCGCGCTTTGGGCACGACTGACGGCCGCGTCAAAATTTTGGCGGACCGCGAGACGGATCGGATCTTGGGCGTGCACATCATCGGCCCACGCGCCGGAGACTTGATTGCCGAAGCCGCCGTAGCCATCGAGTTTGGGGCCAGCGCCGAAGATCTGGCCCGCGCGTGCCACGCGCACCCGACTCTGGCCGAAGTTGTGAAAGAAGCGGCACTGGGCGCGTTGGGCCGCAGCATCCACATCTGAGGTCTTGCCCGAGCTATTGTGGACGCGGAAAATCCACCAAGCGCTTTGTCGTAGCAGAAGCGTGTCTGTTTGGGGCAGTCGCAAAAGAAAAAGCGAAACTGAACACGCTTGCGCGAACTTTTTCGCCTATTCACGCAACGAATCGCGAATGGAAGTCTTGGCCGGCCGATGGACCAGAAGCATAGGACTTTGATTTTGCGCATCTTTTTTGCGGCGAAGCATTTCAACAAGAATTTGCGCCTGAATTCGCGCAGAAATCTGCGTCGAAACGTGACACGACGCGTCGCAAGAATTTGAGTGCTCGCGCCTTGACACTTATGGCTCTGGAGCGCACGCTGGTCTCGCGCTGGGGGCTCATGCGCTTGGGGGACAGGGGTCGCCCACTTAGCTTTGAAAAAAGTGGAACACACGGGAATGGTGTGTGCCCCTAGCCAGTTGACGACCACGAGTACGGATAAGCGATGGGTACAAAAGAAGTAGCACTAGTCATCATGGAGCAAGGCGCTCGCTGGCCAGCGGACGTCGCGGAGCTTCAGGCGACAGTGTCGCGCGCCGTTGTGGATGCGCAGCAGCCCGAAGAGTCGCCTAAAGTTTTCGCGTCGCGTGTGGTCCGGCGAATTCAGAGGTTTGTGGACGCTGGAGAGGCTCCAGTGCAGGTCGTACTTTCGACGACGGAGAGCCGCTGTCCCGACTGCGCAGCCGCGCGCTACAAGATCGCCCGCGCCGTGCTAGCGGCCATGGCGGATCGCCGCAACGGCCAGTTGGTTTTGTTCGCGGACCACTCCGTTTCAGACGACATTCGTCATGAGCTGTTCGCCTTCGCAGGCGCGCTTTGCGAAGGCCTGAGTGGGAGCGACGTTGGCGTCAGCGTGCGGTTCTCCACGCCCTCCGGAAAAAGCGGGACCCATTCTGTGCGGCCTCAGGCGCTCAGTGAGCCGTCCACCGCAGAGCTGGCCTGAAATCCCACGTTGGGGCGCCAGATCGCGGCGAAGTCGCGCCACGCTTGACACGTCGCGTCATGGTGCTTAACCAGTGTGCACCTGCGGGCGCTGCGTCTGCGGGAATGAAAGGCCGCGCGCCCCGAGTGTGGCGCGCCGAAGAGGAGCGCTCATGGGTAAGAAGAATGGTCGCCGCGTCGCGGTGGTGGCAGGGCTAAGGACGCCGTTCGCGAAATCCGGCACCGCGTACCGAAACCTCTCGGCGCTCGATTTGGGCAAAATGGTCGTGGCGGAATTGCTTGAGCGAAGCAATGTGCGGCCGGAAGACGTCCAGCAGCTCGTCTACGGACAGGTCGTGCCCTCCCTGAGCGCGCCGAACATCGCGCGGGAAATCGTGCTGTCCACGGGCATGCCGCGGAGCATCGAGGCATACAGTGTCTCACGAGCATGCGCGACGAGCTACCAGTCGACGGTCAACGTGGCTGAGGCGATTCTGGCAGGCACCATCGACTGCGGAGTAGCCGGAGGCGCTGATAGCGCGAGCGACGTGCCGATTGCGGTGAGCAAGAAGCTCGCTGAAGCGCTCATTGCCGCCAGCCGCGCACGCAGTTTCGGCGACCGCCTGAAAGCGTTCAGCAAGCTCGGACCCAAGGACCTGGTGCCCGTGCCTCCCGCGCTCAAAGAACCGAGCACTGGGCTGACTATGGGCGAGAGCGCGGAAAAGATGGCTAAAGAAAACGGCATCTCCCGCAAGGCGCAGGACGAGCTGGCGCATCGCAGCCACAGCTTGGCGGCGGCCGCTTGGGAGGACGGGCGCTTCGAACAAGAAGTGATGCACGTCTTCGTGCCGCCGGCCTTCGATGCCTTTGCAGAGGATAACCTGGTGCGCAAAGACAGCAGCGTCGATAGTTACGAGAAGCTACGACCGGCCTTCGATCGCAAGCATGGCACCATCACCGCGGGCAACAGCTCGCCGCTGACCGATGGCGCCAGCGCGGTCTTGCTGATGAGCGAAGAGAAGGCGAAGGCCGACGGATTCGACGTGCTCGGTTTCATCCGTTCCTACGCCTTTGCGGCCCTCGACCCGGCAGGGCAAATGCTGATGGGGCCAAGCCACGCGACGCCCCTGGCGCTGGACCGCGCAGGCGTGAAGCTGAAAGACATGAGCCTGGTGGACATGCACGAGGCATTTGCCGCGCAGGTGTTGAGCAACACGCAAGCTTTCGAGAGCGATAGCTGGTCCAAGGAGCATCTCGGCCGCAGCAAGAGGATCGGCGAAATCGACTGGGATAAGTTCAACGTCAGCGGCGGAAGCATCGCGATCGGGCACCCTTTTGCGGCGACCGGCGGCCGGCAGATCACGCAAACATTGAACGAACTAAGACGACGGGGTGGCGACCTGGCGCTGTGCACAGCGTGCGCAGCGGGCGGCCTCGGCGCGGCAATGGTTTTGGAGGCGGAGTGATGGCACCCAAGAAGAACGGCAACGGCAAACACACCTCCATGCTCAGCTTGGAAAAGCGGTCCGACGGCGTTGCGGTGATCCGCATGGACGTGCCTGGCGAGAGCATGAACACGCTGCAGCAGAGCTTCGGCGAAGAGTTCGGGCAGATGTTCGAAGAGCTGGACCAATCCAGCGACGTGCGCGCCGTGGTCTTTACGAGTGGCAAACCAGGTTCCTTCATCGCGGGCGCGGATGTGAAGATGCTGGGCAAGGTCCGTACTGCCCATGACGCGAGGGAACTTTCGCGCGCAGGGCAGCGCGGCATGGACCGCCTGGAAGCGTTTCGCTTGCCGGTGGTCGCAGCGATACACGGGGCGTGCCTGGGCGGCGGGTTGGAGCTGGCTTTGGCCTGTCACGGCCGGGTCGCCAGCGACGACAAGAAGACCAAGCTGGGACTGCCGGAAGTGCAGCTAGGGCTCTTGCCAGGCGCCGGCGGCACGCAGCGCTTGCCGCGCTTAGTTGGTGTGCAGGCGGCGTTGGACTTGATGCTCACCGGCAAACAGCTGGATGGCAAACGCGCGAAAAAGATCGGCCTGGTGGACGAGGTCGTGCCCGAAGCCATCTTGCTTGAGGTTGCCTGTGGTCGGGCCCTGTCCCTCGCCGACGCGAAGGCCACCGACAAGAAACGTTCGGGTTTCGACGCTTCAAAGCTGGCCGACCGGCTACTGGGCGAAACGGGCCTGGGACGCAGGATCCTCTTCGATCAAGCCAAGAAGAAGCTGCTCGAAAAGACCCGGGGCAACTATCCCGCGCCGGAGCGCATCCTAGAGGTGATCAAGACCGGGCTGGAAAAGGGCATGGCTCGGGGCCTAGAGGCGGAAGCGGAAGCGTTCGGAGAGCTCGTGGTCAGTCCTGAAGCTGCCCAGCTCATGAACATCTTTTTCGCCACGACAGAGCTGAAGAAGGACACCGGTGTCGACGACGTGAACGTGAAGGCGCGCCCGGTCCACAAAGTCGGCATGCTCGGCGCGGGGCTGATGGGTGCGGGCATTGCGTACATCACCAGCGCTGTTGCCAAGACGCCCACGCGCCTCAAGGACCGCGACGACAAGGGGCTCGCCGCGGGAATGAAATACGTTGGGGATATCGTCGGAGAGCGCTTCAAGCGCCGTCGTATCTCGGCCAACGATCGCGATGTCATCCTCGCGCGTATCACGCCGACCACGGACTACAGCGGTTTCCGCGAAGCCGAAGTCGTGATCGAAGCGGTCTTTGAGGACCTGGACCTCAAGCGCAGGATGATTGCGGACGTCGAGGCGCAGGGGCATCCCGAGGCCATCTTTGCTTCGAATACCTCGAGTCTGCCCATTACGCGCATCGCGGAGGGCGCCAAGCACCCAGAGCGCGTGATCGGGATGCACTACTTCTCGCCCGTGCACAAGATGCCGCTGCTCGAGATCATCGTCACGAGCAAGACGGCGGACTGGGTGACTGCGACCTGCGTCGAGCTAGGCAAGAAGCAGGGCAAGACCGTGATCGTCGTCAACGACGGAGTTGGTTTCTACACGTCGCGCATCCTCGCGCCTTATATGAACGAAGCGGCGTACCTGCTTTCCGAGGGCGTCTCCGTCGAGAAGCTGGACGGCGCGCTGATGGATTGGGGTTTCCCGGTCGGTCCCATCACGTTGCTCGACGAGGTCGGCATCGACGTCGGCGAAAAGGTCGGCAAGATCATGCTCGAAGCCTACGGGGACCGCTTGATCCCGCCCGCAGGCATGGAAAAGCTCGTGGCGGACAAGCGCTTCGGGCGCAAGAACGGCCGCGGCTTCTACCGCTATGACGGTAAGAAGAAGAGCAAGAAGCAAGTGGACGACAGCGTATATGCCGTGCTTGGCGTGCAGCCCAAGTCCGAGATCCCCGCGCATGAAGTCGCCGAGCGCTGCGCGCTGCAAATGGTCAACGAAGCGGCGCTGTGTTTCGGTGAGGGGATCCTGCGCAGTGCCCGGGACGGCGACATTGGTGCCATCTTTGGCCTTGGGTTCGCGCCCTTCCGTGGGGGTCCCTTCCGCTATGTGGATACCGTCGGCGTGCTTGAGGTGGTGCGTCGCCTCGAAAACTACGAAAAGAAGTTTGGCCGTCGCTTCGCCCCGGCGCCGATCTTGGTGGAGATGGCACAGAGTGGTCTCACCTTCCACGGTGAACGCCGGGCCAAGCCCGGAGTTGTGGGCCAAAACGTGGCCACCGGCGCCGCCCGATTGCGCGTCTGAGTCTTTGTCGGCTGCTTGAACGTTCCCGGAGCCCCGGGGGAACCGAGGCACTACATCGCGCTTTTGGCGCCGGTCATGCCGAAGGCTTCGAGTTCCATCTTGTGCTTTTCACCCACGGTCTCGGATAGCACCAGGCCGGTAATGGGAACCGACGGATGCACGAAGGTTCGGTTCGTCGCGGAGATTTCTGCCACCTGAGTGGTGCGCACCTCTTCGTAGCACCCGGCGAACTTGCCTGCCGGCACTTCGATGTCTTTCTGTGGCAGGCCCTGCATCTTCGGAAGCAGCGTGCCGCTGATGGCTTTGCGGAAGCCGTCTTTGTGTTTCTCGAAGTCCGCGCCGCGTGACTCCTTCATCTCGCCGCTCGGTGCACGAACGCGCCCCGCGATCAGCTCGGCGTCGTGCTCGCTGTTCTTCTTCATCAAGAGCTGAATGACGGTCCCGCTGCCGTCCCCACTTGCCACTTCCACCCAGAATGCGTCGTTCTCTTTCGCCACGACTTGGTAGCGGATCGTGGACTGGGTGCCGTCTTCCCGGGTCACGCGGTGGCGCGTCCACTGGCCCACAGCCAGTGGGATCAGCGCCTTGGCGCCCTGGGCCGCGGCGCTCGGCGCGCCGGCGGTCGGGTCGTCGCTCTTGGACGAGGGGCAGCCGGCGAGACCCAGCGCCAGGAGAAATAGTGCTCGTTTCACCCGGGCAGGCTAGCACGAGGTCGCTGTTGTTTCGATCGGCGGATGCGCGTGGTCCCGCTTCCAACGCGGGTGCCGGGACTGGCGTGGGGGTGTAGTCTGCGGCGGAGGAAAAACGACAGTGGACCGAAATATCTTTTCTGAAGAACACGACCTATTCCGGGGCTCCTTCCGGAAGTTCGTCCAGCGCGAAGTCTCGCCGAACCAAGAGCGCTGGAACGATGCGGGCAGCGTCGATCGCGAGACCTGGTCGAAGGCAGGCCAAGGTGGCTTTCTGTGCCCGTGGCTCGAGCCCGAGTACGGCGGGCCGGGAGGCGACTTGCTGCATTCTTTGATCGTGATCGAAGAACTCGCGCGGGTCTACGAATCGGGCTTTGCCATGTCGCTGCATTCGGACATCGTGGTGCCGTACATTCACGAGTTCGGGGACGACGCACAGAAAAAGCGCTGGTTGCCAGGCTGCGCCTCGGGCGACATCGTCACGGCCATCGCCATGACCGAACCGGGCACGGGTTCGGACTTGGCGGGCATTTCCACGACGGCGATCCGGGACGGTGACCACTACGTGATCAATGGCTCGAAGACGTTTATCTCCAACGGGATCCTGTGCGATCTGGTGATCGTAGCGGCAAAGACCGATACAGATCCGAATAAGGCACACCGTGGGATCTCCCTCATTGTGGTGGAGGCCGGCACTGCCGGATTCAACAAAGGCAAGAAGCTCAAGAAGATGGGCATGCCGTCCCAAGATACTTCGGAGCTGCACTTCGAGGACTGCCGCGTACCGGTCGCCAATCGTTTGAGCGAAGAAGGAGCTGGCTTCCTGATGCTGATGCAGAAGCTGGCTCAAGAGCGGCTCGTGGTGGCTGCCGCGTCGCAGGCCAGTGCGGAGCAGGTACTCGGCGATACGCTCACGTACGTAAAGGAGCGCAAGGCTTTCGGGAAACCCATCGGTAGCTTCCAAAATACCAAATTTAAGCTTGCCGAATGCGCGGCTGACGTCGAAGTGGGGCGTGCGTTTCTCGATCGCCTCGTCGAGGAGCACATGAAAAATAGTGGTCTGGTGAAAGAATGCTCCATCGCCAAGTTGTGGCAGACCGAGATGCTTTCGCGGGTTGTGGACACCTGCCTGCAGTTCTTCGGCGGCTACGGCTACATGCTGGAGTACCCGGTAACCCGGGCATACATGGACGCCCGGGTCGCGCGCATCTACGCGGGCACCAACGAAATCATGAAGATCATCATCGCGAAGCAGCTCGGGCTCTAGCCCCTGGCAGCCCGTTCAGGGCGGGCCCGCCGGGACCCAAGGCTCGGGGCGGCCCGATTGTCTGAGCAATCTAACCGCCACCGCAGGCAAAAGGGCAGGGCCATCCATGTCGGACCGTCGTGACGACACCATGTTTTCATTCCGTGGGCTATTCGATCTGGAGCGGCAACCGGGGCAGCAAGAGGAAGCGGCACACATCCGCAAGGTCGAGCTTGAGCGCTTGGAGCTAGAGCAGCGCAGGCGCCTTGTGGGAGAAGCTCAGGCTCGCCAAGAGAAGGCTGAACGCGAAGCGCGGCGGCAGCACGAGCTGCACGCCCGCGAAGAAGCGGCGCGTTACGACGCGCTCAGACTGGCGGCCATCGAACGCGCACGGGTGGAGGAAGAAAGCCGCGCGCGCATGGCGGAGCGCGAGCAGGAGCAAGTTCACGAGAAGCGCTTGCTCGAGATCCGACGGGATGACCAACTGCGCGCAGCGCGTCGTGTCGCGCTTGCCGGTAGTGCGGCGTTTCTCTGCACACTGATGGCGGGGGCTACGCTCTACTTCGCGAAGCTACAGCCCGAGAACGAGCGATTGCAGCGTGCCTACGATCGCTTGGTGGCGGCGGAGCGTGCGCGCAGCGCAGAGGCGACCCGGCTGCTTGCACAAGCGGACGCCAAGCGCATCGCGTTGCGTAAGGAGAACGAGAAGTTGCGACAGCTTGTGGAGCAGTCTGAGAACGCGGCTCCGCCGCCGCGTGCCGCCGCTTCAGAGACCGGGAAGTCTGCGACGGCGGACCGGGCTCCCGTCAAACCGTGAGCGCGTGGTGAAAGAGCGTCGCGGCTTTTGGGAAGACGCTCCGTAGCGTTCAGCCCGAGTCTTGTACGGCGTCCGCTTGCCCTTGGGCCGCCGCAGGCTCCTGGACCTCGAAGGACGTCATCGCGCTCCCCAGCTTTTCCTCGCAGGCGTCCATGTGGTCTGCCAGCGCGATGAGACGGGCTTCAAGATCCTGACCTGCGCGTGCGCCGAGCACCGGGGCGAGGGGGTCGTGAGCCAGGGATGCAGTGAGCTGGCTCGCCAGGGTGTCCCGCCCGCGACGCGCGCGGATCGCGTTGACGGTGGCGCGCCGGAAGCGACACGTTGCGGCCAGCCGTCGATTCATCTTCGTATCCGGACGCCAGGGATTGAAACCTGCCGCCTGATCCAAGAACACCACGGGGCCGCCACGGCCCAGGGTCAACACATTGCCTCCGGACCAGCGATCCGTGTTGTGGATCAGGTGATCGAATACGAGCATGTCGGACCATTCCGGTAGCCGCTCCGCGATGGGTTTGCGCAGGGGCGCGCTTGTGTCGAGTCCGTCCGTGAAGTCCGCCGGTGGTGGATCCGAAAACAGCGGCCGAGCGTGCCACGCGATCAGCGCGCCAGCGACGCCACCGGAGTGCGCGATGACTTCCTCGTCGAAGCGAGCGAGCCAAGCAGGCTCCGCACCGGAGTGCACGAGGTGCGCCCGCAGCAGCGCGTGGTCGAGCACGCGACCGGCAACCACCGCTACGCGTCCAAAGCCTAGCAGGCGATCGACGTGGTACGCGGCGATCTCGCCACGGAAACCGCTACGCCACTTTTTCTGCTCGGGTTTGAACAGCGCACGCGCACCGTCCTCGAAGCGCACGCGCAGGGTAACGCTGGATCCGCCAGCGTTGGCCTTGACCAGGTGGATCGTTCCGCGGGTGAGTCGGGCCAGCCAGGCCACATCCGCCTCCGGCTGCACTGGCCCCGGCCAACCCACATGGGGCGCGGTCGCGACGGGGGCTACGATGGGGTCCGTGCGCTTCGGAGTTGCGACGAAGGGTGCTGGCGGGCCGGCGTCGACGGGCACCGGCGCGGAAGCCGCCGGCGCCACTGTCGGGGCGGGGGCAGAGGCCGGCGGTTCGGCGCTCGAAACGCGTGGGTCGGGCCGCGGCGTCGGCGCACCTTGCGGGGCGGCCTTGTCTTGGCAGCCGACGAGGTGACTCCAGCTCCCAGCAACGAAAACCACAGCCGCGGCCCAGCGAAGGACCCATCCGCGGGTGGGTCGGAGTATGCTGCCCTCGGTCGTGCGCGCTCCGCTGTTGCTCATTTGTTGCTTGCCCTGGCTGTCCGCTGACAGCGCGGAGAGCATGGCACGCCCGGAGCGTGGCGTCGCGGTTGCCCCCGAGCGCGTCTTGAGTCCGGCGGCTCTTTTGCGTGCCCCGAAGGCCCCGCCCCGCGCGCGCCTGGTTTCCCTTGCGCCGGCGGGGGAGCGCGTGGAACTCGGCGAAGAGATCCGCGTGGAGATTTCGGAGGCAGTGCCGGACGCCGACGTGCTCGTACGCGTCGATCCCCCGACCCCTACCCGACGCCGTTGGATCAATCCGACGACGCTGGCGGTTCAGCCCTTGCCGCGCTGGCGAGCGGGGAGGGCGCATCGCGGGACCGTGTCCGTCTCCGCTCATCCGCATGTAGAAGTGCTGTTCAGAACTCAGGTGCCGTCGTCACTCGCCATCACTCCCGGCGAGGGCAAGCGTCTGCTGCTCACCTTCGACGACGGGCCGCACCGCCGCCGCCAAGCGGATCAGCTGTTGGACATGCTGGCCAAGCACGACGCGAAGGCGATCTTCTTCCCCACAGGCAAGTGGGCACGCGGGCGCCCGGACTGGGTCGCGCGCGCGGCGAAAGCGGGCCACTGGGTGTGCAACCACACCTACAGCCACCGCAACCTGACGCTGCCACCCATCACGGAAGCGGACATCGTTTTCGAAATCGAAAACGGCGCCAGCGACGGCAAGTGCAAGCTATTCCGCCCACCGCTGATGGCGTTTGACGACCGAGTGCAGCGCATCGTCGAGCGCCTGGGCTATCAAATGTTCCTCTGGGATATCGACACTCGGGACTGGGAAGACACGCCAGCGGAGGACGTCGAAAATTTTGTGCTGAGCCGGGCGAAGCCGGACGGAGTTGTGCTGCTGCATATTCATTCCGAAGGCACACACCAAGCATTGCCCAATCTTTTGGAGCGTTTGACTGCGGCCGGCTACCGCCTGACCCACGAGCCGGAAGCCGCCGGACATGTAGGTGAGGGTGGGACACTGCTCGCAGATTTGCCGATCCCCAAGCCAGCGCTGCTAGACTGAGGTCGGACCCTGGGAATTTAGGCCCCCAGGCGCCCGTAAGACTTTGGAGCAGCTTCCCCTGCTTCATTGCTTTGGTTTCAAGGAGAATATATCCCATGCGAAAGCTCATCACTGCGGCAGCCGGCGCCCTCGCCCTCGCCGCCCCCTTATTCATCACCACGCCGGCACACGCTGGGCTCGAGGCCTGCGGAGACATTCGCGTCGAGTCCAGTGCCAAGTGTGAGTTCTCGGCCGAAGGCGGCTGCGAGGCAAGTTGCACCGATCTCAAGTTCGAGGCCGCGTGCTCTGCTGAGCTCCATGCCACTTGCGACGCAAGTTGTCCCGAGCTGCCCAGCGTGCAGTGCACCGGTAGCTGCGAAGCCGAGTGTAAGGGCAGCTGCGACGTGGACCCTGGGAGCTTCGACTGCAAAGCCAACTGCGAAGCCAACCTCGATGCCGACTGCAACGCGCAGTGCTCCGGTTCCAGCAGCAACGGCCAGAGCGAAGGCGAGTGCAAGGCGTCCTGCAAAGCCACGGCCGAGGCCGAGTGCTCCGCTTCATGCAAGGGCACGCCGCCCACTGCAGACTGCTCCGGCAAGTGCAAAGCCAGCTGCGAAGGCAACTGCACCTACAACTCTCGCCTCAAGTGCCAGGTGGATTGTCAGGCCAAGGGTCACGCTAACTGCAAAGCGAAGCTCGAAGGTGGCTGCAAAGTGAACTGCCAGGAGGGCAAGGCGTCCCTGAATTGTGACGGCCAGTTCGTCGACTACGGCGGCAACGCCCAGGACTGCTTGGCTGCTCTCAAGGCGGAACTCAACATCGAGGCTACAGGCAGCGCTTCGGCTTCGTGCAGCGGCGGAAGCTGCAAAGCAGAGGCCGAGGGCGAAGCCAGCGCGGGCTGCGCAGTGGCTCCAGGCACCACCGAGGGCGATCTCGCGCTACTCGGGCTGTTTGCAGCGCTTGGCGGAGTCGTGATCGGCCGCCGTCGCCGCCGCGCCTGATTCTCACAACACAAGAAACGCTTCGAGGCGTCGCGCAGGTCGCGGCGCCTCGGCGCATTTTGTTTGTGATCTTCGGGGGGAGGACAGAGCGGAATGTTCGCGCTGGGCGGAAGGTCTTGGGCTTCGTGCCTTATTCCGGCTTGCCGCAGCGAATGCTGCCGCCCTCGGAAAGGCAGCTCTCTCCGGCCTTGTTGCAGGCCGAGTCCGTCGAAAACTTCTGCGCTTTGCAGATCAGGATGTGTTTTCGGTCCTGAGTACAAGCGTGCTTGCCTTCCATCTCCCCGGGGCAGACATCGTCCAGCTTTGCAACGGTGAGGTCGCAGTTCAGCTTTCCGTCCTTAATGCCGCAACCCTCCGGTCCGCGACAAAAGAACACCGTCTCCATCTTGCCTTGTTTGCAGGAGAGCAGCTGAGAGCCATCCTTGCTGCACGCCTTCGGCTTTTCGGCGTCTGCGCAGTGGTCACCGGGCTCGGCGATGGACGTATCGCAAACCGCGCGCCCTTCCTTTTGCTGGCACCCATCGGGACCGCGGCAGGGAGCAGGTTGGTACTGGCCAGCGTTGCAGACGACCAGCGTTTTCGGATCCGCGCAGGCCGCGGCGCCGTTGTCCTCTTTGGAGCAGCGGTCTCCGGCCTTGTTGCCCGAGATGTCGCAGCGAATGCCGTCCGGCGTGATGGCACAGCCATTCGCCCCTCGACAGGGCGTTTCGATGTACTTGCCGTCCTCACAGGAGAGCTGGGCCGTCTTGCTGAGACACTTTGCCTCGCCCTTGTCGCAGGAGCTGCCGACCCCGGGTTTGCAGCCTGATAGGACTGCGATACCGAATCCAATCCAAAGCTTTTTCCACATGCCGCGGCGATGTTAGCCAATTCGCGCGGGCGCGAGGACGAAAAGCGTTCCGCACCTGGGTTGACGTTGGATAGGCCCGCCCTAGGTCGGGTAGTCCACTCAGAAACAGCAGGAGGGACCCATGGGACTACATATCGGCAGCATTGCTCCAGATTTCGGAGCGGACACCACGGAGGGCAAAATCCAATTTCACGACTGGATCGGGCAGTCGTGGGCGGTGCTTTTCTCGCATCCAAAAGACTTCACGCCCGTGTGCACGACGGAGCTCGGTCGTGCCTCCAAACTGCACGCGGAGTTTGAGAAGCGCGGTGTCAAGATGATCGCCGTGTCTGTCGACGGCGTGAGCGACCACAAGAGGTGGATCGGTGATATCGAGGAAACCCAGAGTACCAAGATGAACTTCCCGATCATCGGTGACGAAGGTCGGAAGGTCGCGCAACTCTACGACATGATCCACGCCGAGGCCGACAACACCCTGACCGTACGTTCGGTCTTCATCATCGACGCGGCCAAGAAAATCCGCGCGATGATCACATACCCGGCAAGCACTGGGCGCAACTTCGACGAGATCTTGCGAGTGATCGACTCCCTGCAACTCACCGATAGCCACAAGGTCGCCACCCCCGTGGACTGGAAGGACGGCGATGACTGCGTGATCGTTCCGTCCATCACGGACCCTGCCGAGATGAAGGAGCGCTTCCCCAAGGGCTGGACGGAGCTGCGCCCGTACTTGCGCATGACGCCACAGCCAAATCGCTAGACCTGGGCAAGGCCGGCGGCGCAAGCGAAGTGCGCCGCCGCCGTGCTAGCGTTCGCCCGTGACGAGCGTGCGGGGGGAGCTTCTGGGCGAAGGGAGGCGCGCTGCGCTTGCCGGCGTCACCCTCGGCGCTGCGGTGCTCAGTTTCGTTGCGGGAAAGGCAGCCCGCGACGCGCTTTTCTTGTCGGAACTCCCCGTGAGCGCGTTGCCGGGCATGATGGCGGGCGCTGCGGCTGCCGCCCTGGCGTCCTCCTTGGTCTTTGCGCGGCTCATGCGCAGCATTCCGCCCCAACGCCTGCTGCCCGCGAGCATGTTTGGCAGCGCGCTGCTGCACGCGCTTCAGTTCGCGTTGCATCCGAGTGCGCCGCGCCTCGTTGCAGTCGTGACATATCTGCACGTGGCGGCCCTCGTGCCCCTTCTGATCAGCGGCGTGTGGTCCATCGTCAGCGAGCTCTTCGACCCGCGGGCGGCGAAGAGGCGAGTGGGTCAGATCGCTTCGGGCGGCGCCGTGGGCGGTGTGCTCGCCGGGCTTGTTGCTGAGCGCGCCGGCGCTTGGGTGGGCCTGCGTGGTCTGCTTGGCGTCATCGCGGTCGTCAGTTTGGCTGGCTTCGCCCTTTCTCTCGGCCTGGTTCGTGCGCAGCGCGCAGCGGCGTCTCGCCCCTTGCCGGCCACTGCGGTGCCAGCGCAGAGCGTGCCCTTTCTTGTGCCCCTGGTTGCCGTCCTGGCGTCCATGGCGCTCGCAAGCAACGCCCTCGACTACGTATTGAAGGTGGAGGCGGTTGATGTGCACGAAAGCACGCAGGGGCTGCTGCGCTTCTTTGCCTTGTTCCACGCGGGGGTCGGCCTAGTCACCTTCGTCTTTCAGTCCACCATCACGCGGCGCGCCTTGGAGAGCTTTGGTTTGGGCACCACAGCGATGAGCGCTCCGCTCAGTGTGATGGTCGGAGTCGGAATGGTGTTTCTAGCGCCTGGTTTCGCGAACATCGCCGCCTTGCGTGGACTTGAGACGGCGTCGCGGCTCTCGCTCTTCAAGTCGTCCTACGAAGTATTGTTCACGCCACTGACTGAAGGCGAAAAGCGCGGCCTGAAGACGCTCTTGGACGTAACCGTAGAGCGGCTGTCGGACATGGTGGCCGCTGGGTGCATCTTCTTGCTGAGCTTCGCGTTGGTCCAGCCGCGTTCCGCGCTTCTGGGTTTCGCGCTCTTCTTCATGTCCGTCGCCGCTGCAGCCTGCCGTCGGGTCGAACGCGGCTATGTGCGCGTGCTGCAGCAGCGTCTCGTGCACGAACCCACCGGGCACCGTCCGGACATTTTGGACCGCACAACTCTGCGGACTCTACGTGCTATGGCGCCAACACCGCCATCGGCACCTGCGGGCAAGACGTCGGCCATCATCGAATCGATCATGGACGGAGTGCGTGAAGTGGACGACGAGGCCTTCCAGATCTTGATCGACTCATTGGCGACGGAACGCGCGCCAGACGACGCATTGCGCCTCCTCCGCACTGTGGCCGACGGTCGTGCGCCGGAGCTTTCCGCGTTGCTTTTGGATCCTGGGACGCCAGAAGCATGCCGCCGCCGGTTGCCCCGCGTGCTCAGCGTTTCGCGCCGACACGAAATCGTAGAGGCTCTGCTCTCCGCACTGGACGATGAACGTTTCGACGTGCGATTCCAGTCCGGACGCGCCCTTTACCGCATGGCGCACCGAGGGCGTGGACTCGCCCTGCCGCCGGCGCGCATTCACGCGGCGATGCGTGCAGAACTCTCCAGTCAGCGTGCCGTGCTCTACGCCGAAAAGCAGACGGAGCTTTCCGGCGAGTTGCCCCTGGAACGCGAGTTCCTTACGGAGCGCGCCAATCGCGTGCTGGAACATGTGTTCCGCCTGCTGGCGCTGGTTGCGCCTCGGGAAGCGTCCGTCGCGGCGTTCCACGCGCTTTCGGCAGCGGATCCGCAGCTCCGTGGCACGGCCCTGGAGTGGCTGGATGCGGTGTTGCCCGCAGCAGTGCGCGAGGCCCTTTTGCCGCACCTGGACGGCGTCGAGCCGCCACCACGTTCACTGCGCTCGCCGCAGAAGCTCATGGACGAGCTGATGGCGAAGAGTGCCACCGTGCGCATGGCCGCCGCCAAAGACTGAGCACGCCCGCCGGCGCAGGCTCTAGTCGGCGATACGCACGACGATCTTGCCGAGGTGGTTGGCCGTCTTCAGGTACGTAAGCGCTTGCTTGGTTTCCGCGAGAGAAAAACTCCGGTCAATCACCGGACTGAGTTTGCATTGCACGGCGGCGGCGAGCAGCGCTTCGAAGCTATCGCGGTGTCCGACCATGACGCCCTGCATGCGCACGTTCTGCATCAAAAGCGGCAGCAGGCTGACGTCGCTAGTATTGCCGCTCAATACGCCAATCACACTGATGGTTCCCCCTGGACGCACGGCGCGCAAGGACTGCCCCAGGGTGCCTCCGCCGCCGACTTCGATCACGTGGTCCACACCGTCCCCGCCGGCGATTTCTTTGGCGCGTCGGCCCCAGTCTTGAGTGGTTTCGTAGTTGATGGTTTCGTCTGCGCCCAATGCGCGAGCACGTTCGAGCTTCTCGTCGCTCTTGCTGGTCACGATGACGCGTGCACCGAGCATCTTCGCGATCTGCAGTGCGAAGATGGACACGCCGCCGGTGCCTTGGGTCAAGACCGTCTGCCCGGCGCAGACTCGTCCTTGGGTCACTAGCGCGCTCCACGCGGTGACGGCGGCGCAGGGAAGCGTAGCGGCAGCGTCATCGGAGAGCGCGTCCGGGACGCGGACAAGCGCTTGTTCGGACAACACCATCTCCTGGGTCAATGTCCCATCCCGGGGCCCACCCAAGGTCGACCGGAGGATGGACTTGGTGGGAGCTCCCGCGATCCACTCTTGCGCGAAGATGGGGCATGCGCGCTCGCCGACTTGGATCCGGGAGACGCCTGGGCCGACTTCGACGACTTCGCCCACGCCGTCGGAGCCGAGCACAAGGGGCAAGGGCTGCCGCGGGTTGTACTTGCCCTGTGCCATGAGCAGATCCCGGTAGTTCAGTGACGCCGCGCGCATGCGAAGTCGCACTTGGCCAAACGCGGGCGACGCTGTGGGACGCTGCACCAGCTGCAGGTGGTCTAAACCGAACTGGCCTTCAATGCTCACCGCTTGCATGGCGCTGAACATAGTCTGCATCCGGGGCCGAATGAAACCTGCGCCAGGCGCCTCGGGGCGGCTCCGGGGGCTCGGCGCGGTGTCGCCAAGCCCCAGCTTGGTGTCGAACGCGGCGGCGGCAGTTTCCCCGCAATGGCTCCGTGCTAGCTTCTTCGGGATCCGGCCATCTCTCGTGCGCGAAACGTCCCATTTTTTTAGCAGTGTGTGGCTCGCCGTCGCCGCCTTGGCAATGACGTGTTTTTCGGCCTGCCCGCCCGCGCGCGAGCCAGCGGCGCCTGCCCCGCGGAGCCTCTCCAGGAACGGAGTCAGCGTGCGTCTGCTTTCCGCCGACGCGAAGTCGGGGGCGACGAAGGACGACGCGCTCATGCAGTCGCGTAGCTTGCGCGCACTCATCTCTGGGGCCCATGGGGTCGGTGCGGGCAGCGTGGTGGACCTCGCCCCTGGCAGCTGGGACAAGGACGCGCTTGAGCGCCTTCGTGTCGTGGTCTCAGTTGCGGGACGCCCGGTCGCTCTGCGCACGCAGCGCGTGAGTCTTGACGATACCGGCGCGGCGCCAGCCGTAAGCGTTGAGCACACCGCCGCGCAGCCGCAGCTTCGCGTCCTCACCCGCTACATGCTGTCACCGAACGCAGCCGCCCTCGAGATCGTGTCGACGGTTGATTCCCGCCAGGCACTGTCGGATGTGCGAGTTGGGGATCAGGTGCGTTGGTTTGGTGCGCCGGCGTTTGTGCCCGGCGTTGGTCACGTAGAGCGCTCCGAACGCGCGGAGGCGAAATGGGCGGCGTTTGTGGGCAGGTCCGCTGCGTACTCGATTGTCAGTCGCAGCATGCTGGAGCTCAAGGCCGAGGGACGCGCGGGCGGCCGTCAACAAAGCGCGTGGTCTCCGCCAATGCAGCTTGGGCCGAAGCGGTCGGGCGTATTCGAGCGCCAAGTGCTGACGACCGACGGCAGCCTGCATGCTGCGAGCCACGCTGCATGGAAGGCGCTCGGCCTCCCCCTCGGTCGGCTCTCAGTCACCTTGGTCGGAGCGCCGGCATGGGCCGTGATTGAAGTGCATTCCGTCTTCGGCGGCATCGTATCGGCTGGTCCACCAAACCCGGGCGCTCCGCTCTCCCTCGATCTGCCCGCGGACGACTACCGTGTGGTGCTGCGGTCGCCCGGGGGCAGAGACGAGGTCCGAACGCGCGTGCGGCCGGGCGCGCGGGTAGACGCCAAGCTGATCGCGCCCACGGCATCGAAGTTGACGTTTGCGACCCTAGACAAGTCTGGGAGCGCCGTGCCGGCGCGCCTGTCTGTACGCGGCATCTCCCCGACGCCGGATCCGGATCTGGGGCCCCCGCACTACGCGGGCGGTGCGAAGACTTCCGTGTATTCAGCAGACGGCACGGGCGAAGTGAGTTTGCCGCCCGGGCGCTACCGTGTGCTTGCGTCCCACGGCCCCGAGTACTCGATAGCGGAGCCCGAGGTCGCCGTGAACGAAAAGGACGGCGCGGTGATCCGCGTGGAACTCGAGCGCGTCGCCCAGCTCGACTCCTATGTGTCCTGCGACTTCCATCTGCATGCTGAGCCAAGCGGAGACTCCGACGTGCCGCTTCCAGATCGCGTCGTCTCGCTGTTGGCTGAAGACGTGCGCTTCGCGGTCGCAACCGACCACAACCGCGTGACGGACTACGGACCCGCGCTGCGCAGCCTCGGCCGGGAAGCAGAGCTTTCCACGGAGATCGGCGTCGAGCTCACTACCTCAAGTTGGGGCCACTTCAACGCATTCCCGTATCCCGCGGGGCAGGCGCTCCCTGATGTGAACCAGCTTCCGACGGAGCTGTTTAGCGCGGTCCGGAGTGCGGCTCCGGCAGCGCTGATCCAAATCAACCATCCGCGCATGCACGAGATCGGCTACTTCAACCAAGGGCAGCTGGACGTCGAAACCGGTGAAGCAAAGACGCCCGGGTATTCCTGGGACTTTGACAGCATCGAAGTCTTCAACGGTTTCGACCTGGGCGCGCTGGGTCAGGTTGAAGAGAATCTGCGGCAGTGGCTACAGCTACTGAAGCGAGGCTATCGCTTCACCGCCGTTGGCAATAGCGATTCTCATCGCCTCGATCGCGAGTTGGCGGGCTATCCGCGCACCTACGTGCGCCTCTCGCCGGATACGACCGGATCCATGTCGCTGCGGGTGGCTACAGCGCTCCGCGCAGGCCGGGCCTTCGTGACGAATGGCCCGCTCGTGGAACTCACGGTTGCAGCTGCGGCCGTCGGCGACACCCATGCCACGACGGAGGCGGAAGTTCCGGTGTCCGTGCGCATCCAGGCTGCGTCCTGGGTAGCGATGCAGTACGTGCAGATATGGGTGGACGGCGCTCCGCTGCAGCGTGTGGACGTGCCAGCTCCGGCGGCGCCGGGGAAGCCTAGGGTGCTGAACCTGAGCGTGCCCGTACCCCTGGGCAAGAGCAGCGTGGTTGCCGTTGTGCGCGGCACGGAACCGCTGCCGGTGCTCAACGGTCTCAAGGCGCCAGCCTTTGCGTTCACGAACCCGGTGTACGTGCAGCGGGACTGAGAGCGGGCCCAGTTCGCGAGGCCGCAGGTCGGGCCTGGTGCTACCGAAGCGATGCGCCGGCGCGTGGGAAGGCTTCGCGTTCCAAGCGCGCCAACGCCGCGTACACCAGGCGGACCTCCGGTGGTCTCTGACGCACGACGGCGTGCAGGTGCGCCCGCAACTTGTGCAGGCTGCCCTCGGGCAGGCGATCGAGACGGTCGACGCGGGCCAGGGGCTCCAGAGCGCGTTCGAGCTCGTGGCCTGGTGCCGCGACGAGCCAATCCACTGCAAGCTCCGGAGTCTCGAAGAGCCAGCGACGCAAGGCGCGCTGCACGGCCGGAGCGGCGACCTCCCACGCCGCTGCGGCGCCCCCGGCAGGCAGGTTGCTGGCGGAGTCGAGGAGCGTGCGCGCGCTTTTCGCGGGCAGGGCGCGCCATAGCGCCGACTGCGCGCCGGCGGGAAGTTCAGAAAGTCGCGCGCTCAGCTCCCCAAGAGTCACCTCGGGCAAGGCCTTCAGCAACGGCGCCGAGTCGACGGACTCTTTGTGCATCCACTGCAACAACGGCACAAGTTGCTGAGCGGTGGCGTAGCCCCACAGGGGGTTTTTCGCGGCGGGGTCGGCGAGTGTGCCGCGGAAGTCCACGGCGCCCGCGGACTGCGCGGCTGCGATCGCGGCTTGCGCAAAGCTCGCAGCGCCCACCCCCGAGAGTTCGGCAAGCGGCAGGAGCGCCGGCAGATCCCGCGGGGAGAGCGCGGCGAGGTCGGACCATTGCAGGCGCGCCGCCTTTGCCAGCTCCATCACCACGCCTGGCTGCTCCAGCCGGTGCCACGGCTTATCGCTACAGTCGCGCCCGCTGTTTTTTCTCAACCGATCCACCAGCGCGAGTGCCGCGGCGTGTAGTTGTGTGTCCTGGAACGCGCCATCGATTGCTGAGGCGATGGAGTCCAGCACGCGGGGGTCGCTGTTGGCAGCAGCGCTGCCCCAGGGCGCGAGGGGTCCGGGCGCACCTTCTCGACGACGACCGAACTCGATGTAGACCTGTTCGCTCATCGCAAGCATGCTCAAGTGATAGAAGCCGTCGTGCAGCGGAGCGGAGTCGTCGGCTGAGTCGAAGGCCAATCGCGGAAGTGGCGGGGCGTCCGCTAGCTCGATCCACAGCCCCCGCGCTTCATCGAAGAGCGCGGCGACTTGCTCGGCTTCAAATGCCTCACCGAGCGCAATGCACAGCCCCACGGCGCGCGCCTCTGCTTCCAAAGCGGCCATGGCTGCGGCGCTGTCTTCCGCTCCGAGTTCCGATGTATCCAGGCGCACGTCCCCGCTGCGCCGCGTGCGCTCCAGGCAGGCGTTGAAGGCGCGTCCTTGGGTCGCCGGAGCGAGCAGGGCTTCCCCCCACTCGAAGCCCGAACCGCTGATCAGCTGCGTCAGCGCTTCCTGTTCGGCTAGCTTTGCCAGGAAGTGCGGCCGCAGCACCAGCAGGTCATCGCCTGTCTCGACCAGAATGTCGGCGGCTTGTAGCGCGCGCAGGATCCGGAAGGCGCCCGGGGGCACGCGCCGCGCAGCGCGTTCGATTTCGCGCAGAGAGACGCCCTGCTCAACGCCGGAAAGCGAGAGGCGCAGCCACTCCAAGTCTGGGCCGCGCCGGTGTTCTTCGGGCACGAGATCTGTCCACGCTTCGAGGCTGCGGGGGGAGCTGAGACTTTGGCGACCGTCGGTGAGGGTGCGCGCCATGAACGGCATGAACACGTCCTCCACGTGCCGCGACAGCCATGCGGCGTCTGCGCTGCCGCGATCTCGTGCTTCGAGCAACTTGCGACGAACGAAACGCTCCAAGAGCTGTGCGCGGCTGCGGCTCGTGACGGCCTGGCTGCCTTGTTCGTCCAGAAGACCGCATAGGCCCAGCACCGTCCCGAAGCTATGCTGGCGTTCTCCGTTGGGAGCCAGCTGCTCAAGCCAAGTCAGCGCGACCCCCGGGTCGAAGTGACCGTCGTCAGGAAGGCGCTCCGCCATCCAGCGCACGAGCTCGGGCAAAAACTCTTCCGTCTTTGGGCACTCGATGACCTCGAAGCCGTGCACACGCACGAAGTCCCGGGGCACAAAGCTCGCCGCGATGCAGATGCCGTCCCGCGCCCACGGCTCCAGTCGGTGCTCGTGAAGGCGTTCAGCGAGTTCAAGATACGCGGGCCCTCGACTTCGCGTGTCGTCGAGGGTCATGACGAAGGCCAGGGCCCGCGCGGCCAGCCAGCGCCCGGCCAGGCTTCGCCCGCTTCCACTCGGGGCATGCCACCACAGACGACCCCAGCGCGACGGCTGCCCGACCCGGGCCGGGATCCCCGGGGGAAGGGGCTCGTCCAGAAAGTCGAAGGCCCGGGCAAAGGGCGCGTCGTGGAACCGCATCCGACGCCGCGTTGCGTCATCGTCAATGCGATTGGGGTGTGCGGCTCCGCGGAGGTCGGTGAGTGCGCAGCCAAGGACCAGGGAGAGCACGCCCTCGCAGCCTGGCCTAGTGTTCAGCCAATCCAGTTCCAGATCGCGATCGAATCTTGAGAACAGGGCAGCCAGGGACCTAGGCTGGACCTCGACCTCGCCGGGCCACTGCTCGTGGGCCAGCGCCAATTTGGCCAGCCGGCCGAAACTGCGGATCGGCGGATTCGCCTGGTCCATGAGCTCGCGTAGCCATCCCAAAGTCGCCCCAGATTAGCACACGCGCTGCCCGATTGCATTAAGAACGCAGGATGCAGTAATAATGCAGAGCACTGCGAAAATAACAAATAAAAACAAGAGCATATAAATGCCGTTGTTGCATAGCATTCTGTGAAACGGACATGATAAAACCGTCAGTCAGACAACGGCTTACGGGCCGGTCTCGTGCAGCAGGGCTGCCACGTGGAGGTGAGTGGGCGCACCGCCATCAACCGTCCGCGTGCGGTCGACTTTGGGTGTCGGGCGTGGGCGTTGGGTCGGACTCTCGCGCGTCAGGACGCGTTCGGCTGGGTCCCGATCGACCCAGCAGTCGCTGCCCATACGTTCCGTGTCCGTTCTACCGCACGGCTGAGCAGTGCCTGCGGTCGCGCAGCTCGATGCCCTTGGCGCACCGACCAGCCCGTTGGCCTAGTGCGTCGGACCGTCGGCCCGCGGGCCGACCTGAGATCCCCCGGCTACTGGATCGGACGCCAACCGCCCTCGTGCAGCTCAAGCACATAGCGACCGCCGGCTTCCAGACGCAACCCGGTGACGCGTTGCTCCCGTTCGCCGTCGCGGGCGACGACGCGCACGTCATAGCGGCCCGGCGCAGAGATCGGCACCGGGACCTTGCCCCGGATTTCGAGGCCTGACCGCAGGAGGTCGTTTCCCCACAGCTCGACTTGCTCTGGGGAACCCGCCTCAAAGGCCTTTCGTCCCGCCGCTTTGACCCGGGCAGACTCCGCCAAGTAGAGGTTGTTCACGATAGTCTGGGTGCGATTGTCCACCTCGAAGCTGACCGGCCCGGACCCCGAGGGGGCACCCAGGCTACGCAGTTTCGAGCTGGGACCGCTGGCGCAGCCAAGCGCCACAAGTACACACAAACCCAGGAGCTTCCGGCGTTTCACCCCACGAAGACTAGCCCCGTCGGACGCGTCCGTACAGATGCGCCTCAGCCTCCGGCCCGGGTGGCCCTTCTAGAGGTTGGTGGCCATCAAAATGGCCTGGATCAGCAAGATCGCGATGATCGGGAAGAGCATCCAAATATAACGGGACTGCCGCTCCCCGCTGACCACGATGAGTTCGCGGATTTCTTTGAGTAGAGCCACGACCTGGTCATTCGAGTCCTGCTCCGTGGAGCTCTTGTCGCGTTCGTCTTCTGTCACTGGGTCCTCCGCTTGCGGCCGATCTTCTCTGACTTTGCGCGATCTTGCACTCGGAAAGGCCCTGCGCCCAAGAAAGGCAGCGCTTTGTCGGGGATTGCCGGGACAAGCGCGCTAGATTTCCCGCGTGCCATCCCGGCCGTTCGTCGACCTTGCCGCAGCAGTGCGTGTGCTCGCTGGCGGCGGCGTGGTCGCCTTCCCCACCGAGACGGTCTACGGACTCGGAGCAGACGCCACCTTGGACGCGGCGGTTGCCAGGATCTACGAGCTGAAGGGCCGCCCGACAGCGCACCCGCTGATCGTTCACTTCGCGCACGCCGATTGGCTACCGCTCTGGACCCGCGGTGCGCCGGAAATTGCGCGGCGGCTCAGCGAAGCATTTTGGCCGGGCCCCATGACGTTGATCGTGCGTCCCGGCGAGCAGCTGTCGCGCTTGGTGACGGGCGGGCTGCTGACCGTTGCAGTGCGTGTGCCCGAGCATGCGTTGGCTCGCGCGTTGATCGAGGGCCTTGG
>CALMUT010000109.1 GCA_937872925.1 uncultured Myxococcales bacterium | reverse complement strand
GCCGCTCGTGCCCCCGGAGGTCCCCGCGCTACCGCTCGTTCCGGCGGCCCCGCCCGTACTGCCGCCGGCTCCGGCACTGGCGCCGCCGCCCGCGCTGCCGCCGCTACCCGCGTCGGGATTTCCGTTCGTGGATGAGTCGTCGCTGCCGCCGCACGCGACGAGTAAGCCCAGCCCCAGCACAAGAACGCAATTAAGACGTCGCATCCTTCCAAGGTACGCTGTCGTCGCGACTCAGTCCAGCTTGCCCGCGCCAGGGTCCATGTGGGACCCTGAACCATGGGCGTTTCCCCCGTACCGGCGCCAGCGGCGCAGAGAGCAGGCATTGCGGAATGCCGCGAGCTGCACGGCGCCGTGGATGAAGTGGTTGAGCCACTCGTCGCGCGGCATCGCGAACGCCTGAAGTGTCGGCGCGGTTGCTTCGATTGTTGCGTGGACGAGCTGACCGTCTTCGAAGTGGAAGCGGAGGTCATCCGAGCCGCACACCCGGACCTGCTCAACAGCGGCGTGCCCGCGCCCCAGGGACGCTGTGCATTCTTGGACGCGGAGGGTGGCTGCCGGGTGTACGCCAGCAGGCCCTACGTGTGCCGAACCCAGGGCCTGCCCCTGCGCTGGCTCGAAGAAGACCTCGAGGGCGAGATCGTCGAGCAACGCGATATCTGCCCGCTGAACCTGGAGGGCCCGCGACTGGTTGACCTTCCGGAAGCGGATTGCTTCCAGCTCGGCCTCTTTGAAGAACGGCTTATTTCTGTGCAATTACGGGCATTTAGTCGCTTGGAGCGCGTTGAGCTGCGCAGCTTGTTCCGGCAGGCATAACCGTGCCTTGCGGGGGCGCCGATCACCCCTATCATTGCCCCATGACGCTTTCGAGCCACGTTGAGCCCGCCCGCCAAACCACGACCAAACGTTTTGCGAGCGACGAGGAAATCGTTGCAGCCGTCGAGCGGGTTCGCGACACCTTCGACTCAGGCGCGACGCGGGCCCTCGATTGGCGCGAGCGTGAGCTACGTCAACTCGAACGAATGCTCGTCGACAATGAACCGGACCTTCTCGAGGCGCTGCATAGCGACTTGGGCCGGTGCCGCTTCGAAGGTGTCGTTGCGGAAACCGGTTTTCTTGTAAACGACATCCGCCACACGCTCAAACAGCTGCGCGGTTGGGCGAAACCGAAGCGCGTGAAGGTGCCCCTTGCCATTCATCCTGCCAAGGCGGTTATTCAACCCGAGCCGCTAGGCGTCGCGCTCATCATCGCACCTTGGAACTACCCGCTCCAACTGTCGGTGGGGCCGTTGATCGCTGCTATCGCCGCTGGCAATACGGCCGTCGTCAAGCCAAGCGAGATCGCGCCGGCAACTTCTGCAATATTGAGCAAGCTGCTGCCGCGCTACTTGGACTCAACTGCCTACGCCGTGATCGAAGGCGGCGTGGCGGAGACCACAAAGCTCCTTGAGCAACGATTCGATCACATCTTCTACACCGGCAACGGCAGCGTCGGGCGCGTTGTCATGACCGCAGCGGCCAAGCACCTGACGCCCGTAACCCTCGAACTTGGTGGCAAGAGTCCGTGCATCGTGGACTCGGAGGTCGACTTGGACGTTGCCGCCAAACGCATCGTTTGGGGTAAGTTTTTCAATGCAGGGCAAACCTGCATCGCGCCTGACTATCTGCTCCTGCATGAGAGCATTGCCGAACAGATGTTCGAGAAGATCAAAGCCACGATTCGGGAGTTCTATGGCAACGATCCCCAATCGAGTTCCGACTTTGCTCGCATCGTGAATGAGCGTCATTTTGACCGCCTTTCGAAGCTTCTTGATTCGGGCAAGGTCGTTGCAGGCGGCACCACGGATCGTACGGCCCGCTATATCGCGCCCACGGTGCTTCGCGATGTCGATCCAGACTCCCCGGTCATGGCTGAAGAGATCTTCGGACCCATTCTGCCGTGCATGACCGTGGCGAGTGTGGATGACGCCATTCGTTTTGTGACGGCGCGTTCCAAGCCACTGGCGCTTTATGTGTTCTCGACGAACAAGGCCACGACGGATCGTGTGCTGAGCCGGACCAGCTCTGGTGGTGTGTGCATCAACGATTGTGTATCGCACTACGCGGCTCCGGAACTACCCTTCGGTGGCGTCGGCGAAAGTGGCATGGGCGCGTACCACGGCAAGGCCGGCTTCGATACTTTCACTCACCAAAAGAGCGTGCTCGACAAGTCGACCAGGGTCGATCCCCCGTTGCGCTACCCGCCCTATGGCGAGGACCAGCTCAAATGGGTCAAGCGCCTGATGTGACGGACCTAGACTATCCCGAACCGCCTTGGCACATGCACGGGTTTGCCGTGATGCGCCCGGTGGTGGTGCTCGCCAGTGAGATCGCAGTCCCTTCGGAGCTCGAGGTCGTGCAGCGCGCCGGCCGCGCAACAGGGCTCTTGGCCTATGTGGAGTACCGCGTGCCGAGCGCACTCGCCTATCGCGAGCTGGCATTCCTGCCGTGCATGGTCCGGCCCCGGGGCGAGCGACGTCCGTTGGGACACTTCGTCGCGGCCATGTACGTCGACAGCGAGGCTTCGGTGGCGGGTGGCCGCAATCTCTGGGGCTTGCCCAAACGTCTGGCGAAGTTCGAGCGCCAGAAAAATCGCGTGCGGATCACGGCGGATGATGGTCTTCAGCTGGAATTGGCGTTTCGCGTCTTCCCAGCTTCGCGCCCGATGCGGTCGAAAACGGCGACGTTGCAGGTCAAAGCTGGCCAGATCGTGCGATTTCGCGGCGAGTTCGAGTCTCGGGTCGCGCCCGCCAGCGTGAAGATCGCGCGCTTCACCGGGAGCGGAGACGGCTTCCGGGGTTTTCGTGGCGTTGGGCGTTTCCCGCGGCCGGCACTGGCGTGGTCCGAGTTTTCCGCAAAAATGCTGGCACCAGATTTTCCAGGAGCCTCCCAGGTGACCGAAGCTCCGCTGCGCGGGTCCATGGTGTATTAAAGAGCTAAGCGCCGAAGCTCAGCATGATGCCCGGCCTGTCACTACAGGATGACGAGACCAGACCGCCCCTCCGTGCGTGAAGTTTTCCGAATGGTGAGCGAGGCCTTCGCTCCGCGGAAGAGACGCGTCTGGGTTGGGCGCCAACGCGCGTATGCGGAGTATAAGCTGCTCAGCAACGAGGAAGAAGGGCGGCTGCTTGAGCGTCTGGGTGCTCTGGTAGCGCGCACGGCTTGGGCCGACGGCGTCAAGCTCGATCGCGCTTCCCGCCGCGCGGTGTTCGACCTTTCCGGTGGCGAAGTCACCGAACTCGACGTGATTCGTTTGCTGGAAGAGGCGGAGCGTCGCGTTGGTGTCGAAGCTGCGAGCTTCGACGAAGCCGCTCGCCATCCCGCAGATGATGAACAAGAGAACCACCTGTTTCTCGGTCTGGCAGGGGATGTGCTGGGCTTCGCCGTTGGCTCCGCGCTGCGCGCGACTCCCCTGGGTCCGTCTTCCGTGTTCAGCACGTTGGGTGCTCTGAGCTCGGTGTTGCGTGGCTCGCCCCGGCTGCGCCAAGGCTTCGACGAAAAGTACGGGGTGGATCGCACGGATCTGACTCTGGGTGCGGCAATTGCGGCAGCGAATGCCTTTGCTCAGCGGCCGGTGAGTTCGCTGGTCGACATCGTGCACAAGACGACCATGCTCAAGGAGAGCAAAACGCGTCGCGGCGTCTGGGAGTCCCGGGAAGCGGAGTTGCACCGGCATGGGATCCCTGATGTGTCTCGAGCGGAACCGCGACCCGCGCCGCTGACCGCAGGGCCCATCGAGCAGTACGCGGACCGCGCGTGGTTGGTGTCCTTGGCCGGATTTGGCGTCAGTTTTCTCACAACCCGCAACGTACAGCGTGCCGTTGCTGCGCTCTTTGGCGGGTTACCCAAGCCAGCGCGCCTTGGTCGGGATGTCTTCGCCTCTTCCTTGGCGCATACCCTCGCGGGACGGCGCGTATTGGTTTTCGACGGCGCCGTGTTGCGGCGCCTCGACCGCATCGATTGCATCGTACTGGCGGGCAGCCTGATCAGTCGGGACCGCTTCGAGATCGGCGAGATCATCACCCGTCCGAGCATTACGACTGCCGAAGCGCAGGCACGAGTTGTCGAGCTTATCGATCCCGAGCTGCCCTTGCGCGTGATGCGTCGCGACGGCTGGTCCCTCGGCCCCGCGAAGCTTTTTGAGGCTCAGCTCGACGACGAGCTTGAGGGACATGCAGACGCGCTGGCGAAGCGTGGCGTTTTGGCCCTTGCGTTGAGCCGTGAGGGCGTACCGCAGGCGATCGTTGAACTACGTATCGTCCCCCAAACGGGCGTGGAAGAACTGATCGCCGCCGCACACGCTGCTGACATGCGCGTGGTGATTGCGTCCGACGACGAAGGGGTCTTGTCGCGCTTCCACGCCGACGACGCCATTCCCGCAGGTGCGGCCATGGAATCGGGGATCCGACGCCTGCAGCGCGAGGGCCGCACAGTCATGTTGGTGGCCACGGGAGCGGACTCGCGAGCGCTTTCGGCGTCGGACTGCGGCGTCGGACTGATGGCCGAAGGCGAACCCGCTCCGATGGGCGCTCACCTGATTTGCGGAAGCGACCTGACGGATGTGCGCTTCTTGTTGAATGCCTGCGTGGCAGCGCGGCGTGTTTCCAAACAGAGCGTGAACGTCGCGCTTGGAGCCGCAACCTTCGGCACTTTGATCTCGGCGGGCGGCGTGGTTCCTATGACGACCCGGCGAGTCATTGCAGTCGTTAATGGCGCCACGCTCGTGGCAATGGCCGCCGGCGTGCGGGCCAACGGCGCTCTAGCGCGCAGGGCATTGCCGGCACCGCGAGATCGAACTCCGTGGCACGCGCTGGACGGCAGCGGTGTCTTGGAGCGCCTGGGGAGTTCGCCACGTGGCTTGACCAAGGGAGAGGCACGCGATCGCAAGCCGATCTCGCCGTCCAAGCGTTCCGCACCCGTCGAATTGTTCGACCACATCACTGACGAGTTGTTCAACCCTCTAGCTCCCTTGCTCGCCGCCGGAGCGGGCCTTTCTGCGGTTGTGGGCTCGCTGAGCGACGCGGCCATGGTCGGGGGCGTGGTCTTGCTGAACGCAAGCATCGGTGGCGTGCAACGATTCCGAACCGAACGCGCCATCAGCGTGCTGACGAAGACCGCGCATCGAAAAGCACTCGTGCGCCGGGGCGGTGAGTTACGGCGGGTTGCCGCCAGCGACGTTGTGCGGGGCGATGTCGTGCTGCTGGCTGCAGGAGAGCTGGTGCCAGCGGACTGCCGCATCTTGGAGAGCGAATCCCTGGAAGTGGATGCTTCCAGCTTGACGGGTGAGTCGCTGCCCGTAGCAAAGTCCCCACGACCGTCCTTCGAAAACGAGGTACCGGATCGCAGCTCGATGTTATTCGAGGGTACGAGCATTGCTGCGGGTCGCGCGACCGCGGTCGTAGTGGCCACCGGAGAACTGACCGAGGCCCGACGCAGTGGTTCAGCGCCCGCCATGGATCCCCAAGACAGCGGAGTCGAACGTCGACTTGCCTCCATTGTGGACCTAACAGCGCCCGTGGCGGTGACTGCAGCCGCGGGCCTCGTGACAGTGGGTCTGATTCGAGGCCGCAAGCTGAGCGACGTCATCGCATCGAGCGTGAGCCTGGCCGTGGCGTCCGTTCCCGAGGGGCTTCCCTTGATTGCGACAGCTGCGCAGCTTTCTGCCGCAGAGCGCCTGAGCAAGCGCGGCGCGCTGGTGCGCAACCATCGCAGCGTAGAGGCACTTGGTCGTGTGGACACCGTATGCGTAGACAAGACCGGGACGGTGACCCAGGGCCGCATCGAACTCAGCGGGGTGTCGGACGGCGCAACGGTGGAAGGCGTGGCGGATGTTTCCGGGACGCGCCTGAGGGTGCTCGCTGCCGCCCTGCGCGCGACCCCCGACATTGGCACGGCCGGGGAGAACTTCGATCCCACGGACGCAGCCTTGACGCGCGCAACGAAGACCATGCTCATCACCAATACCTACGGTGTGAGCGCGTGGCGTCGGATATCCGAGCTGTCCTTCGAAGCGGGCCGGGGCTACCACGCCGTGCTTGGCACCGCCGAGGCGGACACCTGGTTGAGCGTAAAAGGCGCGCCAGAAGTGGTGCTGCCGCAGTGCTCTGCTTGGATGAGGTCCGGGGTGCGCAAGCCTTTGGACGCTGAAGTGGCAGCTCAGCTCGAGCGCGCGGCGACTGAGCTCGCAAAGCGTGGTTTGCGCGTGCTCGCGGTGGCCGAACGCTCCGTGGGCCCAGAGGACCGTCTCGATCCCGCGCGTCCCGTTGGCTTGGCGTTCATGGGCTTCGTCGCCTTTAGCGATCCGGTGCGGCCCACTGCCGCTGCTGCGCTCGCACGACTCAATTCCATCGGCGTCAAGACGGTGATGATCACCGGAGACCATCCAAGCACCGCGGAGGCCATTGCCAGTGAGTTGAACCTGCTCGGCGACAAAGAGGTCCTCACAGGCTCCGTGCTCACCCAACTCTCCGACGACGAACTAGATGCTCGGATTGACAACATCGCCGTATTCGCGCGGCTCACGCCGCCGCAGAAAGTGCGTATCGTGCGTGCCATGCAGCGGGTTGGACGCTGCGTCGCCATGGTTGGCGATGGCGCAAATGACGCGCCGGCGATTCGCCTGGCCAACGTTGGCATCGCGATCGGAGAGAACAGCACTGCCGCTGCGCGCGGGGCGGCCGACGTGGTGTTGACGGACGAACGTATCGAGACCCTGGTCGACGCCATCATCGAAGGCCGAGCCGTCTGGAAGTCCGTGCGGGATGCCGTGTCCATCTTGGTGGGCGGTAACTTAGGAGAGATCGGGTTCACCCTCGGCGCCGCCCTTGTGGATGGCCGTCCGCCCCTGAACGCGCGCCAGCTCCTGCTTGTGAATTTGCTCACGGATGTCGCTCCTGCGATGGCCGTTGCTTTGCAGCCTCCCGAGCAGGAGACCCTGGACGCCCTTGCGCGCGAGGGCCCGGAGGCGTCGTTGTCTGAGCCTCTGCGTCGAGATGTTGCTGCCCGCGCGGTTGTCACGGCAGGGGGCGCTGGCGTTGGCTGGCTCAGTGCGCGTATCACGGGTGGTCGGGAGCGTGCCAGCACGGTTGGGCTCCTTTCTCTGGTCGGCACGCAGCTGGGGCAGACCCTGCTCTCTGGCGGATTCAGTCGCCCCGTGGTGTTGACCAGCGTCGTGAGCGTGGGGATGCTGGCGGCCATCGTCCAGACGCCGGGCGTCAGCCATTTCTTTGGATGCCGCCCCCTGGGGCCCGTTGGCTGGGCGACTGCGTTCGCGGCATCTGCGGGCGCCACGGTGGTGTCACAGAAGTACCCCAGCGTGATCGAAGCGACCGCCAGGCGGTTGAAGATCCTGGACTTGGTCCCGGCAGACAGCCACGAGCAACTGCCAGCCGGTACCGAAGTCGTTGACTAGTGGGCTAAGTCACAATCCTTTGGATTGCTATTTCTCCAGCGCTTTCCAGACTTGCGGCGGTGTGTAGAAAACTTGTCCGGGGGGGGCCGCGGACGTTGTTGAAGGCGGGTCGGTCGTCGCAAATTTGGCCAAGTCGCCGCGCCTGTGGCCAAACCGCGACATGCGAAGCAAGCTCCTGCTCCTTTCGTCAATCGCCGCATTCGTCACCGGGTGCGGGGCCAGCAGCATCGGTCCTCAGGACACGGCGCGCGTGGCCGACACCAAGTCCGCATCTCCCGCGGACGACTCGGAATTGGCCAGCGGCGAACTCGAAACCGATTTGCCGTTCGACGAAGAAAAGTCGCTCTCTCCTTTTGCTCACAAAAACATCGGTGATTTCTCCGTGCATCGCTTCTCCGGCAGCTTTGCGAAACAAGCACTGACTCTGACCGAAGAGGTTCGAGCCAAGAAGGGCAACCTCATCGTCATCGACTACACCTTGGACGATGGCTCCGAGAAGACAACCCTCCGTGTGACCCACGACATCGCTTCTGACCGAGTCTTGCGCGTACGCGAAGTAAAGGCCGGCAAGGAAATCGCCGCGAAGACCTCTGCCTACGAAGCCATGATCGAAAAGACGATCTTCGTACCCGATAGCAACGATGAGTTGCTCGCTTCGGAGCGCGGGACATGCCTCGTGGCCGGTCAAGAAACGGACTGCGACAAGGCCCGTTACCGGGTTTCCATCGGGGACAAGGCCTATGAGCTTTCCGTTAACCGCGGCGTTGACGGCGCGGACCTTTCGGGTGAAGTCACTGCTAAGGATGGAAAAATCATCTACAAGGCAGAGTTGGTCGAAAGCGGCAAAGGCGCTGGCGAGGAAGCCAGCTTTGCGTCACGCAAGTAGGATCTCGGTATCTGCGGCTCTGTGCTCTGCTGCGCTATTGCGTGGACACCACGCGGTAGCGCAGCCGACCGAGCCGCCCGCGGACGCGCCTGCGACCGGCACGCTGCCGCCGGTAGAGCCGGCGCCGCCGCCTGCGGACACTGCACCCGTCGCACCGCCGCCGCCTCCGCCCGTGGGTGCGGCGCCAGCACAAGCGCCGCCACCGGGCCCCGCCTACGGCCCGCCCCCGGCCTACGGCTACCCGCCGCAGGAGCCACCCCTGCCGCCGGCCCCAAAGGAGCCAGAGCCCCGGGACGTGTCGGTGACCCTGTCACCGCTACACCTGATCTTTCCGGTGCTCGAACTCACGGCGGAACTGCGAGTCGTGGACGGCTTCGGGGTCAGTGTTCTAGGTGGCTACGGCAGCATCAGCGTCGAAGACTCACTCAAGCAAGAGGTGCGTTTCAGGGTCTTTGAAATCGGAGGGCAGCTGTCCTGGTATCCGTTGAAGCCCTTCGACAGCTTGAACGTAGGTGCGGAGTTGGTCTACCTGAACGTGGACACTGACGAGCTGAACGACGCCAAGGTGAGCGGGGTAGCGGAGGGCGTCACCATTGGACCGTTCGTTGGCTATAAACTGGTCACTTCCGGCGGGTTCACGTTCTTGGCGCAGGGGGGCTTCCAGTACTTGGCGTACGAGGCGGAAGCCCGTGACAGCTCGGGGAACTCCGCGCAAGAAAGCGATTCGCGCTGGGGACCGCTTCTGAACCTCAACATCGGCTGGTCGTTCTGAGCGATGCCCGCGCGGTCCACGGTCCGCGTCGCGGTCGTTGGCGACGTGCATCTGAAGTGGAATGCATGTGACGTTGAGTACTTCAACGACTCGGACTACGACATCGTCCTTTTCGTTGGCGACCTGGGGAATTATCGGCACAAGCAGTCCTTGGTCGTCGCAGAGAGCATGGCACGGCTCCGAGTCCCCGCGTTGCTCTTGCCGGGCAATCACGATGCGGTATTCGCCGCTCATCTGCTCGCGGAGATTGCTCAGCGTTCCCTAGCGGTCGAGATGCTGGGCCTCTTTGGCCGGAGCCTTACGGCGGAGCTCCGCGCGTCGTTGGGCAGCGTGACCCAGTGTGGCTACAGTGTGCATCGGGTTAGCGGAAAGGGGCTCAGTATCGTCGCGGGGCGCCCCCACGCCATGGGCGGCTCGCAGCTTTCGTTCGCGCCCCTTCTCCGGCGCGAGCATGACATCGTCGATCTCGAAGCGTCGCGCAGGCGTTACTTTGAGTTGATCGACAGCGTGCAGGACGAACGCATTCTGCTCCTGGCCCACAATGGTCCCCATGGATTGGGGGAGAAGCCCGATGATATTTGGGGATGCGATTTTCGCGACGCGGGCGGTGACTTTGGTGACCAAGACCTGACGGACGCCGTTGCCTACGCAAAACGGAGTGGCAAGCAATTGGTGGCAGTCGTGGCCGGGCATATGCATCGCCGCGTGCGCGGGGGGGGTCAGCGCATCTGGAAACGAAATGTAGACGACGTGCTCTACGTCAACGCTGCGGAGGTGCCGCGGATCCGACGGCGCCACGGCCGCGTGGTGCACCACCATGTGCGTGTCTTGGTTGGCAATCCGACCACCGCAGAAGACATCTGGGTGCCTCGACCCGAGGCGCGGCGCTAGCGCGTCGTTCTGGAGAAGCTGGCGCAGACGCGCTGCGTTTCGAATCGGGCACTACAGGCCGAGTGCGGCGCGCAACTCTTCAAGGTGTTGCTTCTCTTCGGCATCGGCCTCGCCATCAGCGTACATCACTGCCCGCACGGCTTCGAAGAAGGTACGTCGGTGTTCAGCGGGTACCTGCTTTGGGTCGACGTCGCTTGGCGCCGGAGCCACATGGAGCCACTGCTCGACTTCTTTGCGGTCGTCGTCGCTCAGATCCATGCGCGTTGCCAGGCGTTCGACGAACTTGCGTTCGCCCGCTTTGATCTCAAGGTCGGTCCACGCATAAGCGCAGACGAAGCGAAGCAGGAGTAGGCGTTCGTTCCGATCGAGACCGCTGAGCATGGGGGGAGCGTAGCCGATTTTTCTCTACTTGGAATCCGCGCTCTCGACGCTGGCCTTCGCGGGTGAAAAGGGATCTGCGCTGACTCCCTTGGACATCGCAAATAGCCGCATCGCGCCCCAGGACAGCGTCAGACCCAGCGCGAATAGAGCAACCCAGCCCACAACCCGAGTCAGCGCCGATAGCAGCGACACGGGCGCGCGTGCCTCCGCGGCAGGCGTGGCGCCCGGCAGATGGGGCGATGCCGCGTCTGGTGCTCTTACCTTTCCAAATACCGGTTCCCAAAGCAGCACGGCCCGCGGGCTTGCGAAAGGCAAGAGCGCCGCTCCCAATTCCACGACGCTTGGAAAGCGATCTTCGCGGTTCGTGGCCATCGCGCGCAGCACGGTCGCCTCAAAGGCCGGAGGCAAAGACGGCTCGTGTTCCGTCGGCCGCGCGAATTGACCGCCGGCGATGGCGTACATCAACGCCATGAACGAAGTCGCCTTGCCTGCAAAGGGACGGACGCCGCAGGACGCCTCGTACAAAACGACGCCAAGGGCATACTGATCGGATTTGGCGTCCAGGTCCTTTTCACCCCGCGCAAGTTCCGGCGAGGCGTAGTGAGGCGAGCCGAGGAACGAAGAGCCGGAACTGCGTGTGATCTCTCCGGGATCCTCCAGCACCTTGGAGATGCCGAAGTCCAACACTTTGGGCGTGACCTCTCCGGAATAGTTTTTGGCGAGGAAGATATTGGCGGGTTTGATGTCCCGGTGCACCACGCCCTGCACGTGCGCGGCGTGCACCGCAGCAATCACCGGCAAAAGCCACTCGATGACTTCGGTCAAAGGCAGCTTCTTCTCGCGTTTCAGCAGGTCGGAAAGCGCTTCGCCCTGCATGAACTCCATCACCATGCAGGGTAAATCGCCGATCACTCCCACATCCGTGATGTCCACCACGTTCGGGTGGCGGATGCGCGACGCGACTTGGCCTTCTCGCAGGAACCTGCCGAGAACGACCTCGTTGTTGGCGTGTTCGCTGCGAAGTGTTTTGATTGCGACGCGTTTGTTGAGGCCGGTATGCATGGCCTGATACACCTCGCCCATGCCGCCCGCGCCGATGCGTTTCTCCACCACGTACTGTCCGACCGTGGTGCCCGGTGCCAGCTCGCCTTCGCTCACCTTTGCATCTTACTCCGTGCGGCGGCGCATGGCGCTACCACAATCAGGGACGCACCTAGTGGGCTGCCAGGTAGGTATCAATCCTTCGGAGTGCTACTTACATGCTGGGCTTCGCCCAGCCGCGCCACAAACGGCGCCGCCACTAGCCTTGCTTCGGGGAAGGCGCCCCGGAAAACCGACTTCGCCGTTTTCTCCCCCATCCGTTTCGCGGATGCCTAGTGCTTCCACCCTCCTACAGGTCACCACTGCCAGACCGTTTCATTTGGATTGGTACTTCTGAAACACCGCACCAGCATGCTGAGTCGACGCAGTCGCTTCACCACGGAGGAAAGCGCTTGGGCGGGGCGGTTGCGCCGCGCGCGCTCGTCGGGTCGAAAGCTGCTGGACCTAACCCAAAGCAACCCCACGCAGGTGGGTCTGGCGTGGGACGGTGCGGCCGTGGGCGAAGCCCTGCGCACTGCAAGTACCGTCGCCTATTCGCCGGAGCCTTTCGGGCTGGCTTCTGCGCGTGCGGCCGTGGCGGCGGAGTTGTCTGCTGGAGGCGTTCAAGTGGACCCGGAGCACGTGCTGCTGACGGCGAGCACCAGCGAAGCCTACGCATACGCACTCAAGTTGCTCGCAGACGCCGGGGATCGGATCTGGTCGGCGGTCCCCAGCTACCCGCTGTTGGAACACCTGGCGCAGCTCGAGCAGGTCGAGTTGATACGCAGCGCGTTGCAGTACGATGGCGCCTGGCACTATCCGGTGTTGGACGCAGAGGCTACCGCTGGGGCGCGCGCGCTATTCGTAGTCAACCCGAACAACCCGACGGGGAATTTCCTCCAGCAATCCGAGTTAGAGGGGATCGCGCGGCTCGGGTTGCCGCTGGTTTCGGACGAAGTGTTCTCTGCATTTGCGTTGTCGCCATCTGCGACGAGCTGCAGTGCCTTGGGTGCCGACGTTCCACTCGTCCTCGTCTTCGGCGGCTTGTCTAAGTACGTGGGTCTCCCGCAACTCAAGCTGTCCTGGATGGTATTGGGAGGCGATCCGCGACAGCTGCGACTGGCCCGCGAACGACTGGAGATCATCGCAGATGCGTTTCTCTCGGTGGCAACTCCCATTCAGTTGGCGCTGCCGGCCATCTTCGAGAGCGGGGCAACCACTCGCGCCGCGATCAAACACCGCATTCGTGCGAACCTGGCCGATCTGCAGCGCATGGCTGATGGCAGCGCGCTGTCCGTGCTTCCGGTGCAGGGGGGGTGGTACGCGCCACTGCGTCTGCCGGCCACCCAGTCCGACGACGCGTGGTCCCAGCGATTCTTGGAGGACTGCGATGTGGTGGTGCAGCCCGGCTGGCTCTACGATTTTGAACGCCCACAATACGTCGTGGTGAGTCTGATCACGCCGGAGGCAGAGCTCCGGGGTGGCTTCGAACGGATCCTCGAAGCCGTCGCGCAAGATTGCAGCTGAGCCCCGCCGCACACACGTTCAGGCACGACTATCGTGCATTCTCTGACGATACGGACCCCTGGCCACTTGTCGTTGCGTACCCGACGGGACTCGGCGCATGCTGCGCGCGGCGCGGCTCTTGCTTGTGGCGCCAGCAGTTGTGCCAAATCGACGCGACCCCGAGGAGGGTTTTGTGCTCCGCTCCAAAGCTTCTTTCCGCCGTTTTCTCCTGATTGGCCTGGGTGGGCTTTCCGTGGCCTGTGGTGCGCGGGATGGATTCCTCAGTCCCCTGGATTGCCCCGATGGTGGCAACTGTAGCGCGGGTGGCACAACTTCCGGGGGGAGCGGTGGCTTTGCCGCCACAGGCGGGTTCGCTGCGACAGGAGGATTTGCGGCGACTGGCGGGGGCGGCATCGGCGGCACCGGCGGCATCGGCGGCATCGGGGGTACCGGTGGTGCACCGGGCAGTTGCTGCGTCCCGCAGAATACGCCGGGCTGTGATGTGCCCAGTGTGGAGGCATGTGTCTGCGCGTTCGATCCCGTTTGTTGTGACGTCGCCTGGGACTCCCTGTGCGTGGAGGAAGTCGACTCACTGAACTGTGGCTCGTGCGGCGGTACTGGCGGCCCGGGGGGGATCGGGGGCACGGGGGGGCTCGGGGGGACTGGGGGGACGGGCGGCGTCCGGGGCAG
>CALMUT010000108.1 GCA_937872925.1 uncultured Myxococcales bacterium | reverse complement strand
GGGGGCTCGCCGGACCCCGCGGGTTGGTGTTTTTTTTTGGCCCGAGGGGGGGGGGAGTTCCCCCCGCCGTACCCCCTCGCTCGCGGGGCCCGGCCCGCTCGCTTCTGCTCGTGGAAGTGGCTGCTAAAACGCGCTCTTGGCCTCACGCCCGCGCGCCCACTCTCGCGCACGCGCCCGCGCCCACTCTCGCGCACGCGCCCGCGCCCACTCTCGCGCCCGCGCCCACTCTCGCCCCCGCTCGCCGCGCTAGCAGCCGCCCGGCACGCATAGACTCGGGGGTAGCCAGGTCCCATCCGTCCAGCACTTCTTTGACTGGATCATACAAGCACCGCAGTTTTGCACGCACGTCGTGCCGGGATTGCAGGTGAGGGTATTCCAACAAGCGCTGGTTCCGCCGCCCGTACCGCCTGCACCGACGCCGCCCGTACCGAAGCCGCCGGCACCACCCGCGCCGACACCGCCGGTCCCGAATCCGCCCGTGCCGCCGGTGCCGAACCCGCCCGTGCCGCCGGTGCCCGTGCCGCCGGTGCCCGCGCCACCGCTACCGCCACCATCAGCGCACACAGTCGCGAAGTCCGGGCAACAGTTGCCCTGGGTGGTGCAGAGGTCGTTGCAAAAACAAAAAGCTCCGGGCGCTGGAGTCGTCAAGCCGCAGCTACCGACGCAGCTGGGGCCGCCCGCGCCACTTCCGCCGGAAGCCGCTCCATCCCCTGCGTCAAAGTTGCCGAAGTTGCCGAAGCCGCCGCTGTTGCCTCCACCCGAACCGCTATCTGAAACCGGGGCGGCGCCGCCTCCGGAAGAGCTGGAACAAGACAGGGCAAAACCCGCAGCAATCACACAAGCAAGTGAACGAAGCATCATCATCCTTATTGGCAAACGTTGTACTGCGGCAGATTGTACTTCGAGAGGAAGCTCATCGTCTCGCACTTGGTGCCCGTCGGGCACGCGTTCGAACTGCCACAGAGCACAAATCGCTGTTGGTCGCTGCGGCAGTCGCCACCGCCGCGGCAAGTTGCAAGCGTAACGAAGGTGGCGCCACCGCCGAACCCCAAACTCCCGCAGCAGACCTGTCCGCTGCCGCAGTCGCTCGGGTCGTCGCAGTAGATGTCAGGACCCGAACATTGAGCGCCCTTGCTCTGGCACTTGGGACTATAGGAATCTGACTGCGATATGTACTGCTGGCAGCACAGCTCTGACGCCGTGTTGCACTTGTCGTTGCCACAGTTGACCTGGCCAGCAACGAACGCGTTGCACGCTTTGCTCCAGTTCGGGCAACAGTCGCCCAGGGCGATGCACTGCGCGTCGCAATAACACTGTCCGCTACCCGTCGACTGGGGCTGCGAGCTGCCGCACTTGCCTTCGCAATTCGGACCGGTCGTGCCGCCGCCAGTGCCGCCCGTGCCGCCGCCGCCCGTACCGCCGCCGCCCGTGCCGCCGCCGCCCGTACCGCCGCCGCCCGTACCGCCGCCGCCCGTGCCGCCAGTGATTCCGCCGCCGGTACCGCCCGTCACAGCCCCACCGCTGCCCGACGCTCCACCGCTTGGAGGATCTCCACCGGAACCCGACGCTCCACCGCTGCCGCTCGCTCCGCCACTTGGGCTGCCGCCAGTGCCGGTGGCTCCAGTTCCCGAGCTTCCCCCCGTCGCGCCACCGCCAGTGCCGCCAGTCGCTCCCCCGCCGCTGCCGCTGCCACTCGCACCTGCGCTGGCACCGGTACCGGAGCTGCCGCCACCGATCCCCGCGTCCGTCTTGCCGCCTTGGAATAGGCCGGCGTCATCGCTGCCTCCGCAAGCGAGAGCAACCAAGCTGATCAGTGAAAGAAAAGTAAGGCGGGCGCGCATAAGTCCTCCTCGTCGGCGCTGAGCCCCGAGCTTAGCATCGGCTCTCCCCTCCCGACAGGGCAGCGGCGGTGTACGCCCCGCAGGCACTTCGGTCAAACCGGCAGGATCGACCGCTTTTTTTCGGGTCTTTCCAGGCGTTTGTTGCGGGAAAGCTCGAGGCCCCAGGCCAGGGACAGGCGCGTGTCCCGGGGGTCGATCACGTCGTCGACAAATCCCCAACCCGCAACGCGATGTATGTCGATGTGCTGTTGGATGTGGTCGACGATCGCGCTGCGAGTGGCGGCGTCTGGCTCCGCGCCGCCGAAAAGCTTTTTGGCAGCGATGCCCACCATGCCTTCTGCTCCCATCACGCTTATCTCGGCTCCAGGCCATGCCACGATCAGATCGGGTTCGTAGGCGCGGCCACACATCGCGTAGTAGCCCGCGCCATAGGCCTTGCGCACAACGACCGTGATCTTGGGCACGGTCGCCGCGCTCATCGCATGCAACATCTTAGCGCCGTGGCGGATGATCCCCGCCTGCTCGACTTTTGAGCCAATCAGGAAGCCAGGGGTGTCTTGGAAGAAGATCAGCGGCAAGTTGTAGGCGTCGCAAATTTGAATGAACTTCGCTGCCTTGTCCGCAGAGTCGTTCTCCAGCACACCGCCAAGGCACAGCGGTTGGCTCGCGATGATCCCGACGGGCGATCCACCGATGCGCGCGAGGGCGGTGATCACACTGCGACCAAAACGCGCTTTGAGTTCGAAGAGATCCGCATCGTCGACGACCAACTTCAGTACGCGCAGCATGTCGTAGCCCGCACGCGTGTCGTCGGGCACGATGTCCAAAAGAGCCTCTTCGCGCCGATCCACCGGATCCTCTGCTGCGCGTCTGGGGGGCGCCGCATCGCAGTTCGAAGGAAGAAACGAGAGGTAGCGCTTGACGAGGTGGATACACGCCGCGTCGTCCTCGGCTTCCGCGTCTGCCACGCCGCTGACTTCGCAGTGCACGGTGCTGCCGCCGAGGGACTGTTCGTCGACTTCTTCACCGGTCACCGCTTTGACCAGCGGCGGCCCCCCCAGAGCCAAGCTGCCCACCCCACGCACCATGGGCACGAAGTCAGCCAGACCCGGAATGTAGGCCGTGCCCGCCGCGCCGGGTCCAACCATCGCCGCAACCTGGGGCACTACGCCGCTCATCAGGACTTGCTCGCGAAACAGATGCCCGGTTGCTGCGAAGGTACTGATCACGTCGGGGTGCTGCCCAGACGGGTCGATGCGAGCGCCCGCGGAGTCGATCAACCAGACGATAGGCCAGCGCCCGCTGAGGGCCATTTGGCGCAGACGCGTGACCTTCACCTCACCTGTCGGACCGATGCTTCCGCCCTTCACCGTGAAGTCGTAGGCCGCGGCACACACCATCCGGCCGTCCACCTTGCCGAACGCACACACCACGGCATCTGCCGGGACGTCCTCCGTGGAGGACGTGCCCATGGGGCGCCCAAACGCGCCGACCTCGAAGTAGTCGCCGTCATCGAAGAGCAGCGTCATGCGCTCGCGAACAGTGAGTTTTCCACGCGCATGCTGCCGGGCGATCTTCTCCGGACCACCCATTTCGAGCACGGCCTTGCGCCGCGCCTCGAGCTTTGCGACTCGATCCCGTAAGCTCATGCGTTCCCTCCGCGCAGGGCGGTCTTAGCGGCCCAGGCAGCGTAGGGAAAGCTCAGAAACGAAGCAGCGGAGCCTGGGCGTTGCCCAAGGTTCCGTCCACGATGGGCGGAGCGGCTTCGTCTTCGGGGCGGAATGCGAAATAGGCGCCGACTCCTGCGCCCGCTGCAAGCACTGCGCCGCCCACAACCCACGGCCAGGGGCCCGCCCAGAATCCATCCCGCCGTTCGACTTCTGCTTCCAGTGCGATGCGCGCCGTACTGGTCTGCCCGACCTGCACGACAATTTCGCTTTGGTACGGTCGCTTTTTCGGCGACGTCACGCTCAGGGTATGCACGCCAGCGGGCAGCGCGCCTTCCCAGCTGCCACGGCCGACAACTCGGCCATCTATGGAAATCGAATCCCCTGCGCCCGCTAAAATGCGCACGCGGCCGTCCGTGGGCTCCGGCTTCAGGCTAACGACGAATTTCACGCTTTCCCCGCCGCCGAGGCGTCGTGTCTCTTTGTGGTCCAAGAAACCGGCCTTGCGCACCAGGAAAACGCGATCGCCTTGATCCAAACGCAGCGCTTCGGCCAGGGGCGCTGTGCCCACCTCGATGTTGTCCACGCTGACCGTAGCCCCGGCGGGCTGCACGCTGACTTCCACCGTGGCAACAAACGTTGAGACCGTTTCGACCAGCCGTTTGGCGTCCTCGCGATCCTGTTCGGTCAGGAGCTCGCCACCGTCCTTGAGATACTTGTCGAGGGCGATGATGACCTTGGCGTAGTTGCGCAGGTTCTTCTCAGCGGCGGCGATATTCCACCACAGCCGTGCGTCCTGGCTGATGCTGTAAGACTTTTCGAACTTGAGCCGCGCGCCCTGGTAGTCCCCATCGTTGAACAGGATACGACCCGCTTCGTATTCGGCGCGTGCCATTCCCGTCAGAGTCTCAGAAAGTGGGACAGGGCCTGGGGGTGTCTCGGGCTCGCCCTCGCCGGTCGCTGGGTCGCCTTCGGCGCCAGGTTTGGCCTCGCCTTTGGCCGCCTTGTCGGACCCCTTCTTGTCGCCCTTGGCTTTGTCGCCCTTGGCTTTGTCTCCATCCTGCTTCGAGGCGGCGGGGTCTTTCTTTTCGTCGGCCGCGCCTTGGGCCCACAGCGCCGGCGCCGCCAGCTGCACGCACAGCGCAAGAGAAAGCGCGGCTCGAAACACCCGCCCCCTGAAAGCCATTGTCATTTCAGCCCCATATCGAGAGGATTCTTAGCGGGATTCGGAGGTGGCGGGGCGGGTTTCGCAGCCGGCGCCTCGGG
>CALMUT010000107.1 GCA_937872925.1 uncultured Myxococcales bacterium | reverse complement strand
AGTGGCAATTGCACGAACGACAAGTGCTGGGGCAACGACGCGGGCAACCCCTGCGAGGTCGACGGCGACTGCACGAGCGGCAACTGCACGAGCGGCTGCTGCTACACCAACGAGGCCGGACAGCCCTGCGAGGTCGACGGCGATTGCGCGAGCAACAACTGCTACCAGGGCACCTGCCAGTGACGACCCGACTTCATGCTCCCTCGTCGGGACGGGACTGCGGCGCGCGGCGCCGGTCGTAGGCGCGAAACAGGCCCGCGACGACGAGGGACATGGCGACGAGGCCCGCGAAATAGGGCCAGGCGTCGGTCTGGAAGTTGCCGGAGGCGTCGAAGATCTCGCCGCCGAGGTAGCTCACCACGAGCAGGGGCGGCACATAGCCGATGAGCGAGCCCCAGAAGTGGGTCCAGAACCCCACCTTCGACACCCCGAAGAAGGAGTGGAGCACCTGAGGCATCCAGAAGATGAGCCGCAGGAGCACCACCGTCTGAAAGGCCCTCTCCTCGAGGGCCTCGTCGTACTTGCGAAAGCGCGCAGGGATGCGCGCCGAGACCCAGTCCCTCGCCACGAACCGCGCGAAGGAGAAGCCGACCACGCTGGCCGCCATCGTCCCGATCAGCGACAGGACGAAGGCGGTCTGCCAGGGCCAGATCAACGGTGCGGCGACGATGAAGATGGTGCCCGGAACGCCGAAAGGCTGCAGCACCGTGTAGGTCAGGATGAAGGCGAGGTAACCCACCGCCCCCATCGCGACGAGGGAGTACGCGAGCGCCCGTGGCTCGGACAGCCGCGCGAACACGCCGAAGTGATAGGCCGCCCCGAGCACGAGGAGGAGGATCGCGGCAATCCCGCCCCCCCCCCCCTCAGGCCCGCCTCGGGGGCTCGCGCCGCCGTCTCCCGCCGCGCCAATGCCCGCGGACTCCGTGCCGCCGCCACACGCGCTGGCGGCCAGCGCAAAACTAAGCCCAAGCATCGAACGGATCGTTCGCTGTCGCATTCAGACCTCCGACAAAGACCAAGTAAGAAACAAGCAAGTAGGCGCCGATGGCGCGAGCCAACACTCAGCAAGCGCTGGGCCACTACACAAACCCCGGCGCTCCCGGTGGCCATGGCGCGTGCACCCTGATCCGCGGGTCGCGCCACCTGTGGCAGAACCGTCACAGTCGGCAAAATGGACTGGTGTGGTGCAGGCTGCGGTGCGGGCCGCTTCGTCGAGGGGGACTACTTGCGGATCAGCGCTGCGTACGCCACGCATAGGTCATCGCAGGCCCGCTCGACCTCCGCTTCGCTGCTCGGTGCGCCGACGGAGAGGCGCACGGCGCCGAGGGCTCGCTCCCTCGACAGACCCATGGCGGAAAGCACCGCCGAGGGTGATTCGACATCTGCGTGACAGGCCGAGCCCGTCGACGCGGAGACGCATTGCGCCCGCGAAAGCAGTTCAGTGCCACGTACCTTGGGAAACGAGACGTTCAGTGTATTCGGCAGGCGGTCGCTTTCTGGACCGTTCAGTACCAGCCCGGGGATGTTTGCACGCAGCCGCCACAGCAAGCCGTCCGCAAGGCGTTTTAGGTGTGCCTGTCGGCTTTCAAGCTGTCTCATGGCGAGCTCAGCCGCAGCGCCCAGACCGACGATGCTCGCGACGTTTTCTGTCCCCGGACGCAGTCCGCGTTCCTGACCGCCACCGACAAATAGCGGCTGCAAACTCACTCCGCGTTTTACGATCAACGCACCGACACCCTTCGGTGCGTAGAGCTTGTGCCCAGCTACACTAATGAGGTCGGCATGCAATTGGTCCACCGGGATCTTGCCCGCGGACTGTGCGGCGTCACAGTGCACCAAGCATCCGTGCGCGTGCGCGTGCTCGAAGATTGGCGCGACGGGCATGATGGCGCCGGTCTCGTTGTTGGCGTGCATCACACTCACCAGCAGCGTATCGCTGCCAATCGCGTCCGCTGCGGTCGCCGCAGAAACGCGTCCGTCTGCTGCGACGGGAAGCCGGGTCACGGCAAAGCCGTCGCGCTCTAGCCGTTCGCAGGGGCCAAGGGTCGCTGGGTGCTCCACGCAGCCGGTGACGATTTGGCGGCGTTTGGGGGCGGTGGCTGCGAGCCCCAGGAGTGCCAAGTGCGTGGCCTCGGTGCCGCAGGAGGTGAATACGACCTCGTCGGGCTCGGCGCCGAAGAGCGCGGCGAGCTGCTCCCGGGCCTTTTCTACGGCTTGACGCGCTCGTTGGCCCTCGGGGTGCGCGCTAGACGGGTTGCCGAAGTCAGTGGTCCAGAAGGGCAGCATGGCGTCTGCGACTTCGGGCAGCACGGGCGTGGTGGCGTTGTAGTCCAGGTACACTCGCTGCATCGGGGCCGTACTCTGGCACCCTTGCATGCACGCCGCTAGCTCACTAGACAGTCAACATGCTACGCGCTTCAAACATGCCCACTGCCGACAGCGCGCTGCCTGGTCGCGACACGCCGCTGCAGGTACGGGACACGCATGCGGTCACGGGCGCTTCCATGCGGCCCCCCTGGCCCGGCATGCAGTGTGCTCTGTTTGCGTTGGGGTGTTTTTGGGGCGCCGAACGCAAGTTCTGGCAGCAGGACGGCGTGGTCTCCACGCAGGTCGGCTACGCAGGGGGCTACACGAAGAACCCGAGCTACGAAGAGGTGTGTTCGGGGCAGACGGGTCACACGGAAATTGTTCGCGTGGTTTTCGATCCGTCGCGCATCAGCTATGGTCAGCTGCTTCAGATTTTCTGGGAGAGCCACGACCCAACGCAAGGCATGCGCCAAGGCAACGACCGCGGAACGCAATATCGCTCAGCGATCTACTGCTATGACGTGGAGCAACTCGAACTCGCGCGAGCATCCTGCGCGCGCTACCAAGGCGAGCTCAGCGCCTCCGGGCACGCAAGCATCACCACCGAGATCCGCGAGGCGCCAGAGTTCTACTACGCCGAGGATTACCACCAGCAGTACTTGCACAAGAATCCGAATGGATATTGTGGGTTGGGCGGTACCGGCGTGAGCTGTCCAGGCTGACTACTGCCAGGGGCACTGCCAGAGCGGCTTGCCGCACTCGTTGGGGTGCCGGCACATGGATAGATTGGGATCCCAACAGGCGCCGAAGCCCTGGCAACAGCTCTGGCATGCGTCCTCGTAGCTGCTGAAGCTATCGTTGATGAAGCACGCTTCGGTACCACTGGGGCAGCCGCCGGGATACTTGGCCGCGTCGCATTTCTCGAAGGGGCACCAGATTTTCTGACAGCCCGCGGCGTTGCAGCCCGCATTGTCCAGGGTCTGCCAGGGGCTACTGCTCGCGCTCGGTCCGCAGGGCGACGGGTTCTTTAGTTGGGTGCCGACGATCTTGCAGCAATGCCCTCCAGCTCCGCCGCCGCCTCCGCTCCCACTGCTGCCCCCGCTGCCCGCGTCCGGTGCGGGTCCGGTGTCCGCAACCATGCGCACGCAGCTGGCACGCTTTTCCTGGGGTTCGCCTGCCCAGAACTCGAAGGTGTGTAGCCCTGCGCCGAGTCCCACGACGTCCCAGTTCCAGGTCCAGGGCGCCTTGGTCGTAATGCCCGCCCCGGTGACCGTCGGCGTGCTCGGCCCGGTCACACGTACGTCCACGTAGGTCAGCGGCTGACTGTCCGTAAACGCGACGCGCAGCACGGAGCCCGTCGTTGGTGGATCCGGCGTCAAAACAAATCCGGCGTCGCAGGGCTGTGGGGTGCCGCCGCTCCCGCCGCTGGGGAAGCTGCTGTCCGCGACCGACGCGCCTGTGCCGCCCGTGCCCGTGCCGCCTGTGCCGCCGCTCGCGGTGCCCGGCGTGCTGTCCTGGTCGCCACTGCAAGCGGCGAGGCACAACGCTCCGGCAAAGAACAAAACTACGCGCACAAGGCGCCCAGCTTACTCGGACTCTGCCCCGGGCGCATCCGCGCAGCAGCGGAAGCCCGTTTCCGTGCCATGGTAGTACGCGTCGTGCGCGGTTTGCGCGGCACGACAGTGGTTTCGACTCGGTTGCCAGTACGCGCCTTTCATTGCGGGTTGCATCGGTCCTTTCCCGTCTCGCGCGACCATCTCCTCCAAGTTCCCCGTCAGGTTTCGCACGCCGAAGGGGCTCTCGCAGCGTGGGTAGGCGTCCGAGGGTACGCGCAGGTCTTTGAGCTTGCCTGCGTCGTTCACCAGGTCCGTATGATCGGCGTTGCAGGCGGAAGCGTCTCGGGTGAACCCGTAGGGGTATGGGCGCATTTCCTCGCCTTCGCACGCAAAGTTCCATTCGCTCTCGCGACAGACGCGCTTGCCCTCGGCTGCGCAAGTGCGCGCAGCGTCAGTGAGACTCTTGTTGTTCTCCGGCAGACGCTCGCCCGCGGCAGTGTGCTCGTCGCGATCGATGCAATAGCGCAGGGTGACCGTGTTGGTCTTGCAGCGGGCGGGCTGCTCGTACTCGGCGCAGCGAAAGTATCGGTAGGGTCCCTCTGGATCCATCCAACGTTTGCAATGGTGCTCCACGTCCGGGCAATATTGACCCTCGACTAACACCATGCCTTCGCCGCAGCCTTTCGCTAGGTCCTCGGCCGTCTGAGCGGGTGCGCTCAGCGTCTTCGCAAGAGTTCCCTCGGCGGAGAACCGGGCTGAATGCTCCTCGCGTTTCGGCTCGGGCGCCGGGGCTTCGAAGAGTGAGGTGGCGGGCCGTTCACCGGAACCTTGCAGCGACAGCGTCGGCAGCGCTTCGCCGAAGCCGCTGAGCCAGCTGGGGGCTAGGGCCACTGCAGCTGCCGAGAGACTGATGAGCAAGACCGCGCGCACGACGCCTGCCTTTCAACAATCGTTCCACCGCAGTTTCTGCGGAAAGTGAGAGGATCCTTGGGGAACTGCTCCTGGGCCGCTGCGTCAAAGTGGCATCACGACTGAGGGCGACAGCCCTCAATCTGCCGTCGTGTCAATCTCGTGACGCAGGTGAAGCGGCTCCGGTTCGTCTTCCACCAGGTACTCGAACTGTCTTCGGAACTCGTCCAAGCTCAGCCCAGCGGTGGCCGCGAACTTTGCTAACTCATGGGGATCAGCGAAGTCGTCGCCGCGAAGCCGAAGCATGTAGCGCCGGGCGATATGGTAGTGCTCAGTGTTCGTATCGACCATGCGCACGCGGGTGCGGCCGGTCTCCGGATCGAGCATGCTGTCCAGGGCAATGGGAACGAATTTGCGGTGCTGGATGGTCGTCAATGCGGCGTTCCCGCCTTCGAGCAAGTACTTGGCAGCGCAGTACCCCAGGTCCCGCGTGTACTCCATGTCGAAGGGGATCGGATCCGTGCAGCGCAGCTCGTAGCCGATGTTCTTGGCGACGATCGTGGTCTTCAGCCCCAACTCCTTCAGTCGGAGTTGCACGCGGGCTTTGAGGATCTCACCAAAGTTGATTTCAGCGATACGCAGGTTGTTGTGGGCGTCTCGCTCTGCGGCGGCGAGCTCGGAGAGGTCGTCGGCGTGCAGATGCTCCACCAAGCCTTCAGCCAATACGGCAGTGCCGTCGCTCCGCCCATAACTCATGCGCTTGACGATGGCCCCTGCGAGGATGTCCACCAGGCGTGCCAAGCGCAGTTGGCGCCCTTGGAATTCTTCAGGGATCAGCGTGAGGGTCGCGCCCGCCGCTTTCCCAATGCCCAAGGCCAGGTGGCCGGCTTTGCGGCCCATGGTGATGACGAAGTACCAACGGCTCGTTGTGAATGCGTCCACCTGCAGGTCTTTGACCAGGCTGACCCCGACATGGCGCGCCGTTTGGAAGCCGAAGGTCGAGATACCATCGGGTAAGTCGAGGTCATTGTCGATGGTCTTAGGGACATGCACGACGCGGATGCGCCCTTGCGCCTGTTGGCTCAGTCGCAAGGCAGTGTAGGCCGTGTCGTCGCCACCGATCGTGATGAGCTTGTCCACGTTCAAGCGCAGCAGCGAGATGATGGTGTTCTCCAGATGTTTGTCGTCTCGCGTCGGGTTGGCGCGTGAGATGCCGATGATCGACCCACCGCGGAAGTGAATGCGGCTAACGCCCTGGATCGTCAGCGGAGTGACATGTCCGATGTCGCCTGCCATCAGCCACTTGAAGCCATCACGGATCCCAATCACGGGAATGCCAGAGAGTTGCGCGCGGATAGTGGCCGCACCGATGACGCTGTTGATACCGGGAGCGGGCCCCCCACCGACAGCGATGGCTAATACATGTGGTTGTGTCACCTTCCAGGAGATAGCGGAGAAGCACAACAGATCTCAAGGGTTACGTGCAGGCGACGCAAAGCTTGCATCGGCTCCGGCGCGATCCCGATCCCGTCGCGGCGGCCGGGGGCCGATGCGGCCGGGGGCCGATGCGGCCGGGGGCCGATGCGGCCGGGGGCCGATGCGGCCG
>CALMUT010000106.1 GCA_937872925.1 uncultured Myxococcales bacterium | reverse complement strand
TGCAGAGCCGCGACACCACTGGACCCGCCGAGGTACAAACAGGCAAGACCGTGACCAAGCGGAGCCCCACTCCGAGCGAAGCCGCCGCGCTTTCCTTTGCATGGGGCGCCGTGAAGCACGTGCGGTCCAACGCGATCGTGCTGGCCAAGGGACAAGGCGACGCCTTCGCCACCAGTGGCATCGGCGGTGGACAAACGGCCCGGGTGTTGGCAGTTGAGATCGCCGTGAAACAAGCCGGGGAGCACGCCAAAGGCAGCGTGCTCGCGTCCGACGCCTTCTTTCCCTTTCCGGACGGCGTCGAAGTCGCTGCGGCCGCCGGCGTCACCGCCGTGGTCCAACCGGGTGGCAGCAAGAAGGACGACGAAGTCATCGCAAGAGCGGATCAGCTCGGGCTAGCCATGGTCTTTACGGGGGCGCGGCATTTCCGCCACTGACGCCCTCACCACAAAATTTGGCCGATTTCGGCCCCACATGTCATTCGGCACGGGTGCGCTTCGATAACTACGACAAGCGCCCACGAGGCCCGAATCATGCGTCGAACCTGCAGCATCTGCACTGAAACCTTCAGCGTACAGTTCAGCTATCAAGTCGAACAGCGCCAAAGCCAAGCATCCGCTGCGTTTGCGTACTTCTGTTCGCAACGCTGCCTCGAAGAGAGCCATCGAGGACGCGGTGGCGCCGTCCAGTGCGACGCTTGTGAACGCGGGTTTCAGGTGGAGCTCGCCGCGCACGTGATCTTCGCCGGGGGCCGCCGGCTCTACGCCTGCACGCCCAGCTGCCGCCAAAAGCTCTTGCCCCCGCGCAAGGAGCTGCGTGCCGTGGACGCAGCCGCCCCGGCGGCATCGCCAGTCCGAGAAACCCCGGTGGCGGAACCGAGCGTCGGAGACGCCCTCCCGGCGGTACTCGATCCCCGGCGCTCGCCGCCGCCGCCGGCCTCTGTGCGCCAGCTTTCGGGCCAGCAGCGGCACGCACAGGTGCTAGCGGTCTTCAACCACAAGGGCGGCACAGGAAAAACCACGACCAGCGTGACCCTGGCCGCCGGCCTCGCCGCCCGGGGGCTGCGCGTGCTGTTGGTGGACGTCGACGGCCAAGGCAATGTGGGCGTGTCCCTGGGACTCAGCGCGGAGCGTTCGCTCTACCACGTGCTGGTCATGGGCCTTGCGCTCGAACAGGCGGTCGTGGAGGCACGTTCCGGACTCGACGTGTTGCCTGCTGATGAAACCCTGGCCGCGGCAGAACTGTATTTGGCGGGGCGCAGCGAGCGGGATCGCGTGCTTGCCGAGCGGCTGCAGTCAGCCAAAGACCGCTACGATTTCATCGTCCTGGATTGCTCGCCCAGCCTTTCGTTGCTGAACCAAAATGCGCTGGTATTTGCAGACGCGGTGCTGTGCCCGGTTGGCTGCGACTACCTGTCCTTGGTGGGCGTGCGGCAAGTGCTTCGAACCATCAAGCAGGTGAACAAGCTTCTGTGCCATCCCGTTAACCTGTGGGGTGTACTGCCCACGTTTTACGACGCACGCGCCAACATCTGCCAGGAGGCACTTGCGACCCTGCGCGAGCACTTCGGAGAGCGCTGTCTCGATCCCATCCGGATAGCCACAAAGATCAAAGAAGCGCCAGCCCGGAACCTGACGCTGCTCGAACATGCCAAGGGCACCGGGGCGGCTGCAGACTACGAGCGAGTGGTGGACCGCCTGGTCGCTGCAGCGCTGCCCGGAAAACGCGAAGAAACGAATGCGACAACCACAGCCCAGGTAGGAGGTGCGGCGTGAGTGACACAGATGATTTTCGAGAGGCAACGGCACGGGTTCTCGACCGCGAGGAGGTCGAGGGCGTGCTCTCTGGCAGCTTCTACCAGCCTGCTCCAGCCCGGGAAAAGCCCCCGCGCAAGGCCGACAAAGCCAGTCATTACAAGGTGATATGTATCTCCATGTACCTGGAAGACCTGGGACGTCTGGACGCGATGGTCGAAGACCTGAAAGCCCGAGGGCTGACCAAGGCCAATCGCAGCGCACTGATCCGCTTCGCTTTGGACGAAGTGGATCTGGACAAAGTGCCCAAGGGGCTGTGATCTCCCGATAGGCTCCGAAGGCCGAGCCTATCGATGAAGATGCAGCGACCGTGACCATCCTCGAATTCGAAGACCCGCGTAGCGATCCCGATCGTCTGGCACAGCGACTGGAAATCTCCCGGGAAGCCGTTGAACTCTATTTGTCCAGCGATGTGATCGATCTTCACATCGACAGCTTCATCTGGAATCGGATCTTCGGCTACGACCTAGCGCGCCGCCATGGGCACGGTCTATTTGGCGCCTGCTTCTACAGCCAAGTCGACTTCCCGCGCGTGCTTGAAGCGGGACTGACCGGCGCTACCTGGATCATCACGACAAATCCGGCGCGCACCGCGCGAGGCCGCGCCCGTGCCTTTGTGAAGAACCTTGAGCGCCTCCGCGGAATTTTCGCGAGCGTATCGGATCAGTTCGCGGTGGTTCGCAACGCTGCGGAGTACGAGGCAGCGCGCCGAGACGGCAAACACGGCGCCTTCTTTGGCATTCAGGGCGGCAACGCCCTGGACGTTGCGCCGGACGCGCTGGACCTGATCCTGGACGATCTGATCTTGCGCATCACCATTGTGCATTTGACGTCGTCGAGTCTGGGTGCCACCAGCTCACCGCTGCAGCTGCGTTCGGACCTTGGGCTAACCGACCGAGGGCGGGACTACGTCCGGCTGCTGAACGAAAAGAACATCTTCGTGGACCTAGCCCACATTTCCCGCAAGGGCTTCTGGGACGCGGTAGAAGTGCACGACCGCTCCAAGCCGATGATCGTGACCCATACCGGCGTGACGGGGGTCACGCCGCATTGGCGCAACCTAGACGATGACCAGCTCCGGGCCGTGGCCAATAGCGGGGGCACCATTGGCGTGATGTATCAGTCGAGCTTCCTCGGGGACGGGGCGCTATCGGGACGCGCCGAATCCGTCGCCAAGCATCTGCTGCACATCGTGAAGACCGTCGGTGACGATCACGCCAGCCTGGGCAGCGACTGGGACGGTGCCATCACCCCGCCCCGGGATATGAAGACCTGTCTCGAACTGCCGCGACTCGTGGAAATCTTGCTCCAGCGTGGCCTCGCCCCGGCATCGATTCAGAAGATACTCGGCACGAACTTCCTGCGCACCGTGCGCCTCTTGCGCGGTTGATGGAAAAAGAAAGGCGCGTCACGATCCTCGTGACGCGCCGGTTCCGGCAGGCTGGGTAGGCTCAGGCGTCGAGTTGTTCTAGGTCGAAGTCACTGCTGTCGTCGCTGCTGTCGTCGGCAGCGGTGTAGCTGTCCACTTCGTCCTCGTCGTCATCTCGGTACTCCGGCCCCACCGTCTCGTCCTTGCTCAGCTTGGGTAGGCGCCGGCGTCCCACCGGCCCTTCGTCGATGAAGTCGCGCAGGGCCATCATGTCTCGCAGCGCTTCGAGTTTAGCCAGCGCCTTGACCTCCACCTGTCGGATCCGTTCTCGGGTCAAATTCATGATCGCTCCTACGTCTTCCAAGGTCGTGCCGCCGCGATCCGCAACGTCGAGCGCACACGACTCGCCCATGTCCCAGACCTCTAGATCTGGGAAATTGAGTTTGATGGCGCCCGTGCGCGGGGACACGTCGATATAAAGGTGGTGCTTGCACGATACGAAGGGGCACGGCCGGGGACCTTCTGCACATTCTGCCCGGGACTTCGGTTTCCAGTAGTCGGTCTCGGGATAGAGCAGACGGCCGATCTCGAGTTCGCGCTTGGTCATGCGCTTCACGCTGATCGTGCGAGCACGAATGTCTCGCTTACGCCGCGAACGACGCTGCTCGCGCGTGATCATCTCCTCCTCGGTCGCCGCTTCGAGGGCCGCCCCACCCTGCGTGGGGAACACCTCACCCGAGCTATTCTCTGATTGTTCCTGCTCGTCGACCTTCTTCGAATCCATGCGCCTGCCTCCCAAATTTACAATCGTCATCAATTACGTACTCGCACACGCACGACCCCTGTCGCGGCCGGGAACCTGCCCCGATCACGCCGGTACCGTTTCGATTTCAAGCCCCCAAAAGTCCCTGCGTCCGACCCTCTGGCGTTGCGTGACAAGCCAGTCGTCACGCAGCCGCCGGTCGCAGGTCAAAGTCTCGTCGTTCTCTTGCCGCTTTCCTCGTGGTCCCAATGCTTCATGACGCCGCAACCCGCTCCAGGCGCGCCCGCGACGAGAGTCTCGCTTCGATGCTGCCAAGACGCGAAAGCAGGTCCTTGCTCAGGCCGCGCGCGTCTTTCACTTCCCGCAGCGCCGCTTGAGCAACCGCTTCCTTCCGGCGCTCCTTGAGTACGCCGTCCAATTTTCCGAAGATGTTGTTCAGCGCCTGCTCCAACTGCTGAAGCTCTGCTCGCATGAACAGAACTTCACGCTGTATCTGCTCGATGGTGTAGCTCTGCGCCATCATCTGCTTGATGCGAACGATGCCGCGGACAACAGCCACCGGGTAGATGCCCTGTGAGCCGCGGTGCTTGCCCTTGCGCCCCACACGCACGCTCCGTGGCAACAGCCCCAGCTGCACGTACTTGCGCAGCGTGGCCTCGCTGAGAGCCACGCCATGCTCGGCGAATAGGTCCAGGATCTCCGCCGAGGACAGGCCGTTCGCGAAGTCGCGTTCGATCTGGCTCAGTGTGGTGTCGTCGATCCCGCTCATATGCTGTGGTGTCCAGATGAAGTGCCGTTGAACGCGAGCGAATATATTCCACTGAATGGATCAGCCAAAACACTTTCCCATCAAAAATTTGCGTAAAGCCGTGAGCAGCTCCATGGACGCTGGCTGCGCACTTCGCTAAGACATTGTTTGTCACATCTCATGTAATGTCCATGGAGCTGATTCACCGTCCATACCTACATGGACCGACATCAAAGCGGCCGTCAGCGGCTGCGCGCTTTCGATCTTCGTTACCTGAACGTTCGTAGAGATCGCACACCGATCTACCTTTGCCTACACGGTAACCAAAGATCGCACCCGAAACGCAGTGCTCCGAAAGCGTCGTGGCCGCACCACATGCCCACATAACAACGGCTGCACTAAGCAATCGCACCGCCGCGAAGCGATCGCATCGTCTGTGCGTGCTGCCGCGACGCGCGACAACGCGCGAGTCCCGGACGCAGCCGCGATACTCGGTCTGCCAACTCTTCGCGTGCCGCAGTTGCGTCGGTCAGAGCACTGAACACTTCGGCTGCGTGCGCGGGCGAAGGGGGCCGCTCGTCTGGACAGCGCGCCAAAAGAGACAGGATACCTTGGGCGACGCGCGCGTCCACGGGTGGAGCCTGGGGCGGCGCCGCCATGAGGATCCCGCGGGCTTTGTCCCGGGGCGACCCTTGCCCGAAGGGGTGCTTTCCTGTGCAAAGTTGGAAAAGAATGACGCCAAGGGCGAAGAGATCGCTGCGTGCATCGAGGGGCCCTCCGAGCAATTGCTCCGGGGACGCATAGGACAGCTTGCCCTTGATGCAGCGCGCGTCGGTCCAGCCGCCACGATCCCATGCGCGTGCCACACCGAAGTCCGTCAGCTTCACCGCACCGCTTCGCGATATCAGGACGTTGTGGGGGCTCACATCCCGGTGCACCAAGCCGCCGGCAATCGCGCGATTGCCCGCAGACAGCGCCTCGCAGAGCCGCGCTCCCACGTAGGCGACCGTGCCCGCACGCAGCGGAGCCGCGCGGGTTCGGGCCGGGTCGAGCTCGGCCAGGCTACTGCCCTGAATCAATTCGAGCGCGAGCGCGACCCGGCCGTCACTTAGCTCAACGCATTCGATGAATCGAACCACCGCGTCGCTGTCGATGGCTCGAAGCAGACGCGCCTCTTCTTGTACTTCGCGCTTGCCCTCGCTCCCGATGGGGATCTTCAAGCACACGACTTCCGAGACCGACCCACTGACGCGCCGCGCACGATACACGCGCGCGAACCCTCCCCGCCCGACGCTGTCCATGAGTTCATAGTAGGTGCCTGGCCCCGACTGGATGCGTTGCATGCCCATCCATCGGCTCGCGCACGACCTCGATTGCGTGATTCATTCTTGAAACATTTTGCGGAGTTAATCCGCCAGCGCCCAGGCTGACGCCCGCGAAGCAGGATCGGCCCTTGTTCGTCAGCTCGGCCTTTGGCACCCTCGGCGGCATTGAATGGGCGACGTGCAGCGCGATGTGCTGGCGAGCGGCGTGCGCGTCCGCGTCGCCGATAGCGGCTCCGGCAGCCCCATCCTGCTACTGCACAGCGCCTTCATGGATCACAGCACTTGGGCCGCGATGGGTGCCCATATGGGTAGCGGGTTCCGCCTGCTCGCTCCGGATCTGCCGGGCTCTGGCGAAAGCGAGAAACCACCGCCCGCGCGCTTCGAATACGGCATTGAAGCCTTTACGGACACGGTGGCGGATCTCTATGCCGGTCTATCGCTCTCGCGCACTGCGCTGGTGGGGCACGGACTGGGTGGTGCGGTGGCACTGTCTCTGGCAGCGCGCTATCCCGAACTTGTCGAGCGACTCGTGATCGTGGGCGCCTGGTGTTACTCCAGCCCACCCCTGCTGGAACAACGCTTGGCCCAGACGCCATTCATCGGAGGGCTCGTCTTCAAGCAGCTCTGGAACCGAGCCAGCTTCCGCAGCTTCTTCAACCGCCGCCTCGTCGGCCGCGACGCGGTTCCCGCCGCCCGAGTCGATCGCTACTACGACGCGTTCAGTACCCCGGCGGGCCGCAGTAGCGCGCTGGCCACCCTGCGTGCCACTGTCGACACTCGCGCCGTGGCCGCCCAGGTGGGACGTATCCAGGCGAAAACCCTGGTGATCTGGGGGCGACAGGACGCCTGGATCCCGGCTGCCTTCGGTCAGCGGCTCTCCCGCGAAATCCGCGGAGCCGGCTTCCTGCTCCTGGATGCTGGGCACTGCCCCCACGAAGAGCGACCCGAACCGGTGGCCAGCGCCATCCGTGAGTTCCTGACCTAACCTCGCAGCTAACTATTTAGAATTACACATCTTTATAGACAATCCGTCGAGAGCGCCCCCAACCCGGAGGATTCAGGGTCGCGGTCAGCCCGGGAAAGGTGCGATGACTTCGACAAGGAATGTGGGATCCCCGCGCAAGTAGACGGTTCCGCGCCAACCGCGGGGCCATGGTCGGCGTCGTGTTGGTCGTGCTTCTGGTGTGTTTCGCGGCTTTCGGTCCTTTTGTCTCCGGCAAACCGCCCAACCTCAGCGACTTCGACGGCGGTCGGGACAGTCTGGGCAGGCTCGCAGGCGTGTCGAAGGCGCATTGGCTCGGCGTCGATCAACTCCTGCGAGATGTGTTCAGTCGACTGGCGCATGGCGCGCGGGTCAGTCTGCTTGTCGCGTTCTTTGCAACGGGCATCTCCATCGGGGTGGGCGCGGTAGTCGGGCTGATCGCGGGCTACGCGGAGGGCTCGCGGGCGCATGCCCTCGATACGCTGCTGATGCGGTTCGTCGACATCGGACTGTCGTTTCCGTATCTGCTGCTCGTGATGGCGATCGGTGCGGCAGTGGGAGACACCACCATCATCACCATCCTGTTGGTCTTGGGGCTGACTAGCTGGTTCGGAACCGCACGCATCATCCGAGCAAAAACCATTCAAGTCCGGTCTCTGGACTTCATTGCCGCGTCCCGCGCGTTAGGCCAATCCAGCGCGCGCATCGTGTTCTTCCACATCTTGCCGAATGTTGCGGGCCCTTTGATCGTCATCGCCAGCGCGTCCGTCGCGCAGATGATCATCGCCGAATCCGTGCTGAGCTATTTGCAAGTGGGGCTACCTCCCCCCACGGCAACCTGGGGCCGCATGTTGCAGGAGGGACAGCGCTACTACACCATCTCGCCGCTCTTGGTCGTGGCGCCAGGAATCATGATCTTCTTGTCGGTTCTGGGCTTCAATCTACTCGGGGAGGGCTTACGCGATGCGCTCGATCCACACGAAGATTGAACTCGCCCTCGCGGCGGCTGTGCTGCTTGCCTGTGAAGGCCGCGTCGCTGCACCCATCGGCCAGGACCGTCCGGGACCGCCACAACGGGGCGGCACGCTGCGCACGGCCTTCTTCACCGACGTGCGCTCCCTTGACGCGGCGACGGCTTTTGATACGGCCAGCGGCGCCATTGAGTCTCTGATTTACGATCGCCTCGTCAGCTACGACGCCGCCGGCAAGATCGCCCCCCAACTGGCCGAGAGCGTCGATGTGCAAGACGACGGCAAGCGCTACATATTCACGCTGCGACGGGGGGTGTTGTTTCACGACGGCACGCCGCTGACCGCCGCGGACGTCAAACGTTCCATCGAGCGATCCCTTCATGTGAAGACGCCGTGCCCAGTCCCCTCGTACTACGAACGCATTGTCGGCTATCGGGCGTACCACGACGGGAAAGCCAAGGAATTGCGCGGCGTTCAGCTGCAGGGCGACCACGTCGTCAGCGTGCAACTCACCGAACCCGACGCGACCTTCCTGCACATCATGGCCTTGGCGATCGTGGCGCCGCTGTGCAAGAGCGCGGGCACGACTTGGGACCGGAACTTCTCGAGTGCACCTTGCGGAACCGGCGCCTTTAAGGTCGAGCGCTACGAAAACGGCCAGAGCATTCGACTGGTCCGCCACGAGGGTTACTGGCAGAAGGGCAAGCCCTACTTGGACGCCATCGAGTGGAACCTGTCCGTGCAGCCGTTCACGCAGCGCTTCAAATTCGAAAAAGGCGACCTCGACTACATGCGCGAATTCTCCGCAGCGGACTCCCAGCTGTACCGGACAGACCCGAGATGGAAAGGGCGCGGGGAATGGGAAGCGAGCCTGACAACCGTCGGGACGCTGCTGAATACGGAGATGGCGCCCTTCGACAACCGACACATGCGACGCGCCGTCGCCTTTGGCATCAACCGGGAGCAGGTTGCAGCCATCCACCCCGGGCATGTGAAGCCGCACACCAAGATCGTTCCGGAAACGTTGATTCCCAGCACACCTGGATACCCGAGCCAGCGTTTCGACTACAAGCAGGCCCTCGAAGAGATGCGCCTGGCCGGCTACGCCTACGACCCGGCGACGAACACGGGTGGCTACCCGCACGAGATCCCTTACCTGGCCATCATCGACTCCAACTCCGCCCAAGCTGCGGAGGTGTACCAACAGCAACTGGCACGCATTGGCATCCGCATTCGGATCCAGTTGGTGGGCTGGCCCACTTATCTCGCCAGAAGCAGCCGGCGCAAGACGGTCCAGATGGGCTTCGTCGGCTGGCACGCGGACTTTCCGGATCCCAGCACCTTCTTCGAACCGATCCTCGCCAGCAAGGCCATCCAGGAAGAGGAAAGTCAGAATGCCGCCTTCTTCCGCAACGCGGAGCTCGACGCCCTATTGGAACGCGCGCGCCGCTCAACGGACGAGGCGCTGCGTTCGAAACTGTACCGCCGAGCCGAGGCAATCGTCGCCGAAGAGGCACCCTGGGCGACCGCCTATGCCTACCGCTGGTTCGAACTCTGGCATCCCTACGTACACGGATACACCCCGCACCCAGTGTTGACGCAGAACGTCGGCGACATGTGGTTCGATCAAGGCGGTAGAAAGCTCGCGCACAGCAGCCGCTGCAACACCGCCTTGGGCGCCTTTGCCTCACACTGCAAAAAGTCGAAAGCGCGCACCACGCTCGCCGCAATGGTGCTGCCATGATCGCGCAGATATTCCGTCGCTTGGCCTGGTCGCTCTTCACGATCTGGGCGGTGGTGACCGCAACGTTCCTCATCTACAACGTGCTTCCCGAAGACCCGGCGAGGGTGATCGCGGGCCCCCAGGCACGCCCCGCGGACGTGGCGCGTATTCGCCAGCAGCTTGGCCTGGACCGCCCGCTGCTAGTTCGCTACGCGCGCTATTGGACCGGACTCGTATCCTTCGGCCCGGGTCCAGCGGATCCCAAAGACGATTCCGCTTTGAAAGTCGGCCCCGTGCGCATCGATCTGGGCGTCAGCTACCTCAAACGCAAACCGGTA
>CALMUT010000105.1 GCA_937872925.1 uncultured Myxococcales bacterium | reverse complement strand
GGCGGCGGGGCAACCGGCGGAACCGGCGGCGTGAATACAGGCGGAACCGGCGGCGCGTCGACCGGCGGGACCGGCGGCGTGAACACAGGCGGAACCGGCGGCGGCAACCCCGCGTGTCCACCGCTCTCGGGCGCGTGGAACGTGACCGGAACCTGCGGCACTGGAACGTGCACGGTGGCGCAGACTGGCTGCGCCGTGTCCATCGTATGCAGTGGCGGACTGGGCGGCGCAACGTGCACAGGCGCGGTCTCGACGGCCAACATGACCCTCGCGTGCCAAAGCTCGGTGGGCAGCTTCACGTGCAGCGGCACGGCCTCGTCCACCGCATGGTCTGGCAGCTGCACGGGCAGCGCCTTGAGCTGCAACTACAGCGCTTCCAAATAGCGCCTTTCGCGGCCAGCGGCCGCCCGAAAAGGAGGGCGCGACACCCACGCCCGCGACGGATCGGCGGGTCCAAGGCACATTCGTGGGAAATACGCCGGGTGCTTTGCGGCGTTTCACCCTCGATCTAGTCTAACGGTGTCTTGAAGCTACGCATTCGCTCCCTGTCGGCGGTCGCCGCCATCGCCCTGCTCGCAGAATCACCAGCGGCGGCGCCAAGCGTGAGCGGTAGCGTGCTGGCGCAGTTCAATCCGGGGGGCAGAGGCAAGCCCAAGCCCGGCGGAGCCAAACCGGGCGGGTTCAAGCCAGGCGGCCGCCCCAAGCCCGGCGGCGCCAAGCCCGGCGGCGCCAAGCCCGGCGGTGCCAAACCCGGCGGCGCCAAACCCGGCGGTGACGGGAAGGGTCCAAGCAGCGACGCGCTGATCGCACGCTATACCGGCATCGTGCTGCAGCAGCCGGCGTCGCAGTTTCCGCTGCAGCGCCTAGCGGACCTGTACCGTGAGCGTGACGGCAATCTTCAGAAGCTGATCGCTGACTTCGAAAAACGCGCCGCCGATCCCAAGCAGCCCAATGCGCTCGTGGCGCTGGCGGGCATCTACAAACAAGACGGGCAACCCGACCGCGCTATCGCGACCTACGAGAAGGCCATCGCCAAGAGCCCGTCGGATCCCGAAGCCAATATGGCGCTGGCCCATGTGCTTTTCGATCGCGGGGACAAAGCCGGAGCCCTGGCGCGCTACGAGAAGGCGCTGCCGCTGCTCAAGTCGGACGCCGAGAAAGAGCAGACGCTGCGCACTCTGATGCAGCTGTCCCTGGACCTGAAGCGCTTCGAGGAAGCCAAGAAGCACCACAAGGCGCTCGTCGCGCGCGCCAAGAACTCGTTCTACGTGAAGGGCGAACTGGCGCGAGAGTTGATGCTGCGCGCTGACTACGCCCGCGCCGTGACCGAGTATCGAGATGTAGTGAAGGCGGCGGCGGGCGACAATCGCGTGCTCGCGCCGGCATTGCGGGACTTGGGGCGAGCGCTGGCCAAACAGGGGCAGCGCAAAGAAGCCATGGAAACGCTGCGCAAGGCGCTCCGCGCAGCCGGAGCGCAGTCGGGCATCCGCGCAGAAATCTACGAGATCATCACCGAGGTGTATCGGGCGGAGGATCGCCTGCGGGAGCTGGTGACGGAGATCGAGAAACGCGGCGCGCGTGAGTTCGAAGAGATCCGCATGCTGGGTCGGCTCTACGAAGAGACCGGCCAAGTGAAGAAGGCCCTCGACACCTACAAGAAGGCGCTTGCCAAGAAGAACGGGGACATTGGCACGCGCTTGAAGGTTGTACAGCTCCTCCAGATCCAAGGAGAGTTGGACGAAGCCATTCGCGAGTACGAAGCGTTGATCCGCGCGGCGCCGCGCAATCCCGACTATGTATTCCAGCTCTCTGAAGCTCTGATCCAGCGCGGTGATCGCAAGAAGGCCCTCGAGCACCTCAAACAGCTAGAAGGACGCTCCGGGCAGGACGAAGAGACTCTGGCCGCGTTGGTGGACTTCTACGAACGCGTCGAAGAAAAAGAACGCGCGCTGGAAGTACTGCAACGGCTAGGCAAGATGGGCTCGCGAGATCCGCGGCACCTCGTCGAGCTCGGCGCACGCTATTGGCAGGAAGGGGACAAACCCAAAGCCCTGCAAACCTGGCAGCGCATCAAGGCTCTGGTACCGGACAAGGCCCGCGCGCAACACACCCTCGGCGAGGTGTATCTCGAACACGACATGCCCACCGAGGCCTTGGCAGCGCTGCGCGAAGCCATGAAGCTCCAGCCGAAGAGCCTCAAGTACAAGAAAGCCTACGCGCTTGCTCTGGAACGCACCGGCTCGGCCGCTGGTAGCAAAGAAGCGCGCAACCGTCAGTACGACGAGGCCAGGCGCATCTGGGAACAGTTGCTCAAGGACTCCGGCGACAACAAGTACACAGAGCGCGAAGCGCGCCAGCACATCGTCACCTTGTGGAGCCTTTCCGGGCAGCTCGAACAGCGTGCCGCGCCTTTGGCCCGCAAGCTGCGTAGCAAGCCGCCAGATCTTGAGGCCGGACGACTGCTGGCAGAGGTGCACGTGCGCTTGCGACGCTATGCGGACGCTCAGCGTACCCTTGAGATGGTAGTGAAAGCAGCACCGGGAGACGCGATCAGTTTGGGGCGGCTGGAGCGGGTGCTGGTGCTTCAGCGCAAGCTCAAAGAGGCCATCGCCATCCTCAAGAAGCTGATCGAAGCGGATCCGAAGCGAGCGCGAGAAGCGTATCAGCGGATGGCGGGGTACGCCGCCGAGCTGTATCAGGACGACGACGCCATTCGCTACGCCGCTCGCGCCGTCGAACTGTCCCCGGACGATGCGGACGGTCACCGCAAACTAGGCGAAATGTATCGACGCCGGCAGGAGACCGGCAAAGCCATCTCCGCGTTTCGGCAGGCCATCCAGAAGAACGACCGTATGTTCATGGTCTACTTCCAATTGGCGGAACTGCTGATCAGTCAGGGCAACGCGGAAGAAGCCGACATGCTACTGCGCCGCGTAGTGCGTGCTTCTCCCGACGAAGAGCTGGTGGCACAAGCGGCACGGCTCTCCATGCAGGTCAACCTAGGGCGCGGCACCTTGGAGAGCTTGGAAAAAGAACTGCTCCCCGTCGCCCTCGGCAATCCGCAAAAGCCTATCTATCGACGCTTGCTCGTCGACATCTACGGCGCCATCGCTTTCCCCCTCGCGCATCGCACCAAGAGCTCCGACCCGACAGAAGCCGAAAAGGCACGGGAAGCGCTGCGCAAAGTGGGAGAACGCGCGGTCAAGCCGCTGCTGGATGCCCTTTCCGACGAACGCGAATCCCAGCAGCGCATCGCCATCGAACTGCTTTCGTACATCGAGAACAAGAGTGCAGGCCCTGCGCTATTTGCGTTTGCCACCGGCAGTGCAGACAGCGAGCTGCGTGCCCGGGCGATGATCGCCGTCGGTGCGCTCTCGGATCCCGCGATGCTCGACAAGATTTCCGAGCTACTAGCGCCGGCGGGTCAAGTGGTAGCGGACGAGTCGGATCCCGTCATCGCCGCGGCGGCGTGGGGGGTGGCGAAGCTGCGTCACCCAAGCGCGCGCCCGCTGCTCCTAAAGATGCTGGGCAGCGAAGCTCCGAGCATCCGCGCGTTCGGCGCCCTTGGACTCGGATTGGGCAAAGATCAGAAGTCCAAGGCCGCGTTGATCCAGGTCGCGCGATCCCTAGAAGCGGGAGCATCTCCGCGGGCCGCGGCTGCGTTTGCACTGGGTGAGATTGGCTCTGCGGACAGTGTCGGCGTGCTGACAGAGCTTTCCGAGGCGAGCGACCCGCTCGTCCGCGCGACCGCGCTGGTCGCTCTGTCGCGCTTGCGTGCTCCGGGCGCCCCGCGAGCGATCGCTGACGCGCTTGTCAGCGAAAACCGCGAAATGTTCCAGGCCGGCGTGGCGGCCGCGGTGGTATTCAGCAGCGGAAGCGTGAAGCGCGCGCGCGATCCCTTCAGCGTGCCGGATACGCGCATTGACGTCGCGGACTTGCTGCGCCGGCTGGTGCCGTCGGGCTATAGCGCCAAAGAACGTGCTGAAGCATTGGTCAAGATCGCGCCGGCGCTTTCGACCGCGGCGGTGGCGCCCGACCAGAGCTCACAAAACCGGGCACAGCCGGTTGCCGGGGCGCTGCTTGCGCGCCGTGGCGCCCCCGCCTACGGCGCGCTCACGACCGGTCTGTCTGAGCAGGCCCCGGCGCTGGTGAAGAGTGCCGAAGCAGCCGCCGAAGCCATCGCCAAAGCCGTCACACCTGCCTACGTTGTGCTCTCGACGCACCCCACCACGGAAACCCGCGTCTTGGCCGTCCGGTTGTTGGGCACGCGCAGCGAGGGGGTCGCCCGAAGTGCCGTGCTGGCCGCCCTCGAAGACCGGGAAGATAGCGTACGCACCGCGGCGCTTGAGGCAGTGGTGGCGGCGCGTCCGCCAGGTGCCACCGAGGCCGTGATCAAGTTGCTCGCGCCCTCGGAGAGCTGGCCCATTCGTCTGCGCGCGGCGCGAGCGCTCGCCGCAGTCGCAACAGCGCAAAGCGACCGCGACAAAGCCGCCACGGCGCTCACCACGGCGGCAAGCAAAGACAGCGTCGCACTGGTGCGGGAAGCGGCCGTCAAAGCGCTCTTCGAAGTGAGCAAAGAGCGCGCCCGTGCCACTCTCCAGCAAGTGGCGGAAAAAGACGCTGAAGCCCGAGTGCGCCAGACCGCGAACAAGCTGTTGCAGGGGGGCACAGCACCGTGAAGGCGCTACTCATGAGCTGCGCCGTCGCTGCGTTCGCGGTTTCAGGCTGCCGCACGCTGGACCGCTTCGATACCACCGGCGATGACGCCTATTGCGGGACCATCGTGAGCGCGCAGTTCGCGCGCCAAGGCTTTCCCCCAGACATGCGCTTGCGGCTGGAACTGGATATGAGCAACTGGGCCACCATCCCTGGCAACATCACCACGGACGACGCGAAGTCGAGCCCGTGCGCGGGGCGCCCGCGCTTCGACGAAGCACAACTGCGTGCCAGCGACGAGATCCAAAACGACGTGCTCTCCACCCTGGACTTCGGCACGGGCCGGGACGAAAACCTGGTTGTGTGGGTCGAGTCGACCTGTGAAGGTCCGGTGCTCGCCGTGGTCTCTTTGATGAAGAACGACACGGTCGAGGTGCGCCTACTCAAGCCCCCGGTCCCCGGAGAGACGACGCCGCCGGGTTTTGCGCTTTTCCAGCTGGAGCGACGTTCCGGCGACTGCGGCATTTGATGCGGGTACTCGGGATCGAGACTTCCTGCGACGAGACGGCGGCGGCGGTCGTCGACGATCGCGGCGGCGTGCTTTCACAGGTCGTGCACACGCAGATCGAGCTGCACGCTCCCTTCGGCGGCATCGTGCCGGAGCTGGCGTCGCGGGATCACATGAACAAGCTCGACCCCGTGGTCCAGCGGGCCTTGGTGGAGGCAAATCTAGACTGGTCCGACATCGACGGGATCGCCGTGACTTGCCGTCCAGGCCTGAGCGGGGCGCTGCTGGTAGGGACTGGATACGCTCGAGGATTGGCCTTTGCGCTGGGCAAGCCCGTCGTGGGTGTCGACCACTTGGTCGGGCACCTGCTAGCCGTGTTCCTGCGCTTGCCGGACGCGAGCGCGCCGCCGGATTTGCCATTTGTCGCGCTCTTGGCGTCGGGCGGCCACACAGCGCTGTACCGCGTCGATGGCCTGGACTTGGCGCAGATGCGCGAATTGGGTGCAACTCGCGACGACGCGGCGGGGGAAGCCTTCGACAAGGTCGCGAAACTGCTGGGCCTCGGCTACCCGGGGGGACCTGTGGTGGACCGGTTGGCCCGGGAGGGAGATCCCACGGCGATCCAGCTCTCGAAGCCCATGCCGGCGCGACGCTCCCTGGAGTTCAGCTTTTCTGGGTTGAAGACCCAGGTCATGCGCTGGGTGCGGGAGCACGGCAAACCGGGGAACGATCAGGCGCTACGGGATCTGTGCGCCGCGTTTCAAGCGCGAGTGGTGGACGCTTTGGTGGCGAAGACGATGCGTGCCGCCGAACGCGAAGGAGTTCAGACCGTGGTATTGGCCGGCGGAGTGGCAGCAAATCGTGAGCTGCGCGAGAAAGCGGGAGCGGCAGCAGGGCAGCGCGGGCTGACGCTCTGCGTGCCGCCCATCGCGGCCTGCACTGACAACGCTGCCATGATTGCCTACGCTGGGATGCATCGCCTTGCGGGCGGGGAAGACGACCTGCAGTCCATGGAGACGACTCCACACACGGCGCTACTTTCCGTGACCCGCAAGGGTGCGGGACGGCGCTAGTAGCGTTTTTCGAACGCTGACGGGCGCAGGCACCCCCAAGCGCCTACCTGTCAGGCTCAGTTGCTCTTGAGTGGGCCAATGCGTTTCGCCAGGTCCATCGCACTCACCAAGCGCGTTTCGTCACCGGGGCGCAGGCCGAGTTGGTAGTCCACCAGTCCGCCATTCTGACCGACGATGACCACCAATGGCACGGTGTCGAAGGGATTGTAGGATATGAAAAACAGGGGGTTTTCCAGGGCAGAAGCCAAGGGAATGTCTAGCCCGCGCCCCTTCATGTAGCCCGGCACGCGATGCCACGTGCGGGCGTCGTCCAAGGCAACGCCAAAGACCGTCATCGAAGGACCCGCGCGGCGCACGGCCCGACTGAGCCTGCGCAGCTTTTCGTCGCATTCGCCGCACCAGGTCGCAAAAAACACAACCACAAAGGCGCGATCGCCAACGAGGTCCTCAGACTCGATGGTTCGGCCCTCGGTTGTGCGGACGCTAAACTCCGGCACGGGCCCGTCATCCATGCCCACGAACCGCAGGCTGTCCAAGTCGACACTGACGACGACGGGAACCGGATTGTACAAGCTCAGTGGTGCGATTTCCGTCTGATCGGATGCAGGGGGAGCCGCCTTCTGCGCAGGGCTACACGCCAAAACTACCGAAGCCGCAACGAGCAGACAAACCCAACGCACACTAGAAGCATAGCGTCGCGAGCGGCAGCCTGCCACGCCGCGACGCGTCGTCCCGCGGTCCTTACTTCTTCTTGGAGGACTTCTTCGACTTGGACTTCGACTTCGACTTCGACTTCGACTTGGAACTCGAAACCTCGCCTGAGTCGGGTTCGCTGATCAAGAACTCGACGTAGTCTTTGCGCAAACGCACGCGGTACCCCGGAACGCTGTTTCGGAACTGGAACGTGACCTCCGCGCCATAGGAGCCATTGCGCGTGCGCACTCGGGCGATGCGGGCGTCGCGCTTTTGGATGCCTCGGGCCGATTCCATGACCTTCACCCCGGGAACGACGACCGTGAAGCCCGTCGGATTGATGGCACCTTTGATGGCGCCACCGGGTTGATCTAGGCGGAGCCGGTGAATGGTCGGCTTGTTGATCCGGCCCTTGCCCCAAGGCCGGACGCTCGAGGGATTCGCCTTTTGTGCCTTCTTGGGTGCGGCTTCCTTGTCTTCGAACTTCTCGTCCTCCGCAGCTCCGGCAGCGGCCTTTTCCTGCTCTTCCTCGCTCTGCTCAGTGGCTTCGCCCGGAGCCCCCAACTCGGGTGGTGGCCCCAAGGGTGCGGGCTCCATGGTCGCCATAGGCGTGGGGCCAAAAAGCGGCACGTCGGCACTCACGCCGCCAGTCTGCCCACTAGGCTCCTCACCCAGTGGGGCAGGTGCCGCGGGTGCCGCAGGCGCAAGCTGCGCCGCAACGGGATTCCCCTGTTCGTCGACCTGCGTCACGTCGCCCTTGGGAGTGTCTGCCGCCACGGTCTTGCTCGCTGCAACGAGGTCAGCATCTGCGCCAGGCGGGGACGCCGGCTTCTTCATGGCGATGACGCTGACGGTCGTCACGAGCAGCGCCAGCGCTGCCGCACCAGCGATCTTCTTGCTCTTCTTGCTCTTGAGCATCCCACCGATTTTGCTGGGTTTGGGCGCATCCGCAGGGGCGTCGGATTCAGATTGCCGACGCAGTTTGCGGCCGTTCGCCGAGAGCGCACCCGAGGGCGGCGGCGCAGTCGTTCGTCGCGGGCGTGGTTTCTCTTCGGAACGCGTCTTGCGATACTCGCCGACCTTCGCGGACGCGCCTTTGAATAGACGTCCCATGCCCTTCGCGGCAACAGCGCCGTATTGAGCAAAGGTCTCTCCGGCGCGCTTGGCCTGGACCCCAGCGACGGTCGCGGCGCGACTCATCCGCGTCGAAAACCGTCCCGCATCGTCGACGATCTCGTCTTCGTCTTCGTCCTCCCCGTGGGCGAACTCCGCAGGTGCCTCGCCGGGCTCGGGGCCGGGCTCGTCAAAATCGAAGTCTTCCTCCGTAGAGGCTTCACCGGCTTCCATGGCGGCAACGGCGGTATGCAGTGGCAACTGAGGAGAGCGGGGTGTGTCGCTTGCGATGCTATCGATCACACTGGGTTCCGGCGTGACTTCGTCGACATCCTGAAACTTCAAAGAGACGACGAGCTGCGGAACTTGGGTGGACGGATCGACCATCACGTCTACGGCGTGGATCTTTGCCGGACGTCGCTCCCCACTGGTGCCTTCGAGCTGAAGCGTGCGCCCTACCTTGAGAAACTCCAGGTTGGAAGCAACGTGCAAGCGCCGCGTGCCACCTTCGCGCACCGACGCCTTCATCGGGGCGCCCAGTCCATCGATGTGTAGCCGCACCCGGCTGCCAGGCTGAGGCGCTTGGGGTGCGAGCTCGGCTTCGGGCTCCGGCTCGGGCTCCGCCTGGGGTGGCGCTTCCGACTCTGCTCGGGTGATCTCCCGAGCGCACAAGTCTCGGAGAGCGTCGACGCTACCGCTGTCGAGGGCGGTGAACTGGATACCGAATTCCCCGCCTCGGTCGGCCGGGCTGCTCCAGGCCACACTGCCCTCCACGACGATTTCACGCCCTTGGTCCTCGAAACGGCACACCAGCGGTGCGCCGACGTCGGGAAGGTACGCGGTTCGCACGTGCATGCCACGCCCGCTGACATCCACGGACTCCGCTTCGAAGGGCGGTGCGCCCGCCCCATCTCGTCCGCAAATCTCAACAAGGGATTCCACTGGGACGCGGTTCATGCCCTGTGCGCGGCGCTCTTGACCATCTTGCATGCGTGCCTCCTGAGCCCTTGTCGAAAGCACAAGGCCTCTGGCACGGGACTAAGGCGTGGAAGGTGATCTGGACAAATTTCGGGAGTGTTTTCCGGCGCCTTTCTCTGCCCGACGCGGCGAATCGAAGTACTAGGGTGTGGGGCGATTCCCCAGCCCCCCGCTAGAATGCCCCCCTCATGGCCCTGACGATTGTGATCCGATCCGGCGACGCGAAATCGCCGCCAAAGGTCACTTTTGACTCCCCGCGGGTCGTGGTGGGTCGGGGCGAGGGCTGCGAGGTCCGCCTGCCGGATCCGAGTGTCAGCCATCGCCACGCATCCATTCGCCAGCGCGGCACGGACTACATTGTCTTGGACGAAGGCAGCACCAACGGCACGTTCGTGGGTCCCGTGCGTCTGTCGCCGCAGGCGCCTCGTGTGCTCAAGAGCGGCGACCTCATCCGCATCGGCCGGATCTGGCTCGAGGTGCTGATCGAGCAGGCCTTGCCCACCCAGAACGGCGCGATGGCAACCCGGGAGATCGCCTTAGGCTTGGTCGCCGAAGCCCTGGCGGCCCAGGGTGAAGCGGGCGGCGCCGTGGTGTCCGTCATTGCCGGCCCAGACGCCGGCAAACAACTCATCATTGCGGAACTCACGCGTCACTACGTGCTGGGCCGCGCAGCAGACGCGGACCTGAGCCTCGAGGATGAAGATGCGTCGAGGCGCCATGCCGAGATCTACCGACGCGGCGACCAGATCTGGGTACGCGACTTGGGCTCGAAGAATGGCAGCCAATTGGGGGACGTCACCCTGCGACGAGACGAATCCCGCGCTTGGCCCCTGGGAGCGACGCTACGGATCGGTGCGAACGACCTGAGATACCAAGACCCCATCGCTGAAGCGCTAGCAGAGCTCGAGCAGGCGGCGGACGAACACATGGCGGAAGAAGACTCGGTCGATCCGCCCATTGCCGAGGATCCGCCTGTGGATGTATCGCCCAGTGCTCCAGCGTCCGTTGCCAGTCAACGCGGAGGAGCACCGGTCGTGGCGGTGCCCAAACGCGGCCCGCGACCGGCCAGGCGCAAACCCGGCTGGAGCTCCACGGACTTGATGGTCGCCTTCGTGGCGATTGCCGTGTTGACGGTCAGTATTCTGGGCATCATTTGGCTATTCCGCGGCGACTGACGCCGGGGCCTTCGCCTGTGCGCCCCACCCGGCGTCAGCGTTTCTTGGGTCCCTCGTCGTAGCCCCGGGGGCGATACTTTTTCTCCACGCCGCCGTGTTGTTCGCCACGGTAGACGATTTCGCTACCGAGATAGGCGAGCCAGGAGCCGCGATTGGCGTCGACCAACTCAAGCAGCCGCTCTTTGTGCGGGTCCATCCCTCCGTGATCCCACAGACACTGCAGCGAAAGTGCGATCAGATTTGGATCGTTAGGCGCCAGTGTGAAGCCGCGCTCGTAGTGAGGCCACGCCGCGCGGGGGCGATTCAGGCGACAGAGCGTGTCACCATAATAGATGTGCGCCATCGGCCACTTCGGCGCGAGTTCCAAAGCGCGCGCGTTGATCGCCAATCGCTTCTCCAGCGCGCCCTGGTGCGCGCCGACCATGACCGAATAGTTGAGTTGGGCCTTCGCGCTGCGGGGAACGGCGCGACGGGTAGCCCGCCAGAAGGACAAGTCGTCGTTGTAGTCGAAGGCGTGGGTCCGGGCACGACAGCCTTGAAACGCAAAAAACGCAGCCAGGAGAACCACAACCTGCCGGCGCCAGCGCAAGCGCAACAGCAGGGCATCGAAAACGACGCCAAGCGCCATGGCCGCGCCCAGCGCCGGCAAGTACCAGAAACGCTCGGCACGCACGGTCGGCAGGGTGACCAGGATGTTCGAATGAGGAAAGTACGCCAGAGGCACCCAGACCAAAGCCAGGGCGAGCAAAGCAACGTGCGCTGCGGGCGCACTGAACAACGCCTTGGACTCACGCCGAATCGAACGCAGCCACAGCCAAAGCGCCGCAATTGGAGGCAGCACCAGCAGCGCGCCGCCCAGCACACTCTGAGGAAAAAACAGTCGCGTGGGAACGGGCTCTTGCGGGAAGGAGTAGTCCCCGGACAATCGCCACGGGAACACCACCTGCACCAACCCCCGAAAGTACACGCGCAAGGCGCCGGCGATGCGATGGGGCGTGTCCGTGTCCACGAGGGGATTGTTCATCGGGTCGGCGGGTAGCTTCGGCTGGGAAAACCAGCGTAGAAACGCATGCAAGGCGCGCTTGAGCGCCGGCGCGTCACTCGCAAGGGGTTGGGCCAAGTCTGCGGGCAGCTCGACCGGAAAGTAGTGCCGGCGAAAGTAGGTGTATGCCGTCAGAGCGCCCACGGCAGCGGCAGAAGCGAGCAGCATGCGCAAGAAGCGCAGCGGGCGCCCGGGGTGGAGCGCGGGGGCAAGCAGCAGCGCCGCAACGGTGATGAGTGGCACGCCGACGATCACGCTTTCCTTGCTGAACAGCCCAAGGGTGAGCGCGCCAAATACTCCTACGGGCATCAGCGGCGCTGAAAGCCGGAGAGATGCCAGAGCAAGCAGGATGCCGAATCCCCCCAGAACGTCCGCGATGCCCACAACTCCCGTGATGGCTTCGGTCAGCAGGGCTGCGCAGGCAAAACAGCCCCCGGCAAGCCACCCGGCGCGGCGGTTCTTCGTCACGGCAAACACCAAAGACGCCAGCAGCGCCGCATTGGCCGCGTGCAGCATGACATTCACCCAATGGTGCACCCAGGGCAGCTCGCTGACTTGCCACAGGGCGCGCCAAATCAGGTTGGGCAGAGGTCGGTAGGAGCCGATACTGCGTGTGGGGGGCAAACCCCAGAAATCGCGCTTGAACGCGTCACGCCACAGCATGCCGTCCTCGGCATGCACATATGGGTTTGCGAGTAGCGCTTCCTGCTCGTCGAAGATGTAGTTGCTCGCTGGGTTGCGCACGAACAGCACGGACACGACCAACAGTGCCGGCGTCAGCGCGACCCAGAACTTCGGGTCCTGGCTCCTGCACAGCGCAAGCCCCTGGCTCACAACGAGCCCAGGCAGCGCACGTATGCGCCGCCACCATCGAGCGGCCCGCGGCGACTGCGTCGGAGCGCGCGCTGCCGACGGATTCAAGACGGGTTCTTGGGGTCCTCGATCGGCCACAGATCGCCCCAGAGCGAGCTTCCACCATCAATGTAGTACGTCGAGCCAGTTATGTAGTCGTTGGCACGACTTGCTAAAAACACGACCACTCGACTCACCTCCTCGACACTGCCGAGTCGTTTCAGAGGAGTGGCTTTGCGCGCGAACTCTAGGGTGTCGTCGCCGTACTGCGCGGTACCTGTCGAACGAATGGTGCCAGGCGCGCAGGCGTTCACCCGAATGCCATGTGCGGCCCACTCCACGGCGAGGGTCTTCGTCATGTTGTCCACCCCCGCCCGGGCCGCACCGGTATGCACCATCCCCGGAAAGCCTCGGGCGATGTCCGCGATCACGTTGACGATGCGACCGTTCTTCTGGGGGATCATGGCGTGATTGGCAACTGCGTGGGTCATATTGAAGACGCCGAGCAGGTTGTTGCGGATCACGGCCTCAAATCCCCGAGGGGAGAGAGACTCGGCTGGACTGGGAAACTGCCCGCCGGCGTTGTTGACCAGGACATCGACGGTACCGAATGCCGCCCGCACGGCGTGCACGAAAGCCTCGCAAGTGTCCGGCTCGCGTACGTCCAGGATGCCCCCGAAGGTCTGATCCGCATGCCCCAGGGCGCTGAGTCCGGCGTCAATGTTTTCCTGCTTGCGGCTTCCGATCGCGACCCGTGCTCCGAGGGCGAGCAGCTCGCGGGATACGGCAAGGCCGATTCCGGTGCCGCCGCCGGTCACGATGGCCACCTGGCCGTCGAATAGCCCGGGACGAAAGATGCTCTCGTTTTCGCTCACGGAGAGCTGATTACCACTTTCGACGGACTAGCCGCCACGCCCTGCCGATCCGGTCGGTTTCACCGCAGGAATGCCAACTAAGTGACCGAACGGGGCAGGAGGATTACGATAGCGATGTTCAGCATTTCCAGTGTCGCTGTGCGCCGGAAAAGCCGGCAGTGTAAGATTGGGGGATAATGGCGGCGGAAGCCTCAGTGGAGCCCGTGCGGGTGGTAGGGCGATATGCGCTCTACGATTCGATCGCGGCCGGTGGCATGGCGACCGTCCACTACGGCCGCCTCCGCGGCCCAGTCGGCTTCGCGCGCACCGTAGCGATCAAGCGATTGCACCCGGAGCTGGCTCGCGACCCGGAATTTGTGTCCATGTTCCTGGATGAGGCCAGGCTCGCCGCGCGGATCCGACACCCCAATGTGGTGCAGACCTTGGACGTCGTGGCCGAAGACGGCGAGCTCTTCGTGGTCATGGAATACGTCCAGGGTGAGTCCTTGGCCCGGCTCTTGCGCGACCTGAGCGGACACAGCGAACGGATCCCACATCGCATCGTGGCATCGATCCTGTCCGGCGCCCTGATGGGTCTGCACGCGGCCCATGAAGCGAAAGACGAACAAGGAGCGCGCCTGGGGCTCGTGCACCGAGACGTGTCGCCCCACAACATACTGGTGGGCGCGGACGGGCTCTCCCGAGTCTTAGATTTCGGTGTGGCCAAGGCTGCCGGGCGCGTGCACACCACCCGCGAGGGCAAGGTCAAAGGCAAGCTGGCCTACATGGCCCCGGAGCAAATCCAGTCCGGCCAAGTCACCCGGGAAGCGGACATTTACAGCGCCGCCGTCGTGTTGTGGGAAGCACTGACGGGGCGACGCCTATTCCACGCTGACAACCAGACCACCGTCCTGGCCCGCATCCTCGCGGGCAATGTGGCGCCACCGAGTGGCACCGTACCGGGAATTCCGAAGGGCTACGATGCCGTCGTGGCCAAGGGCCTCGCTCGCGTCGCGGGCGAGCGCTTCCAAGACGCGCGCGAGATGGCCATGGCCCTGGAAGCCGTCGACGGGGTCGAGTCTGCGGCGCAAGTGTCGGCGTGGCTCGAGTCCATGGCCGGTAAAGTGCTGGAAGAACGCGCCGAGCGCATCGCCTGCATCGAGCGGGGCAGCGACGTCAGCAACGTCTCGGAACTCCAGGCGGCACTGGCCGCGACCGAGGGCGCGTCGGCGAGCCGTTCCGGCGTGATCACGATGAAACCGCCGCCCGCGGGAACGAAGAACCGAAAACCACTGGTGGCCGTCGCCGGGCTGCTCGGCGCACTGTTGCTGGTCGGCGTCGCCGTGCTGGTGATCCGCAATCTACGCCAGCCCGACGTGAGCGTGGAGTCCATTCCCGGAGGGGACCATGCAGCCGCTTCGATGCCCGCAGCGCAGCCGCCAGAGTCGCCCACACCCGTCACCGAGCCCGTGGCTTCCGCTGCCCTACCCGCGACGCCTGAAGCTGCCAGTGCGGCCCCTGCGCCGCCGCGCAAGCCGGTGAGTGCTTGGCGCCCCCCGAAACCCACGACCTCGACAAAGTCCTCGAAGTCTGGTCAGAAGAAGGGGTCCCCTTTTGACGGCCTCGGGGGTCGACTGTGAAATGCGTACGCAGATATTCAGCTTCGCTTGCCTGCTCCTTGTGAGCACCAGCGCCTGGGCGACACCATCGGCTCAAGAACGCGCCATGGCCGAAGCGCTGTTTCAGCAAGCAAAGAAGCTTGGTGCAGCGGGTAATTTGGAGCAAGCCTGCAAGAAGTTCGAAGAGAGCTTTGACCACGATCCCACCCTGGGCACCAAGCTCCACTCCGCCGCCTGCTACGAAGAACTGGGGCGCACTGCGAGTGCCTGGGCCGCGTTCAGCGAAGCGGCAGCCATGGCGAATGCTGCCGGGGACAGTTCCCGTGAAACCCTCGCGACTGAGCGGGCGGCCAAGCTGGAGAAAGAGCTCCCGCGGCTGATCATCGAGGTGCCGGCGAGCGTCGAAGGCTTGCGCGTCGAAGTGGACGGCCAGAACCTCGCCAGTTTCGGCACCGCGCTGCCTATCGATCCCGGAGAACATCTGATCACAGTCAGCGCGCCGGGGCACAGCCCTTGGGAAACCACAATCACGGTGGCCAAGGGTGCCGGCACGGACACCCTGAGCGTGCCAGCGCTGACCCCATCAAAGGCCGAAGGCAACGCCGATCCCGCGAGCGGTCGCGCCAGCGCAGACGCGGGCACAAGCGGCGCAAGCACCCAGCGCACCGTTGGATTTGTCGTTGGTGGGATCGGACTGGTCTCGCTGGCGGCCGGTGGCTACTTTGGGCTCCAAGCGCAGAGCAAGGCCAAGGACGCCGACGAGCACTGCAGCGGGAAGTTTTGCACCCCTGAAGGGCTAGAAGGGCACGACGATGCCGAACGAGCCGCGCTCTTTTCCACCATCGGATTCGGAGTGGGCATCGCGGGAATTGCCGCGGGCACCCTGCTGATTCTCACTGCGAAACCGACGCCCGAGGGGGCCGCCTGGGTGGCCCCCTACGCCCACGCGCGTGGCGGTGGACTCGCCGCAGGGGGCCACTTCTGATGGAGCGCGCAATCACGACGCGGCTTGCCATCGTCGGCGCCATCGCCCTGGGCGCATGCAGCACCGTGCTGGGGCTGGAAGACCACGAGGCCTACCCCAAAGACGCCGCCGGCGTGGATCCAAGCCTGGATGCTGCTCCCGACCAGAGCCTGGACGCTCCGACGGACACCCCAAGCGAATCGGCCAGCGACGCGGCAAGCGATGTGGTCGATGCCACTTCCGACGACGGCCCGCCACCGCCGCGCGTGAACAGCGACATCGTGGTGCTCTACACCTTCGACGAAGGCAGTGGAAACACGGTCAAGGATGTTTCCGGCAATGGCACGCCATTGGATCTCAAAATCAAAGACCTGTTCTTGACCGAGTGGCATCCGGGCTACCTGAAGATCAAGAGCAGCACGATCGTGGCCAGCGCAACGCCGGCAACGAAGATCTACAACGCTTGCACCGCTAGCGAAGAGATCACCGTCGAGGCCTGGGTCACTCCCGCCAGCACCACGCAGATCGGCCCCGCTCGCATCGTGACGTTTTCTCCGAACACGAATGAGCGCAACTTCACCCTGGCCCAAGACAACGACCAATACTTCATGCGGCTTCGGACCTCCGTCACGACGTCGAACGGCGAGCCTCCGGTGTTAACGCTACCGGGCACGCTGACAACGGAGCTAACGCACGTGCTCTACACGCGGGCAAAGGACGCCACGGCCACGATCTACTTGAACGGCACCATTCAGGGAACGGGCAAAGTAGTCGGAAACCTCAGTCCCTGGGTCGATACGAACAAGCTCGGGCTGGCCAACGAGCACACCCTAGATCGCGTGTGGTTCGGCGATTTGCATCTCGTCGCGGTCTACTCCCGGGCCCTGACAAAAGAAGAAGCGATCCAGAACTTCCAAGCTGGCGCTGACTAGGGCGCCGCGCTCAGCTGTCGCTTCTAGTCTAGGTCCGTTCCGTCCAGCAGAGCACGCAAGCGCGCGAGCAGATCGTCCGCGCCCAGCGGCTTGCGGAGCGTCCCGTCGGCACCTTCGACGCTGCCATCACCCCCACTGAAGATAACGACCTTCATCTCTGGCGCGATGCGGCGCGCGTGCGTCATGACCGCCTGGCCCCCCATGCCGGGCATGTGAATATCCAGGAGTAGCAGATCGAAGGTATCGCTCTCCAAGTGTTGCACCGCGTCGACGCCGTCTGCCGCTGCTGTTACGTGATAACCGGATAAGGAGAGGGTTTGACCGATGACTTTGCGTACCAGAGGCTCGTCATCGACGATCAGTATCCGCTCCATTCCGCTAGACGGCTGGCCTTGCGTGGCGGCTTCCGGCGGCTCCGGAGTGCGCTCGGACGCGGGCAAGTGGATGCTGAAGGTCGTGCCGTCGCCCGGCGAAGACTCACATTCCAGTCGCCCTCCGTGCTCGCGAACGATCGCGTAACACGAAGAAAGCCCCAGCCCGGTCCCCTTGCCGACAGCTTTGGTCGTAAAGAAAGGCTCAAAGATGCGACGACGGACGCTTGCTGGCATGCCGATCCCGTCGTCCTGTATGCGCAGCTCCACATCGCCGGAATCGCGGGCGAGTAGGGAGACGGTAATGCGGCCGCCCTCGGCGTTGGCTTGGCAAGCGTCCTTCGCGTTCAACAGCAGGTTGAGTAGCGCCTGCTCGATCTGCGAGGTGTTGACGCTCACCGGTGAGACCGGCTGCAGAACCGTCGAGAGCTCCACTGTGGGTCCGAAGGTCGCTTGGCACATGTCGACAAGGCGCTCCACCACAGGTCGCAGGTCCTCGATACGCCGTTCAGTTACGGGCGCGGACCCGGCGTAGAGCAACAGTTGCCGCACCATGCGACTGGCGCGCTCCGCCGCACTGGTGGCGGCGTCCAAGTGATGGGTCACGTCGTCGCCCGCCTTGCGACGTGCAAGCTGCAGGTTTGGAATGATCGCCGCCAACATGTTGTTGAAGTTGTGGGCGATGCCCGCGGCCAACTCGCCGACGGCCTCCAGCCGCTGGCTCTGGTGCCTGCGCTCAGCCGCAAGATGCCGTTCCGTAACGTCGACTATCGCACCAATGAGACTTGAGATGCTGCCGTCTGCATCACGCAGCGCTTCGCCTTTGCATAGGACCCAACGCGTGTCCGCGCCGTCGCCGATGCGATGTTCGATATCGTCGTAGACTCCGTTCTCCGATGCGGCCGCAATATGCTCTGCAACGCGCCCGCGATCCGCTTCGTGGATCAGCGCAAGATAGTCCTCGAAGGAACTAGGCGAATACCCGGCCTGCTTTCCGAACAGCTCCGCGGTGCGTGTATCCCACACGATGCAGTCGTCGACTCGAGTCCACTGCCAGGTCCCGATCGCGCTAGCTTGCAGGGCGAAGCTTAGCTGGTGCAGGGTGGAGGCATCACGCTCGCTCGCCACCAAGAGCAGCTCGTCTCCAAAGCGCGTAGTGGCAACGGATACGCGCTGACCAGAACTGCGCAGCACGGCGGAGGTTTCCTGGAGCCCGCCATCTTCGCTGGCCCGCGCGAACATCGCGCGCAGCTGCGTCTCGGACCCGTCCGCAAAAAGCTGCCAGACCCGATCCGGGCCGGCGTACTCCTTGGGCCGCACATCCAGCAGCGCGCCCGCTTGGTCCGCCCTCATTGCAATTGACGCACCCCCGATCGCCAAGAGCTCGAGAAGCGCTTCGCCGGTTTGCCCCCTGGTTGGGTGATTGGGGTGCACCATCCAGGAATTTTCAGCTTAACAACCCGCGGCCCGCTTGGGGTCTTTTTCGGCAGCTCGCGACCTAAATGACTGAAAACTCTGCTCTTGCGCTGGCGGGGTAGCGGAGCAAGATCGCTACGATGACTGATTTCCAAGAGCTCGCGGCGCAGCTCGCTGGCAGCGGGCCCGGGGCGGTGGTCAAGCGAGCGCTCCAAGACTTTGGACAGGACATCGCAATTAGCTTCAGCGGAGCCGAGGATGTGCTGCTGGTGGAGCTGGCGCAACAGAGCGGGCTTCCCTACCGCGTCTTTTCCTTGGATACCGGCCGGTTGCACCCCGAAACCCTGCGCTTTTTCGCAGACGTGGAGCGCCACTACAGTGTTCGCATCGAATACTGCTTCCCGAGTCATGAGCGTGTGGAGGCCCTGGTCCGCGAGAAGGGGCTATTTTCATTCTTCGAGGACGGTCACGCCGAATGCTGCCAGATCCGCAAGGTCGAGCCCCTCAAACGACAGCTCGCGACCTTGCGTGCGTGGATCACCGGACAACGAAAAGACCAAAGCCCGACTCGCGCCTCTGTGCCCGTCGTGCAGGTCGACCCAACCCATACCGGTCTGGACGGGAAACCGCTAGTCAAGTGGAACCCGTTGGCAAATGTGGACCTGGACTATGTGTGGGCAAGCATCCGCGGTTTTGAAGTCCCACACAACGCACTGCACGCCCGAGGCTTCGTCAGCATCGGTTGTGAACCCTGCACGCGCCCGGTCCTGCCCGGCCAGCACGAGCGAGAAGGGCGCTGGTGGTGGGAGCGCGCGTCCGACAAAGAATGCGGGCTGCACTCAGAAAAATGAGCCGCGCTCGCGGCGCTGTGTAAGAAGAAGCCGTGGCGAGCGGGGAGCACTTTCCGGATTTCGACGGCTGTCGTGTGGTGGAAAAGCTGCGCTCCGGCCCCGTTGCGGATTTGTATCGGGCGATCCAGCAACCCTTGGGCAGGCCCGTACTGATCAAGGCCCTCAGCTCGAGCATTCTTCCGTCCTCGCCTTTCGCCGCGTCGCTGGAGCGTGAAGCGCGCCTGCTGGCAGAGCTGCGGCACCCGAACGTTCCGCAAGTACACGATTTCGTCAGGCGGGAGGATCGCATGTGGCTGGTCCTTGAGCACGTCGAGGGGTTTCAGCTTGACGAGCTATTGGAGAGCCATGGCCCGCTATCCGCTGCCGCCGCTGCCGCCATCGCCCTGGAGCTCGCGCGCGCCCTGGAACACGCACACGGGCACAGCATCGTGCATCGTGACGTGCGGCCGAAGAACGTACTGGTCGGGGCTGCTGGCGAAGTGAAGCTGCTCAACTTCGCCGTCGCCACCGACGAGCGGCTTCCGACCGCACCAGAGTTGCTCGATGGTCAGGCCAAAGTCGCAGGCCCAAACTATCTGTCCCCAGAACAGATCCTGGGCGAAGCACCGGATCCTAGGAGCGATCTGTTTTCCCTTGGCGTCCTGTTGTACGAAACGCTCACCGGCAAGCGCCCTTTCGACGGAGCGGATCCAGCGGCCACCACCCGCAACATTCGACAGTCCGCGCCAGCGCCTCTGACCCGCGCCGCACCTGATGTGCCGCCAGGATTGGAACGCATCGTCTCACGATGCTTGGAGAAGATGCCCAGCGATCGCTTCGCGTCGGCTTCGGAGCTGGCCCTCGCATTAGAGAATATGTTGGGCGAAGCGGCGGCCAGCCCGGCGCGTGCCATCGTGCGGGCACTGTCTCAGTTTGGTGTGACCGACGAACCCGCGCCTGAGAGCATCCACCTCGAACTTGGCGCGTCACTCAGACCCGCGCACGTGAGCGTGTGGCCCACGATACGCGGGCTGTTGGCGCTGGCCGGCCTTGGCGCGCTTGGAGCGGGGGTTTTCTGGGTACTGGAGGCGCGAGCGCCCGGTGCGGCCCGCCCCGCCGCGGCCCAACTGGAGCTCGCCCCGCACAATCCTGCGTTTCTGCGCGTGGTGGCAGATCCCTGGGCGCACGTGGTGGTGGACGGGCAGCGCGTGGAAACAACACCTTTCGCCAAAGCCATTCCCCTGTCTGCAGGCACGCACTACGTGCGACTGGAGCACCCGAACGCGCCCCCGGAGCGGCGCACGCTGCACGTGGTGGCAGGCGAGTCCGTCCTGCTGGACGTTAAGATGCAGGTCGCCGCTGCTCCGCCACGCCCCAGCGCGAGCGCGCCCGCGGCGCCGGTGGACGATTCTCCCTAACGAAGCCGCCCTAGCGTGCTTCGCCGAGCCCAGCCCGGCCAACGCCGATCAGCCGCGGGCGGAGCGCCAACGGGCGCGCTCTTCGTCGTGGGCTCGGGCCAGACGCCGTTGTTCTTGCACCAGAGCCGCGTAGGTCGACGGAACCCGTGGGTCCACTCGCAACGCGTGGAACACCGACAGGGCGGCTTCTGCGTCGTCTGAGGCGCGATGCGCCTGCGCCATCTCGATGCCGAGCCGACCGCAGACATCGCCCAGGCTCTTGCCCTTTTCGTACTTCTGGATCTCCCGCGCCCACGTCAACGGGTCGAACCAATCCACCCCGCGACGGCATGCCGGTGGCGGCTCTGGCATTTCCACTTCCGCGCGGGAAAGTTCGGCCAGCAAGAACGAACGATCAAAGGGTGCATTGTACGCCATCGGGACCGCACCAGAGAGCGCTTGGATGACCTCGCGGGCAATTCCAGAGAAGCTCTTCGCGTCACGCACGTCGTCGTCACTGATGCCGTGTACGTCGAAGGCTTCTTTGGGGATCGGGATACCGGGATTGACGAGCCAGTTGTCTCGACGGACAACGGCTCCGTTTTCCCATCGAACGCATGCGATCTCCACGATGCGGTCCGTGCCCGAGTCCCGGCCGGTGGTTTCGGTGTCGACGCAGACGATCGGCAGCTCAGCCACCACCGCGGCTCCGTCGAACTCCTCAGCAATCCCGGCGGCACTGACTCGGAGAAGGTGCGCAATCCCTGGGTAGTGCCGACCGGTGGGGAAACAACCGACGTCGGCGGACGGCTTCACTCGCGCTTCTCCGTGCCCTCTGGGGCCTTCTTAGGAGCGGGCGGCAGCGGGTTGGGCGCAGAGGAACCCTTGGGCGCGGGCGCACCCGAGGCAACGGCCGGCGGGGCCTTCTTGGGAGCTGGAACGGGTGGCTTGCCCGTCACCAGCTCAATTTCGAGCTTGAGCCAGTTCTCAAGGTCCTCACTGACATCGAAGTGGTCGAGGTCAAAGTGGCGGCCGTTGATGTACAGAAGCGGCGTCCCTTCCAGCCCCAGGGCGTCGGCTTGCTTTCGATCTTTGCCAACGATGTCTGCAACCGGTTCAGAAGCCAAATCCTCTTTGAAACGCTTGAGATCCAGCCCGATCTCCTTGGCTGCGTCCTCGAGGGCTTCCTGCTCAAGCTTCACTTTCTTGTCGGTGCGCTCGAAGAGCGCATGGTGCATGGCCCAAAACTTCCCCTGACGATGCGCTGCGGCTCCCGCCCGCGCAGCCTGCTCAGCATGTTTGTGGATACTCAGGGGGTAGTTCTTGAACACGAGGCGAACCTGAGTGGAGTATCGTTCCACCAGCTCATCGAGCACGGGCGATGTTCGCGCACAGAACGGACATTCGAAGTCGGCCCATTCGACCAAGGTGACTTTGGCGTTGGCCGCACCCTTTTCTGGAGAACCGTCCAGGGAGATTTGCTTGACTTCGGAGGGGCTGAATCGCTTCTTGTACGCGGCCTCGATCTGGGAGCGCGTGCGGCCCTTTTGCACCTGCTTCACCAAGAAATTGGCAGCGGGCAGACAGGCTTTGCAGGGGCGGGACTCCTTCACGCATTGGGCGACGCTGACGGGCTGGTCAGCACAAGGAGCCAGCAGTTCGCCCACGGCCGAAGACCACTCGCGCTTTTCACGCGCGCGTAAGCTGCCGGTATCGACTCCGGACAGCTCCACGAGCTCCGCGCTTTCCGCTTCCTGGCCTGGTCCCTTGCCTGCTTCTCCGGGCGAACGGCAGGTCGAGAGCTTGAAGCTCAGGAGCGATGCGAAAACGAGGGCTCCGACCCTCATAGCCGGCATAGTCGGGCAGCTATAACAGAATCAGAGCCAGCCCGGCAGTCGCGCAAAGCGCCGGCCCGGGAGACCGGGGGTTTATGCAATAAAAGCCGCCATTTTGCCACCAGGCACCGCCCCCGGGACGGAAGCCTCCGCCCGGTCCCGTCGGATTGAGGTAGATCCAGGGCCATGGTCGAGGGCGACACTCCGCGACGCACCGATGTGCCACCGGACCTGGTGAGCGGCACGGCGCCAAGGCACGCGCGGAATATGATTGCCATTGGGGGCGGCCGAGGCGGCGTCGGCAAGAGCGTGCTGGCCATCAACCTGGGTGTGTATCTGGCGCAGCTTGGGCGGAGCGTGGTGCTGGTGGACGCGGACCCAGCGGGCGCAGAACTGCATACGCAGCTGGGCGTTTACCCCGAACAACGAAAGGGCAAGGCGGACGAAGGCGAGGAAGACGAACTCCGCCCCCTGCCAACCTCGACGCCCGGTCTTTCTCTGCTGCCGCAGACCTATAGCATCGGCTCGACGGTCCCCATCCGTCCAGGGCGCAAGCCGCGCTGGGTGCGCCAGTTGCGCCAACTAGACGTCGACTGGGTGCTGCTGGACCTTGGAGCAGGCACCGCCCCGGCCACTTTGGATCTCTTCCTGTCTGCAGACGTTGGCGTATGCGTCACAGCGCCAGACCCCCCCAGCGTCGAGGCGACGTATCGTTTTGCGCGCGCGCTGTTCCAGCGTCGAGTGCGCAAGACCCACGTAAAAGATCAGTTCAAGATGCGCATGGTCGAACGCGCGTTCTCAGAACTGCCTGCACTGCCTGCACCCCAAGACCTCGTGCGCGCGCTAGCGCGCTATGACGTAGCGGTGGGAGAATTCGCGGCTCAGGAGCTCGCAAAGCTGAGCCCGCGTCTGGTCGTGAACGGCGTGCGGCTCCGCTCGGACAGCGATCTGGGTCAGGCCATCTGCGATATGGCGCAGCGATACCTGGGCGTCGACTACGACTATGTAGGCCACATCGAGCAGGACGATTCCGTGTATCTCAGTGTGTTGAGACGCAGACCGCTTCTGATCGACAGCCCCACGAGCAAAGCCGCGAGAAACATCGAACGCATTGCCCGCAGGATTTCCGCCATCGTCACCGCCCGGGAACATGTACGCACTTCTGAGCCCATCGCACTGCACGACGCGGAGCCAAGCCTCTACGACGTCCTTTGGACGCACCGAGGCGCCACAGACGAAGAAGTGCGTCGCGCATACAAGCGCCAAAAAGAATTGTATCAACCCGGAAGTCTTGCGCTGACCTCCCTCTTGGACGAGCAGCAGCTTCAAGTTGAGCAAGCGCGGGTAGAAGAGGCTCACGAAACCTTGCTCGACCCGATCCGCCGCCGTGCCTACGACTTGTCCGTCTTCCCCCAGGAAGAGGAAAAGCAGAGTGAGCGCAAACACCCGGACACCGCACTTGAAGCCGAACGCGCGATGCTGCGGCAGGAACTCGCCCGGGAGATCAACGCAGAAACGGAGTTCTCAGGTCAGCTCTTGGCACGCGTACGGCAATCCCAAGGTGTCGAGATAGAGGAAATCGCCGAACGCACCAAGATCGCTTCCGCGCACCTCCGAGCGATCGAGGCTGAGGACTTTCGCAATCTGCCCGCTCTCGTCTACACCCGCGGCTTCGTGCAGCAGGTTGCGAAGTACCTGAAACTGGACCAAGCCCAGGTGAGCCGCACCTACTTGCGGCGCATGCGGCAGTGGCACGCGGCCTCCGGCGAACCCTTGGGCTAGCTCCGCGCGCGTCACCCGACCATGAAACGCGCGCACGACGCAGGCCACGATCGCCTCTTTTCACTGGCGCTTGCCATCGTGGCGCTTATTCCGCGGCTCTTCGTCGCGGTCGCCTGGGCCCGGGAACCCGTATGGGACGGGCACTACTACCACTTTGGCGCACAGCGCATCGCCGATGGCCTGGGCTACTCCGAAGACGTGCTGCGAAACGGCGAAGCGCTGTGGAAACCGTGGTGCCACTACCCCGTCGGCTACAGCGCAGTCCTGGGCGGCCTGTACAAGGTGGTCGGCCAAGGTTTGTGGGTCGCGCCGGTCTTCAACGCTTTGGTTGGCACCCTGTTGGTGGTGGTGGTGCATCGGTTGGCTCGCTACGGGCTCTCACCCAACCGCGCACGTGCCGCAGGGGTCGTCGCGGCACTGCACCCCGGACTCGCGGTCTACTCCGCCGTGGTCATGACCGAAGGGCTGGCCGCGCTGCTCTTGATGCTCGCTCCTTGGGTAACGCTGCGCCTGAGGCGCCGGTGGATCTGGGCCGCTGCCTGCGGCGGGATAGTGCTCGGGCTAGCGACCTTGGTGCGCCCCAGTTCGCTGCTATGCATTCCGCTACTTGCGCTCTGTGGGCCGCGCTCGCTGAAGCGGGCCCTGGCAACGCTGAGCATTGCCGGGGCATGCGCGCTCTTCACGGTGTCGCCATGGACGATCCGCAACTGCGTTGTGATGGACGGCTGCGCCCTGGTTTCCACAAACGGCGGTTGGAACCTCGCCATCGGTGCCAAGACGGAAACGGGACGCTTCCGTACGCTGCGGGCTACGGACGGCTGTCCCATCGTCACGGGTCAGGTCCAACAGGATCGTTGTTGGGCCGCGGTCGGCAAGCGGGAAATCTTGCGGGACCCGGGACGTTGGCTCAGCTTGATCCCGCGCAAACTCGCTCACACCTACGATCACGAGTCGTTTCCCATCGAGTACCTGCGCGAAGCGGATCCGGCTTCTTGGCACGAGTCCCGGCGAGTGGCCGGGAGAAACTTGCTGTCCCTGTTTCACCGCCTTCTATTAGTGGCCGCCACACTTTCGACGGTCGCATTCGTGTTCCGGCGAACCGCGCGGCGCGAAGTGGTGCTCGCCCAAGGCGCTGTCGCCGTAGTCTGGGCGGCCCTGAGTCTGTGGGCGGCGGTCACAATCGAACACCCCTTTTTCATCTTGCCAGCACTCTTGCCACTGGTCGCGCTGCTGCCGATGCCGGGGCGTCCCACCTATCGTCCGCCCCTAGCCTTCAGCCTGGGGCTCGTCCTCGTTACTTCGGTGACTCACGCCATATTCTTCGGGGACGACCGCTACCACATCGTCGCAACTCCCGCGCTTTGCCTACTCGCGGCGGCCGCCCTGCGTCGCCCGGCACACGACAACGCGAAAAAGACGAGTAAGCTCGGTCAGCCATGAAGTCCCAGGCTCTCTTCGCCACGCTCGCGCTGTCCCTCGCGACGCCGGAAAGCGCAAACGCTTTTCCCTACGTGGTGCAGTCTGGAGATACCCTCGCGTCCATCGCAGAGCGGTTCTACGGGAAGATCCAGCACGAGCAGATCCTCGTCACCGCGAACGGGCTGGATGCCCAGGGCGGGTCGCCCATCGTGCCGGGCATGCGCCTAGAGGTGCCAGCGGTCAGTCATCGCAAGGCAAAAAAGGGTGACACCTGGGCCAAGCTTGCCAAGGAGCTCCTCGGCACTGCCGGGCGTGCGGACGTGCTCGCGATCGCCAACGGGACTAGTCCTTGGCTCCCCCCAGAGGATGGCGCAGAGTTCGTCGTCCCTTACAATCTGACGCTGATTGTCTCGTCCGGTGAGAACATCGTGACCATCGCCTATCGTTTCATGGGCGATCGCAACAAAGCCTGGGTGCTGGACCACTACAATGGCTTCAAGGGACGCAAACTCGTGCGCGGGGACGTGGTTCTGGTGCCTCTAAGCGATTTGGCGCTCAGCGAAGAAGGCAAGAAGGCCCTTCAGTCGGCTTCTCTCGAAGTGCAGGCGCAGGCCGCTGGCGATGAGCGCGCGACCCAAAAGCGAGTCGCGCACGAGCTTCCCCTGCTGATCGCGGACGTGAAAGGCGGCCGCTACGTCGATGCGGTGCGTCGTGGCAACGCGTTCTTGGCAACGGGAACGCTCACTGGGCCGCAGCTCGCCACGGTGCACCGTAAGCTCCTCGACGCCTATGCCGCCTTGGACGCACCCGGACTTGCAACCGCCGCGTGCGCGAGTTGGCTACAACATGACAAGAGCGCCAGCGTCGACCCGATCTGGATGAGTCCCAAGCTAGTGAGTGCCTGCGCCAGGGGCACTAAATGAGGGAAGAACGGGTTCGGGGCGCGTTGCCGGCAGGGACGCGGATTGGCCGTTATCGCCTAGAAGAAGCCCTGGGCGACGGCGCCAGCGGCGTTGTGTACGTGGCCGAGTGCGCCGCGGCGGCGGAAGACGCCGACGGCAACGTGCGCACGCCAGCGGTGGGTACGCGTGTCGCCCTGAAGCTCATCCACACCCACTTAATCAAGAACAAGCAGGTCAGTCGGCGTTTCCAGCGCGAAGCACGATTGCTTTCGGGGCTGCGCGGCGAGCACGTGGTCAGCTTGCTCGACTACGGCGAACTCTCTGACGGCAGACTTTATATGGCGCTGGAGCTTGCGGCGGGCGAGCCCCTCGACGTCGTACTGAAGACGGGCCCACTGCAGGTGCAACGAGCAATCGGAATCGCAACCCAGATCTGCGCGGCCTTGGACACGGCGCATGAGGCGGGCGTCGTGCACCGTGATCTCAAGCCAGGCAACGTCATGGTTGCGGATGCGAGCGGCGAACACCCGCGCGTCCAGGTGCTGGACTTCGGTTTGGCCAAGCTGCTGCGTGCGGAAGCCAGTCAGTCGCTCTCGGCTCTGACCGAGCAGAACATGGTCTTCGGCACCCCCGAGTACATGGCGCCGGAGCAGGCACGCGGCGACGAAGTTGACATTCGGTGTGACGTCTACGCCGTAGGTATCGTGCTGTACGAAATGCTCACGGGCACCGTCCCCTTTCAAGCCAGTAGCGCAGTCTCGGTGATGACGTCACATTTGATGGACGCGCCGGACCCGCCGTCCAGCCGCGCGCCAAAAGCGAATATCCCGCCGGCGGTGGAAGCTGTCGTCCTGCACGCATTGGCAAAAGAGCCGGCCAAACGCTACCCCACCGCCGGTGCTCTTTCCGAGGCACTCCAGCGTGCCCGACAAGAACCGCAGAACGTGGCCGGGACCATTCCACCACCAAGCGACGACGCAATCTCCAAAAGCGACACGGAGCTGGCTCTGCCCTTCGCTGCAACCCAGCGCATCTCCGTTGACCAGGTGCTCCAATCCCTGCCCGCGCCGCGGCGCTCGTCAAATTTCTGGTGGTGGATCGCTCTGGTGGCTGCGCTGGTGGGCATTGCCGCTGGTATCTTCGTCAGTGTTGTGACGGAGTAGGCGCTTCTGTGAACGACCGCAGCCGTAACATCAAACGCGCGATCGACTGGGGGCAACTGGCCCCGCTGAATGTGCATGCTCGCGCGGTCGCGGACGGTCTCTATGTGGGCGTGCATCGCAGCCCGCGCCGGGGACCCGGTGTGGAATTTGGAGGCCATCGAGCCTACCTACCCGGCGACGATCTGCGCTGGCTGGATCGGCGCGCCCTCATGCGTCATGGGCGGCTTTTGGTACGAGAGTTCGAAACCGATACCGACCGTGCAATGCGACTGATCGTCGATGCCAGCGCCAGCATGGGTTACCGCAGCGAGCACGCTCCGGCGGCGAAGATCGCCTACGCTTCGCTGCTTGCCGCCGCCCTCGCCCGGGTCGCGCTCTCCGGGGGCGACCCGGTGGCCCTCGACTGGTTCGGAGGCACGGACCGACGTCCGCTGCCCGCCATGGGCGGGCGAGAGGCGTTCGAGCGCATCGTCGCAGCGTTGGAAGGAGCGCAACCCGGCGGGGAGATGCAACAGGACGTGCGAGCTGTGGACCGTGCCTTCGCTCCAATCGCACACCACGCGCGGCGCGGCTCGATCATCGTCTTGTTCAGCGACTTGCTGGATCTGCCGGAAGGGACCCTCGATCGCTTCCTTGCCCTGTCCGCCCGAGGACGGATCTTGGTTGTCGTCCAAGTGCTCGACCCCGCGGAGCGTCGTTTCCCCTTCCGCGGACCGCTGCGTTTGCGGGCCAGCGAGGGCTCTGTATTGGTGGAGACCGACGGCGAGGCCGTGCGCGAAGAATACCTCCAGCGCTTGGCTGCGTTGACCGGAGTCTGGAGCGAACGCATGAAGTCCGTCGGTGGACGCCTGGTGGAGGCCACGACGGACGGGGATCCCGTGGACGATGTTCGCGCCGTATTGGCAGCCATCTCGGGGGAGACGCTTTGAGCTTCGTATTTGCGGCAGCACTTGCCATCGCCGTACTGGCTTCGCTGCCAGTGCTGGCGCATCTGCTGCGGCGCTCGACTGCGGAGGAACGCGAGTTCCCGGCGGCACACCTGGTCCCGACAGCACAACCCGTGGCCCGAAAGCGCCGCAAGCTCGAGGACCGGGCGCTGCTTGCGGCGCGGTTCCTTCTCATCCTGGCACTTGCGGTGCTGGGCGCGACGCCGCTGGTGCGCTGCTCCCGACTGTCCTTGGAACGCGACGGTGGCGCCTCCGTGGCGCTAGCGCTGGTGCTGGATGACTCCCACAGCATGCGCACGCAAATGCCAGACGGAAAACGACGCTGGGACGCCGCCGTGGGCGGCGCCCGAGAGTTGCTCGACGCTGCACGCAACGGAGACGCCATTGCCATCGTTCTTGCTGGCAAGCCGGCACGTTTGGTGATGCCGGCCACCACGGACCTGGATCAGGTTCGAGAAACTCTATCGGATCTGAAGATAAGTGATCGCTCTACGGACTTGGACGCAGCGGTGAAGCTCGCCGAGGCAAGCGTGGCGCCATTGCCGCACAAGGATCGCCGCATCGTGCTGCTGAGTGACTTGGCCGGAAGAGTGCCCAAAGCCACCAAGATCCCCCTGACTGCCCCCTTGGAAGCGCTGGCAAAGAGCGCGGCTGACTGCGGCATCGTCTCCGCGGTGCGTTTGGGCCGACGCGCGACTCTGCGCGTGGCCTGCAACTCTTCGAGCGCCGCGAAAGGGCGGACCGCGACCATTGTGCTGACCGAAGCCGCGGCCCCGGCTGCCGATGGCGCCACGACCGGCAAGAGCGGGGAGGAACTCGGGCAGGTGCCCCTGGAACATCGGGGCGGGGTCCAGGAGCTCAACGTCGAGTTGCCGGTGCCCGTTGGCCGCATGAACGCAACGCTTTCGGGTCGCGACGCACTGGCTGAAAACGACACTGCGCCAGTTGCACCGGAGAGTGGCAAGCTGGGCGTCGGCGTGGTCCGCGACGCAGCCACGACCAGCGTCGTGACCGGCGGCGCGACGATCATCGAACAAGCGCTTGCGTCCCTGCAGCGCGACATCGGGATATTCCCACACCAGCTGCTCCCGGACCAAACCGCCGCGCTCAACCAACACGCGCTCTTGATCATTGATGATCCCGCAGGGCTAGTAGCGGAAGCGCGCATCGCCCTCACGGAATGGCTCAAGCGCGGTCGGGTCGCGATCACGTTGGTGGGCCCCCGCGCGGAAGCAGCGCCGCTGGGATCGACCTTCGAACCCTTTGCGCGCGGCGCGCTGCGTTGGCAGAAGACCTCTGCGCACGGCGCCGACCCGGCGTCCCTGTCAATGCTGGGGGAAGCGTCTTCGAGTCTGAAGGACTTGGAGCCGAATGGCCGCGCACTCCTCGCAGCGGCCATGCCCCCGGAGGGGGAAGTCTTGGGCAAGTGGGACGACGGCGAGCCGTTTGCGACGGTGGCGCCGGTCGGACGAGGCCTGGTCCTGACCACGAGCTTGCCAGCGTCGCTGGCTGAGAGCGATTTCCCGTTGCGACCGGGCTTCTTGGCCCTGCTTTCCCATGCCCTTGATGAAGCCGAGCGCCGAGCGGGTCCTCGGCGCAGCATCGCAGGGGAAACCTGGACGTTTCCCGCAACCGCCAACGTGGTCCTCCGGGGCCCCGGCGCGACCCAACTGCAGACGGCGCGCAACGCTGGGGCAGACGATCAAACCGTCGTCGTCGCAGAAGCAGGCCGATACTCCGTGGACGTTGACGGCGACATCACCGAACGCTTCGTGCACTACGCCGAAGAAGAACTGACTCTTTTGCCGAGCCCGCAGGATGCGCAAGACGCGATAGGATCCCGCGTCGCTGTGCAATCCAAGGTCGATGCTTCGCGCGAGTTGGCGCTACTGTGCCTGCTCCTGTTCGGCGTGGAGGTCGGCCTTAGAGCGCTCCGTTCCCTGCGAAAAGCCGCGCTCTCCGCGTGACCTTCAGAAGTTGCCGTGATAGGCCGTCGCCATGGTTCGCTCCTGGCTACTTGGACTCGCCGGCCTGGCTCTACTCTCATGTCACTCCCCCGGACAATACGGACACAGTCGGGTGTATGCACCGTTGAGCGCTGAGGCCGACGCCCTAGAGAAGACCAAAGAGTACGACCCCGTGATGGTTCAGCGAAAGCCCGAGGACTTCAAGGGCAAGCCGCTTAGCTTCTTCGGCGTCGTGCTTTCCCGTACCGAGGGAGCCGGCGGGACTGCGCGCTTGAAGCTTTCCCTGCGCACTCTGGAGCCGCGTAACCTGTGTGAATCCAAGGACGAGGACAGCTGTCGAGTCACCGTGAGCGACCGCGAACATGCGATCGCCCACGCCTTGGTGAAGCTCAGCGAAGACGACAACATTGGCAAACTCTCCGTGGGGACGGGTTCCCTCGTTCGGATCGTCGGGCAGATCGGCGACGAGGTGGACCCGAACGATGGCGCGCCGGTGCTACGCGCCAGCTATTATCGACATTGGCCTCGCAATTTCTACGTCACGACGGCCTCCCGAGCCCACATGCTTCGCTAAAGCTGGAAGGTGGTATAAGCCGCGCCATGAGGTTTGGACTGGCACTGCGCCTGGCGCTCCCGCTGCTGCTCTTGGGTGGCTCTGCCCAGGCAACGATTGTGGAACGCGTTGCTGCTGTCGTCGGCGAACGCGCCATCTTGCTCAGCGACGTGCGAGAGCGCGCGCGCCCGCTGCTGATACGCATCTACACTGAAGTCCCCGCCGGAGCGCAACGTTCAGCCGCCATTTCTCAAACGTTCAAGACTGTGCTGCAACGCATGGTGGACGAAGAGCTCGAGCAGCGCGCTGCAAACCGATCGCGCATCGTCGTGAATGCGAAGGAGATCGACGAGGCGCTTGCCCGCATCGCCAGCCAGAACAAGATGGCGATCGAAAACCTCGTCGCCGAGGCCAAACGTGCAGGATTGACGGAGTCTCAGTACCGCTCCGAGATCAAGCGCCAGGTGCTCGAAGCCAAGCTGCTCAATCTTCGTGTGCAAGGGCGTGTGCGGGTCACCGAGG
>CALMUT010000104.1 GCA_937872925.1 uncultured Myxococcales bacterium | reverse complement strand
CGTCCCGGGCTATTCTCAGACCAGGTGGATTTGGCAGGTGGGATTTCCTATGCGCAAGCGCAATCGGCTTGACGATACTGGGCGACAACGACCGTCGTCCAACGAGATCACAGCCTTCGATGAAGAGCGCGAGCTCGGTTGCGGTGAGCGCGACGCTCGTACCGTCACCACGCCAGAGCGAAGCGAACGTGCCGCGCTCCAGGCGCACCAGCGGAGGTGTTCGGAAAGTTCCCTGACGCCTGGTACTGCCCGACGCCCCGGCACTGCCTCCGGTCGCGGCGCCCGTGCCGTCTGTCCCCGCCGGTGGGTCGTCCTGCGACGGACACCCCGCTACGGAGAGCAGCGGGAGCAGCCCCGCGACCGCCACCAGAGCGGCGAGCGCTCTCATGGCGCCACCCATGCCAGCTCGGCCCACGCACCGTGGCGCCCCAGGCGCAGCGCCCCCGCGTCGCGTCGCGCTGCCGTTCGGAAGCCTGCGAGTTCGTTCGCGTGGGCCACCGCTCGAGAGTCTACAGCGTCCACTCGGGCGTGGCCACGCAGTCCCAGGTGAGGCTTGGGTGCTCTAGGTCCAGATCGGCGAGCCAGACCTCGCTTGAGGGCAGGTCGAACCAGCTGCCGTAGACGTGGGTGCCGTGGAGGGATTTGAACCAAAGCCGCATGGGTCGGGAGGTGAGCCGGCAGCGCTGTCCGGTCTTCATGTCGAACTTCACCAAGGCGCCGGCGCCGAGCAACGCCGCATTCGTCTGCGGGTTGGCATCCTCGGAATCGCCCGGCTCGTTCCACACGACCCAGTCGCCGTCAATGGCGGGGTACACCTTGCCTCGCGGGGAACTTGGCGAGTCGAAGGTGACACGCTTGGTCTTGCCGGTCTTCAGGTCATGCACGTAGACCTCGCCGCCGCTGCGGTTGAAGTCCGTGGAGCCGGGTCCCGGCGGATCACGGTAGTCCACCCAGGCGTACTGGGTGCGCCCCGGCGAGCAGGTGCCGTGGGTTTGCCACTCGCCGCCGTAGTCGAGGAACTTCGAGGCTCCCGTGTCGGGATCGATGGTCAGGATGACGCCGTCATCGCAGAGGACTTGGGTCTCGGTTGGGCAGTATGACCAACAGTTGCCACCGAGATTCTTCACGTGGCCGGTCGCCAGGTTGCGTGCCCACAGCCCGCCCGGGAACAACCAGAACACGTGTCGCGGTCCCATCACGGTGCGCCAGACGGAGTTGTCGCCGGCCTCGGCCGGGGTGTAGCGGAAAGCTATCTTGGTCTCGCCTGTGATGAGACTCGCGACCTCGACCTGACCGTCGCCGATGCCGAAGGAGCGAAGGTAGCTGATGTGGTCGCCGTAGACGGAGGACCGGCGCACCGAGTTTCCGTCAAGCGGGATGGCGTGTGTTGGACCGTCGCTAGTTGGTGTGAATCCAACTCCCTTGGGCGTGTCACTCGAAAACCACCTTTCCGAGAACGAGTGACCGTACACAGCGGGATTGCGGAGCGGCAGATTCATCGCGATGCGGCAGCCGTCCCCACAGTCGGGCAGGTTATCCGGTGGATACGACGTCCAGTCCTTGGGCTTCGTCTCGTGCCACACGGGGTCCCAGGTGTTGCCCGCCGCACCGCTGCTGCCCGACGCCCCGGCACTGCCTCCGGTCGCGGCGCCCGTGCCGTCTGTCCCCGCCGGTGGGTCGTCCTGCGACGGACACCCCGCTACGGAGAGCAGCGGGAGCAGCCCCGCGACCGCCACCAGAGCGGCGAGCGCTCTCATGGCGCCACCCATGCCAGCTCGGCCCACGCACCGTGGCGCCCCAGGCGCAGCGCTCCGGCGTCGCGTCGCGTGACCCAGTGTGCGACATCATGCGCTCCGGTGACCACGAGTTGCTCGCCGCGCAGGTCGATGATCGGCCGATGTTTCGGACCTGCGCCGAGACCGTACGCGCGCCCGCCGCGCGCGTCGGCGCGGAGCGCAAAGAGCGGCAGCTTCAAGTGCAGCACGTCGCGGAGCGCAGGCTCGGCTGCGTTTGAAGCGTCAACGTCGAACACATGCTTGCCGTAGGAGACCAGTACGCGACCGCGCTCGACCGGCGCCAGCGCGGTGATGGCCTTGAGCGCGCCCGCCGCGTGCGCGAAGGGCTTGGCGAGCTTGCAGGCCCACTCGGCGCTCGCGTCCGTGCCCAGTGCGAGCAAGGTGCCCTGCGGACCGGCCGGAACCAGCAGCGACATCGACAGCACGCGCAGCGGCGTCGTGACGCCGCCACCGACGATGGCGAGGCCCACGGTGGTCATCACCGCCCAGGTGTCCTCTGCGAGCGCCTCCACATCGAACGGCGTGCCGCACAAGGCAAGCTCTTCGCCCAACGCGACGCTCTCGCCTTCGAGGATCGCTAGCCGCACGCCCTCCCGCGTGGTCAGCAGTGCGGTGGCGCCGCGGGCGGCGATGTCCCAGGGCCTTTCGTGCACAGCCGCGCCGCGTGTGGCGCCAAGAGTCGACGGCTCCGTCGCGCCGACGAACTCCACGCGATGCGGCCGGGCGAGCCACGCGCCCTCGGCGCTCACGTCTGCGGCCACGATGGGCGGGAGCAGCTTCGCCGTTCCGAGCAGCGCGCCGGCGCTGCCCTGGCAGCTCGTGCTCTCACACGCGGTGCGACCTACGCTTGCCCACCACGCGGCCGAGAGCGAGCACAGCTTCCCACCTGGCGAGTCTTGCGCAGCGCAGCGCTGCACTTCGCCAGTGTCGTCGAGCCGCTCCCAGCCGCTGTTGGTGCGGGTTGCCAGCGCGAGACCTTCGACTGCGGTCGGCTCATACGTGACGCGCAACAGCTCGCCGCCGATGGGGTCGAGGGCAAGTGCGCTGGCGGATAAACCCACACTTGCGGCGGAGGTGTCCGCGTACAGCTGCGCCGGCTTTGCTTCGCCAGGCGGCGCAGCGGGACCCGCGAGCTGCCACACGTCGTCGTGACTCGCGCCCGCTGCGTCGAAGCCGCCCGCGTACAACACGTGCGAGCCGCTCGGCGTGACGCTCAGCAAGGCGCCGCGACGGGGGGGCAAATCTGCACGCAGCTCGCGCGCCGTGCCGCTGTAGAGATCGAGCAGCCACAGATCCTGGTGCAGGCCGGCGTCCGAGAGCCCACCTGCAACGAGCAGCAGGTTGCCGCGAAGCGCCAGAGCCGCGTCGCTGCGCCCGGAGAGCGCCACAGGCAGCGCGTGACGCATGGGCAGCGCTCCGTCCGGAAGCACCGCTTCCACGAAGTCGTTGTGGAAGTCCACCACGGCCGCAACGCGACCTTCCGCGTCCGTCACGACCTCCGCGGCTGTGGAGACCGTCCCGCGCAGCTCGCCGAAGCGCACGACTTCGTAGCGCGCGCTCGTGGTCGTGACCTCGACCGGCGCCAGGCGCGCGAAACGCGCAGGCCGATCACTCACCCCCCGCTCGAACACGAACAGGTCGGGCTCGGCGATGGGATCGCGCTCGCTCGCGGCCAGGGAGGCGAGACCGGGGAGCGGCCCGCTCACCAGGCGGTCCGTCGCCAGGGGCGTGATGCCCACGCTGCTGCTGGAAAGCCAGCTGTCCATCGCGACGTCGCCGAGACTGAGTGTTGCGTAGTTGCCTTCCGTCGGGCGCAGCACGGCCGCGCTCAGCAGTGGGCCGTCTCCGTGCACGAGCGCGCGCAGCTGACTCACGCCGTACCGCTCCGGCAACACCGGATCGGGCCCGAACCACAGCTTCACTTTGCTGAGCTGCTGCTCCAAGGTGAGCAGCCCGCAGGTGATGCCGGCACTGAGCGACGAGTGCGCGCTGGTGAGACCGGATAGGGTTTGCTCGGAGAGTGACGAGCGCACCAGCCGGCTCATCTGACTGGCCGTGTTTTGGAGAGGAAAAGCGCGCGGATCGAACTCCGGATCGATGAACGGCGCGCTCGCGCGCTTGGGCAAACCAAGGTGTTGCTGCAGCTCCACCAGCGACCATAGGGCATACTCGCGCTGGGCTCGTACGTGCGCGCCGTTGATCAGAGAGCCCGGAACCGAAATCAGATCGCCGGGCGAGAAGTGCTGCGTCGCAGTTCCAGCGGGGAACGCCGTGGTCTCCTGCGTCCAGGCCCAGTGGCTGCTGCTCTGTCCCACGTCAAAACGGGGCACGGGCAGCGGGATCGGATCGCACCACGTGTGCGAACGTGCGCAGCCAGCCCGATCCAGCGCGCGCCAGCCGCGGCCGGTGTAGAGCTGGCGGTTGGCCTCGGCGACGTCGTTGCGGAAGCACTCGCTTGCTTGGTTCAAGACGCACGCGGGACCACTGATTGGCGCACCCGTCAGTGCATCACGACACGCGCACCGATACCCATTGCCCAGCCACGTGTTGGACATCTCGGGCTGCTTCGTGTCCCAATACGCGTCGTTGGCGCTCGCGCCGCGCGCGGCCGCGGTGCGCGTGAGCGCGTAGTCCGAGCCGCTGGTCACGAAGCGCGGAGGCCCGCACTTGGTGCTGCGCTGGAACGTCTTCTTCCACTTGGTGAGCGACACCGGGTACGGATCGCAAGTGTCGCCGCGCTGGAAGAAGCCAAACTCGTGGTTGCCCTGCTCACCCGGTGGCCAGTTGACGTCTTCCGCCCAGCGGTTGCTGATGCCCTGAGACTTGGCGACGAGCGTGGGGCAGCCATCGAAGCCGTTCGCGGCGTGATCTTGGTCCTGATCCCAGAATCCGCCGTATGCATGCACGGGCGTCGACCAGTTGGGCTTCGGCGCTGGCACCGGTGGGAACCCGGGCTCGCCGATGCCGACGTACTTCTGCCGGAAGCTCGGATCGGGATCGCACTTGCCGCGAAGCTTGTCGGCGTCGGGATCGCTGCCTGTGACGACGCGATCCAGGCCACAGAGATCAACTGGATGCGCCTTGATGATCTCGTCTTCCACGTGCGACACCTCGCTTAGCCCGTCGCCATCGGCGTCCCACGTGAAGCCGGCTCCTGGACCGACGATCCCCCAGGGCGGATCGGCTGCGAAGAACGGCAAGGTGAGAAACTGTCCGGGAAAGCCCAGGTTTTCCAGACTGAGAGGTTGCAGCCGTGGCGCCGCAAGGAGCTTGCTTCCTCCGCTTGCAACGTACTCGCATACGTTGGCAGCCGCCGTGAGCGTTACCGGGAGCAGGGAATTGGATACTTGGAACAGGTGGCTGGGGATCCTGAGCGGTCCATCGCCGCGGTGTGGATCCAGGCAAAGTCGGTCCATCAGGACGACATCGACTGACGCAATGCTGACGCCAGCCTCGCACTTCAAGTGGTGTTTCCCGGCGGTGGGAAAGAGCACCGGATGAGTTCCGGACATGATCGGCTGACCGCACGTATCGAAGCGGGTAAGGGACGCCCGCCACACATCGTTCTGAGACACGCGCACGTCGAGGTTGAACTGCTGCGTGTCGCCCGGGTGATCGTTTCCGCACCACCATGAGTCGTCAGCAACGAATCCACCGTCCCGGGCAAAAATGGCGACGAAGCGATAGCGAATGATGATTTCGTCGTCTTGAGGCGAGGCTATGCGGTACGCGGAATAGCCGAGAATCGGCTCGCAGGGGCGCAGCGAGTCAGACGGCTCATCCCTATCGAACCGAAACTCCGGCACGAAGCAGTGCGCGATCTGTGCCTCGATTTCGTCGTCCAGCCCGTTGCCGTCCTGATCCATCTCGCACTGCGCCGCCAGGTACGGCTGGAGGAGGATCGGCGAGCGTGGCAAGAACTCACAGGTTGTCGGGAAGTCCAGCGCTGATGTCGTGCCCGGCGGCGCGTTCGGGCAGCTTTGCGCGCGCACGACGTTTGGCCACAACATCAGCGCCGCGACGACCAGGTAACTGACAAAGGTGCCCCCCCCCCGGCGCGTTTCGTCAACTCGACTCCCGCAAGGGCGCCCGACTCGCTCTGTCTCGCTCATCGAAATCCTCCCCGGCACATCGAAGTGTGACTGGTCGCAGGGCGGGGAAGCAAGGTGGGACACTGCCCTACATTCATTGGCGCCCGCCTGGCCGTGCGCCAACGGCGTGCACTCGGATCTGGACCCCTGCGCCGCGGGAACGACGTGCAAGGATGCCGAGTGCGTCGCGCCCGCCGGCACTGGTGGCGTGGGCTCTCCTTGGGTTTGGGTCGGGGCGCGTGCCGTCGCGGGGGCGCTAATCTCTCCCTGGCCCACTGAGTTCGGCCGCGAGCTGTCGCATCAGTTCGGGTTTGATCACCTTGCCCACGGGGTTGCGCGGAAAATCCTAACGCACGACCACGCGCTTGGGCACCTTGTACGCGGCGATTTTTGCGTACAACCTCCGAGCCCCGGGTTTGCTGGCGGGCACTGGATCTGCTCGCTGCCCTGGGGACTGCCCGCGTTGCTGGGGTACGACAAGAAGCTCTGCGCCGCGGTCGTGAGCGGGTTCATGAAGGAGGTGGACCGCTCCTTGCGCTGGCGCGCAAAGCGAGAGCACGGGCTCGCGAGCATGTCGCAGGCGTTCACGGGCGCGGTAGTGGCCGTGCAGCGCACTGACTCCGCGCTCCGACTCAACGTACATCTCCATGCTCTCGTGCTTGACGGCGTCTACTCACACGATGACGGCGACCCTCGCGCACCGCTGGAGTTCCTGGAGCTCGACACGCCCACCCACGAAGACATCGCCGACGTCGCGGCACGCACCGCCACGCGCGTCGAGAAGATCTTGGGCGCCCACGGCCGCAGTCTCGATCCCGCGCTCGCGGACGATCCTGGGGAGTCCCAGAAGTGTTATGAGTCGCCGCCAGATTTCGCTTTGGACGAGCTTACCCTCGCCGCGCTCTACGCCGCAGCAGCGCAGGGCATCGGGGTGAGCGGAGACCGCGCCGGCCTGCCGCCACTGCGCCTGATCACGGCGCCGCCCGACCGACCCCGCGCGCGCGACGTGACCGACGCCCCCATCGCGGAGGTGCGCGGCATCAACGTGCACGCCGTGCAAGTCGTCGACGGACGAGACCGACGGCGCGTCGAGCGACTCTGCCGCTACATCACCCGACCTCCCGTGGCCCAGGACCGTCTGGAGCAACGCAGCGACGGTAAGCTGGAGCTGACGTTCAAGAAGCCGTGGCGGGGCGGCACCCG
>CALMUT010000103.1 GCA_937872925.1 uncultured Myxococcales bacterium | reverse complement strand
CGTTCGCAAAGGGCGGCGAGATGACGCTGAACAACCTCACGCTTCACTGCCGTCCTCACAACGACCTCGCGGCTCAGCAAGACTTCGGTCACGAGTTCATCATGCGTACGAAGGCACAAGCGCGGCGGTGCTCAGACGGAACCGGTCGAGCGGGCCCGGCAGGCTAGGGTCGCGAGCATGCTCGAATGAGGCCTCGCCCAGACCGAGTCGAACGCACCTCATTCGAGCTTCCGCGCCGGCGCTCCGGCGCTCCGGCGCTCCGGCGCTCCGGCGCTCCGGCGCGCTCGCGATCCCGTTGCGGCCGGCGGCCGTTGCGGCCGGGGGCGGTCCCTCGCGTCGCGGGGGCAGGGTCGCATCCGGTGGGCGGGACACGCAGTGTCCGACCACACGCCCGCGTTTCTTGCCTGCGTGATAAAATCCGAGCCGATGCATATTTTGCGCGCAGCGGACTTGCACCTGGACAGTCCCCAGCGCGCGGTCCACGAAGTCACGACTCGTGGACACGGATGGAGATCCGCACGAATGAAGCCAGCTCTTGTCGCCAGATTTCGAGGCGCACTCCCGAGCGAGTGTGCGGAGGACGTTGACGTCGTGGCCGCTATGCTGGGGCGCGGCTCGCATTCGCCGAGCGAGTTCGACGTGGGTCCGATCGTGATGCGCGGGGAGCGGTTGCGCATTCCTACGCGACTCTACTTTCCGGAACCAACCCCCGAGCAGCTACGCGAGCTGAGCGAGCGGCAGCGGCTGGTGGCGAGTTGCTGGTTCACGCGGCATCACAACGGTCATGTGCGCGAGCGGATGGTCGAGGAAGTGCTCCGCCACGACGCAGTCTGGACTGCGCCGTATGTCATTCAGCTGCTTGGTGAGTACGTCATCGAAATCGTCCGCGTACTCGAAGCCGGAATCGCCGCGCAGCATGAGCAGCCTTATTCGGAGTTTCTGAACGAGAACATTCCGTTCTGGCAGCTGACGCGCCAGCGCATGATTAGCTACTGGGACTGCTACTACCGCTCCGAGTTCCCGGATCGGGCTCGCTACCCCGCAGCGCGCGTCTTCGAGCGTCTGGAAGCGTGGCGCGCGAAGCAAGCGACGGCGCCCGTGCTGTCTCTCGCTGTGCTTGTCGACCAACTTCGAGCCCGCTATCGCGTTGAAGCTCTCGACGCCGCAGATGATCAAACGACGCTGCGGTTCCCGGAGTACCCGGACGCGATCTTGGGCATCCGGCTGCAGGGTCAGTCTCGGCTCCGCCTGACATATCCAGAGGTCGTCGCGAAGCCCTCCGGCGAGTGCCACGAGGTGGAAGTTACCTCCGAGGGCGTGTTGCCCGAAGGGCTGTATTGGATCGCGGGACAGCTGGCGCGCCACGGTCGCGTCTTGCCCGAGTTTGTGCGCGGCCCGCTGCCGCCCCTGAGACGAAACAAGAACTGATCGGGCCCGCCATGTCTCGCGGCACCATTCTCGTTGTTTTCGCCGTGTGGATTGGCATCATCGCGTGGCTGCGTCGCCGTGCGGCCCCGCTGGAGGTGCGCGCTCGCCTCAAAGCTCGCAAGCGTGTTCAAATGATCTGTGGCGCGAGGAGAGAGCAGCCCGACGTGGACCAGTACGAGTAGCAGCAGGTGACCCGCCCCCTTCTCATCTCTGTATCCCGCGACCGCGTTGAAGTCGGTGGTGTAACGACGCACGCGTTGGTCGCCGCCGGCGCGAGCAAGGGGCGACTTTCTGTCCTGTCGGTCGGCGAGACCGTTGAAGAGTTCAAGGCGCGTTGCCGACCGTTGGCTGAGCGCGAGGGCGTGGCGGCGCCCCGAGTTGTCGTGCCGGGAGACAACGCTCGGTGGGATGCGCTGTGGAAGGGTGAGGCGACGAGTCCGGACGGAGATCCCGCTTCGGTGCTCGTGATTGAACCATTGCGCGCCGAAACATGGTCGCCGGTGGCTGCCGATGCGCTGCTCCGATTCGCTATCGCGCAATCACCGCGGGTGCAGGGATTCGGGCAGCTTGTTCGTCCCAGTACATCCCTGGAAGTATCGTCCGATTTCTGCGAGACCGAATACGCTCAGGTGGTCGACGTGGTCCGCGACGTGCTGGGCTTCGGAGTCACACTTCCGAAGGAGCGTCCCCAGGAGCAATTCACGCTTCGCAGGTCGCTCGCACCAGTTGCGCTGCCGTTGTCATGGGCGGCCGGACTCGCGTGCGTCCTGATCCCCGTCTTGAACGAGCCGCAGCAAGCCAGGCACAAGTCGATGGCTTTGGTGGCCGCCGGACTCGCTTTCGGGTTCTATTGGCTGCACAAGCACCTGAAGCGCACGATACGATTCCGATCGACCCGCGGCAGCGCCCCGTAGCACCACGAGCATGATCGGTAATCTTCGGCGGCTCAGTTGAAGAGGACGCCGAACGTCGGCGACATCGGCGTGTCCCCCAAGGAACTCAAGCGGAGCGCCCTGGGGGTTGCCTCGAGCGTGCCAGGAGATAGCGGAGAAGCACAACAGATCTCAAGGGTTACCTGCAGGCGACGCAAAGCTTGCTTCTCTTTTTTTGGCGCGCGATCGCGATCGGGTCGCGGCCGGCGGCCGGACTCGCCAGCTGTTCGTTCCGGCCAGCGGCCGGACACACAATGTCCGACCACACGCCCGCGTTTCTTGCCTGCGTGATAAAACCCGAGCCGATGCATATTTTGCACGCAGCGGACTTGCACCTGGACAGTCCCCTCGTCGGGCTCTCCCGCTATGACGGCGCGCCGGTGGAGCGGATGCGCCTCGCTACGCGCCGCGCCTTCGAAGCACTCATCGACCGATGCTTGGAACTGGACGTCAAGTTGCTCTTGCTCGCCGGCGATCTGTACGACGGCGATTGGCGTGACTATTCCACCGGTCTCTTCTTTGTCGGTCAGCTTTCCCGTCTGCGCGAGACCGGTTGCAGCGTCGTGTTCGTGCGTGGCAACCACGACGCTCAAAGCAAGATCACGCGTCAGCTCCGCCTGCCGGAACACGTGACCGAGTTGAGCCATAGAGCGCCGCAGACGCTTCGCTTCGACGAATTGGGGGTCGTGGTGCACGGGCAGGGGTTTGCGCGTCCCGCTGTGACGGACGATTTGGCCGCGGGTTATCCGGACGCGCAACCGGGTGCGCTCAACTTCGGCTTGCTCCACACCTCCTTGACGGGACGGCCGGGACACGAGCCGTACGCGCCATGCAGTGTCGAGCGGTTGGTCGATCGCGGCTACGACTACTGGGCCTTGGGACATGTGCACCAACGCGAGGTCGTTCGACAGCAGCCGTGGATTGTTTTTCCCGGGAATCTGCAAGGGCGCCACGCACGCGAAGTGGGCGAAAAGGGAGCCACGCTGATTCGGGTCGAAGGTGGCCGGATCCTGGGCGCAGAGCCGTTGACCTTCGACGTCGTGCGTTGGGCGCACGTCGACGTCGACGTGGGCGCCGCGCAGGACATTGACGACGTGCTTCAGAGCGTCGAGGCCGCACTCTCGCGGGAACGGGACAACGCGGAAGGAAGGCTCTTGGCCGCTCGGGTGAAGCTACAGGGGGCGTCTGCGCTGCACCCACAGCTCACCCGCGATATCGAGCGGATCGTGGCAGAGGTGCGCGGCATCGGTTTGAGTCTCGACGAGGTGTGGATCGAGAAAGTCCGCGTCGACACCAAGGATCTGGTGGATGTGGACGCCGCTCTGGAGCGCGAGGACGTGGTCGGGCGCGTTGCGCGTAGTTTCGACAAATACGCCGCGGACGAGGAAGCGATGCGCGCGCTGAGTGCCGAACTCAGTGAGTTGAAGTCCAAGCTTCCGGCTGAGCTCAAACAGGGGCCCGACGCCCTTCGTTTCGACGATCCGGGGGACTTGGCGCCCTATCTATCGGAGGCCAAGCAGCTGTTGCTGGCCCGTTTGCTGGAGAGGCAGGACTAGACCATGCGCCTCCTTCGGCTCTCGCTGCTGCGCTTCGGTTCATTTACGGACACGGAGCTGGACTTTGCGTCGACGCCCCAGGGGCTGCATTTGGTCTTCGGGCCCAACGAAGCGGGAAAAAGCACGGCGCTGCGGGCGCTTTCAGCCTTCTTCTACGGCATCCCTCAGCGCTCCCCGGACGCGCATCTGCATAGCTATTCGCAGCTGCTGCTCGGGGCGAGTTTGGAGATCTCCGGCGAGCGCCAGACATGGCTGCGCAAAAAGGGTCGAAAGAACACCCTGAGCGCGGAGACGGGCGAAGCGGTCGGCGAGGCGCGCATGCGGGCCGCGCTGTGCGGCGTGGGTCAAGAGAGCTTCGAGTCTGCTTTTGCCCTCGACGGGTCGCGGCTGCGCGCCGGTGGGCAAAGCCTTGCCGAAGGCAGTGGGGAGACTGGCCAGGTGTTGTTCGACGCCAGCAGTGGAGGACCAGCGGTGGAGCGAGTTCTCATGGCGCTGCATGCCGAGGCAGACGAGTTGTTCAAGGCCGGGCGCGCGACGAAACCGCTGCTCAATGCGACGCTCGCGAAGCACGCCGAGTGCAAGGCAGCCGTGAAGCTGCGGGTGACAGATCCAGCGAAGTATGCCGAGCAAGAGCAGGAGCTCGCGAACAAGCGAAAACAAAAAGCCCTGCACGATGAACGTCTGCGCGAGTTGCGGGCAGAGCAGGCACGGCTCAGCCGCGCCAAGGCGGTGCTGCCGAGCCTGCAGCACCGTGCCGCGTGTCTTGAGCGCTTGCAGCAACTGGCCGGCGCTGAGCATCTCGCGCCGGATCTGGGGGCGCGCCGTCAGCGCGTAGAGGGCGAGCTACGCGAGTCCGATGCTGAAGTGCGTTCATGGGCCGACGTGCAGGCGCGTGGGCGCGCGCGTCTCGAGGCACTGGGCGCTCCGGAGGCGCTCCTTGCGGTTCTGCCAGCGGAGCTAGGCGCGCTCGAAGACATGATTGGCCGCGAGCGCAAGGCCTTGGCGGATTTGCCCAAACGACGCGAGTCCCTGGCTGCCAGGACGCAGGAGGTCGACGCCGCCCTCAGTCGCCTGGGGATGCAAAGCGTGGCGGATGCCGCTCGGTTCATCGTCTCCCCCCAGGTGAGTCAGCGCATCCACCAACTTGCGACGAAACGCCCGCCAAGCACCGATGAAGCAGACGAACAGCTCGCGGAGGCCGTCGCGCGTGCTGAAGCATCCGAATCGGCCGTGCGTGACGTGGGTGCGCCTCCCGACGTGACCAAGCTCGAACGTCGCCTCGAGCGAGCCCGGCGCCAGGGAGACCTCGATCAGCGTCTGGCGTCGCTGCGGCAGCAAATACAGTCCCAAGAGCGCCAGCTCGAGCGGCGTCTCTCCGCGCTGAGTCCGTGGGCGGGCAGCGCAGAGGAGCTGCTCGCTCTGCGCTTGCCGGAGCCTGGGAGTTTGGAGCCGCTGCGGCGTCGCGAGCAAGACGCCACGGACGCGCAGCTACGCCTGGCCGATCGCGAGCGCGAGCAGCGGGCGGCTCGGGAAGAAGCGGAGGCGCAGCTCCAGGCCTTGGTGCAAGGCCAGGGCGTTATCAGTGAAGCGGACCTCGACGGCGCGCGCGCCGAGCGTGCAAGACTCTTCGCTACGCTACGGCCAGCTCTGCGCAGTGCCAAGACGAGCAGCGAAGCGCAGGTCCGACAATACGAGGGCGCGGTGGCAGCGGCGGACACGGTCGCAGACCGATTGCGCCGAGAGGCCGAGCGGGTCGAGCGCCGCGCGCAGTGCGAGGCCGAAGTGCAACGCCGGCAGCGGGACTTGGCCCGGGTGGATGCCGAGCGCTCCGAACTCGCAGGGCAAACTCAAGCGCTTCGGGCAGATCTTGAGCGCCGCTTCGCCGCGATGGGGTTCGCACCCGAAAGCTTGGCCGCCGCCCACGACTGGCTGGTTCAGGCACAGCTGGTGGTGGATGCGCTTCAAGACGTAGACGCGTTGAAAGAGAAATCCCCGCAACTTGCTGCGCTCCGGGCGGGGGAGCTGCGAGCTCTGGGGGAATGTCTCGGCGAAGATCTAGCAAACCTGCCACTGGCGGAAGCAGTGGACCGTGCCGTGGCCCGTGTCGAGCTCCACCGCGCGCATGCCACGAAGCACGCGACAGCGATGGCCACGCGAGATGCCGCGGCAGCACAGCGCGCAGCGGCAGAGCGCAGGGTTGCGCAAGCACGCAAGAAGGCGTCGGAGTGGAGTGAGCAGTGGCGTGAGGCCGTTGGCGGTTTGGGGCTTGGCGAGGCACCGGCTCCGGAGCTCGTGCTCTCTATGTTGCGTGAAGCGCAGCACTTGAGCGGTCTGGACGCTGCGCGCCAGGATTTGGAAGGACGCATCGCCGGGATCCTGCGGGACAGCGCCGAGCTAAAGGACGCAGTTGCGCGCATGTGTACGGCCTTGGATTACCCTGCCGAGGGCGCGCCGACCATTGCGTTGGCCGAGCGCATCGCCCAGGACGCGCGTGCTGCTCGTAGCCGCGAAGTGCAGCGCGAAGCCTTGCGTCAAGAGCTTAGAGACGGGCAAGACGCACTCGACAGAGTGACGGCGCTTCGAGATCACGCGCAGGGCGAATTCGATGCTCTCTTGGCGGAGGCGGGTGCGAAGAGCCGAGAAGAGCTGCTGGAAGCGGAGGAGCGCGCCGCAGAGCGCTCGACGCTGCTGGCCGAGCTGAGAAACTGCGAAGCCGCTCTGCGCCAGGCGGGGGAAGGCGTTGCTCTCGAAGCGTTGTTGGTCGAAACCGCGGGGTGGGATCTGGTGGCGGTGCGCACGCGCCTCGCGGAGATCGAAGAAGAGCTCGAGTTCCTGGACGAAGAAAGGCAAGGTCTGACTGGGGACATTCGCGGCCTGACCGATGCGCTTTCCCTTTTGGCTACGGATGCAGGGGCCCTGGCCGCGGACACCGCATGGGCCAACGTGAGCGTGGCACGTGAACTCGCCGAGCGTTGGGTGCGACTGAGACTCGCCGCAGTCGTACTATCTCGCGAAATTGAGCGCTTTCGCGAAGAGAATCAAGGCCCGTTGCTCAGGCGCGCAACCGAACTTTTTGGTCAGCTGACGGAGGGTCGCTATCCGACGCTTCGCTCCGAGCTTGGGGACGACGATCGCTACCTCTTGCGCGCGATCCGCAGCGATGGGCGCAGCCTGCATGTGCAGGAGCTGTCCGAAGGGACGCGGGATCAACTTTATCTTGCGCTACGCCTTGCTGGCTACGAGCGGCACTTGCATGAGGGGACCGAGCTGCCGCTGGTGCTCGACGATGTGCTCGCGAGTTTCGACGACGATCGCGGGCGTGCCGCCCTTCGCGTACTCGCGCAAGTTGCCGCGCGCGGGCAGGTGCTACTCTTCACGCATCACGAGTCTGTCGTGCGGGAGGCGGAAGCGTTGCTCGCGGGTGACGTGTGCGTGCATCGCTTGCAGAAACCGGCGCTTGCCGCCGACGCGCTGGGTGCGCCTCCTGCGGTTGCCTAAGGCACGCGTCGGTCAGCTTCAGCCGGCCTTGGGTTTCCAGCCGAGCAGCGCTCGGCGTACGAGTTCGAGGCGGTCTTGGCCCCAAAATACATAGTCCCCCACCACGCAGGTGGGCGCGCCGCATGCGCCAAGGGCTTCTGCCCGGTCGGTGTACTCGCGCAACGTCGCTTTGACTTCGGGATTAGCTGCCGCATCGACCCAGGCCGGGTTCAAGTCGGCGTCGCTGAGGATTAGTTTGAGGCTGGTGGCATCGGCAATATCCCGGTCATTGACCCAGGCGGCATGAAATAGCGTGTGCATCACCTGTGGCAGTTCCTTGCCCGCGGCGATGGCTGTCCGCAGCGGCAGTACGCTGCGGATGGGAAATGTGGATGGGAAACGAAACTCAATGCCATAGCGTTCGGCATGGCGGGCGATGTCGTTGCCGATCCACGCCTGCTTGGCCGGAGAGAAGCCGAGCATGGGTACATTATCCGTCCCGATGCTCTTGAACAGCGCGCCCAGGAGGAAGGGCCGAAACAGGACCCGCGCACCCGCGGAGGCCGCGACGCTCTCGATTTGCGTCGATGCCAGATAAGCGAAGGGGCTGGAGAAATCGAAGAAGAACTCAAGCTCAGCGGGCGGCACGGGGTTCGTGGGTTCTGGCAGGAGGCCCACCAGAGCCGCATGCCCGCCGAGCGCTTCTGCGACGAAACCGAGGCGGTCTTGTCCCCAGAACATCTCGCCGTCCACAAAACAGGCAGGCGCGCCAAAGACACCGCGCGTGATGGCTTCGTCGGTGCGCTTCCGCAGCTCCGCCTTGCAATCGGCCTGCTGCGCCGCGGCGAGGGCGGCCGTCGGCGAAAGCCCCGCGGCCTCGAACGCGGCCCCGATGACGGCCGGATCGCTCAAATCCGCGCCGTCCACCCAGTAGGCTCGAAAGAGCGCGTGGGACGCGCGAGGGATGTCGCCGGATGCCAGTGTCGCTCTGAGTGCCGTGACGGTACGGTTCGGATGTGCGGCGGGCATGCGCAGCGGAACATCGAAGAGCTCCGCCCAGCGCTGCATGTCTAGGCCGTTCAAACGCGCTTTGGGTGCTGACATCGGCAGCACGTCCGGCGTGGGGCTGCCCAAGGCCCGGAACACGCCACCGAGCAGGAAGGGCTTGTATTCGAGCTGCGCGCCCGTGGCCTTGGCGATTCGCTCCACGCGCGTGGAAGCGAGGTAGGCGTAAGGGCAGGAGAAGTCGTAGAAGAACTCGAGGACCTTCGGCATGTCTTCGGGCTTACTTCGCTTCCCCAGGCGTCGCTAGGGGCCCTTCGAGCTGCTCGATCTTTGGATTCAGTGCTTTGGCCTTCGACTCCAAGGACTTGGCGTCTTCAGCGCGGCCTTCTGCCAGACGGATCCGCGCTCCAATCCAGTAGATCTCGGCCTTCTTCACGGGCGTGGCGAGCGCTTCATCCGCGAGCTTTGCTGCGCCTTTCAAATCACCGTTTTCCAACTTGGCGTGGGCCAGGGCCGCCCGGGCTTCGGCGTTGGGGCGCAGCTTGAAGTTGCGTTCCAAAAGCGATAGCGCCTGCTTCTTGTCATCACCCTCATTCAGAAAGAAGTCCGCCGCGTGCCCCGCCATGGCCTCGGGGTAGCGTTTGAGCAGGTCACCGAAGCGCTTCTTTGCGTGCACCACCTGCCGTTCGGCTTCTTCCTTCTGGCCAAATTCCGCCAGCAGACCCGCCAGGGCACCGATCAATTCCGGATTGTCCGTTGCTTCAACGACGCCTTTGTAGCGCCGGACCGCTTCTTCGCGTTTGCCAAGGAGCGCCTCGACCTCCGCGAGGTGCTCGACGGCCATGGGGTAGTCAGGCATGCGCGTCACAGCTTCGCGATAAAATCCTTCGGCGTCCTCCCACTGTCCCGTGTGTAGCCCCATGAGGCCCCGCTGCACGTTCAACCACGCAATGGGGACCGGCGATACGTCTCGGTACAGCGTCTCCGCGCGGGCGAAGGCATCTTTGGCCGCTTGCAAGTTGCCCAAGGACAGCTCCAACTGGGCTAGACGCACCTGACTAAAAAGCGACGGTTTCTCCGTGGCGATGGCGCGGACTTCCTTGATCGCGGTTTCGTAGTCTCCGCGATTCCACGCCACGTCCGCGAGCAACACCCGCGTCGCGTCAGACGGCGCCCGCGCGTGCAGCTTGGTTGCCACTGTGGCGGCTTTGTCGAAGCGGTGCAGACTCGAGAGCAACTCGGCCTGAAGGAGGAGAAGCTTTTCGTGTTCGGGCTCCTTCTTCAGGGCGGCTTCTACGACGCGCAAGGCCTCGCCGAATTGCTCGAGGTCCCCAGAGATCTTGGCGGCAGTGGAAAGCGGCGTCGCGTACAGCAGCGCTGCGGTGGCTGCGGGCTTGTCCTTTTCCCAGCCCTCTTTCGCCGCGGCGACAGAGCCCCTCAGGTTGCCCATGAAGATGCGGGCATGAGTGGTTCCCAGTTCGTCTTGGGAACGCGGGCGTTGCAACAGCGCCTGCGGGGAAGGCTTCGCTTCGGCCGTTACCACCGCGGAGGCTGTCGCTGGGGCGCTTTTCGCCCTGGCGCTCGCCGAGGCGCTTAGGGATGCGGTGGGTGCGTCGTTCTTCGCACATGCCGACGCGCTGAGCAGAACGGCAATGCATAGGCTCGGTCTCATGGTGTCCTCAGGAAAAACAGCGCCCCGGCAGGACAAGCCCGCCGAGGCGCTCTCGACTATCTGTGAAGGGGGCTTCCCTCAGTGTGGAGCGGCCAAGTAGGGGAAGGCGTCGGTGAACGGTTTGTCGTTCGGTCCGGCGTCGTCGCTGACTTTGGTCGTGCCTGTGGCGTCCACCAGGGACTGCAACGTGGTGTCGACCACGTCTTGGGCGAGGGTGCGTCCGCCGCATTTGGCTGGTACGCCAAGCTCTAGGCCCAGGTACGCGCCGTCGCAGTCGGCTACACTGATGTCGATCTGCAGCTGGTCGTCCGCTACGACTCCGGCCAGCACGCTACGAGTCGCCGCCAAGAGACCGTTGGTCTTGTCACCGTCGAGGCCGTCGATGGTGTCGAGAGACGTTTCGATTTCCGTGGCGAAGCCCGCCCACGCCGCGGGCGCGGCCTGGTTGTAGCTGTCCTTGTTGGCGGCAGCGATGAGCGCTGTGCTGATCGCGGGACGTCCCATGCGGTCGATTTGACCCGTGGGTAGCGCGCCGCCAGAACCAGCGGTGCCGCCCGTTGAGCCAGCCGTGCCGCCCGTTGAGCCAGCGGTGCCGCCCGTTGAGCCAGCGGTGCCGCCCGTTGCGCCGCCGGTTCCGCCGCCGCCGGTTCCGCCGCCGCCGGTTCCGCCCGTGGCCGCTTTCTTGTCGTCGTCGTCACTGCCGCAGGCAATGATCATCGTGCTGCTGAGCAAGCCGCAGAGGGCTACTGTGAGTAGTTTTCTCATGTTCGTACTCCTCACTTCCGCACGGTGACGGCGTGGACCTTGAGTTTGGTGGACGAGCCGAACACAGAGTTCTTCAAGTCAACCACGAGGGTGAGGACGTTCTTGCCCGCGAGAAAGTCGACGCCGGTGCCGTCAATCATCTTGTCGGGTTTGCCCGTCTTCAGCGTGTCTTGCACTTCTGGCAGATCGATGAAGAACGGATCGTCACGCAATCCGGCAAAGACACGGATGTTGTCGTTTGCGGCATCCCCGGCTTCGACAGCGTCGAAGTCCACGGTCTTCGTGTCACTGCCGATGGCGCAGGTCACCTTTTGGGTGGCGTCCGCGGTGGCCGTGCACTTGATGGTGAAGGTCGTCGCGGGTGTGTCCTTGTCCGAGATCCGGAATTCGTAGTCGACCTTGTCGCTGAAGCGCGTCGCCGCGGTTGCAAGCGGATTGACGGTCATCACGAACACGGTGCGCTCGGTTGTGCCGGCGGCGGTGTCTTTGCTGCGAAAGACGTACAGATCATTGATGTCGGCTGCGGGGTCGGCTATCGCTCCGGGGGCGTCGAGGTGATCGGCAGCATTGCTGCGCGAGCCCACGAACAGGAGACCAGCGCCGAGCGCTGCCGGCACGCCTAAGGCGAGCCACCATTGGTTACGCATGAATTCCCTCCGATAATGAAGTGGGGTGAGTGCAGCCGGCCGGGGTCCAAAGACTCCAAACAGCTGCACGGTACGTACGAGGCTGTAACCCGGGCGGATCGAAGTGCCTAGGGCAGCGCGCGAAGTTTGCGTGTAACGTCGCGTAACCTTGACGGAAATTAAGTCCCGCCGAGGCGCCCAACGCCCTGAATTTCGATGCCCGCACTCAGCAAGACCGCGAAAAGGCAGCCGTGTTCGGCATCTGCCCGCAAAGAATGCGCCGTGCCCGGCAGCATCTCGTGCGCATCGCCCGGTGCGAAAATTTTGCCGGTATCCTCGCTATAGCCGCCAGCCAGTACCAGCACCAGCTCCCGGCCCAGATGCGAGTGCTCTGGAAAGGGGGTGCCCGGCGCGAGTCGGACAAGCCCACAGTCCGCCGCTGCGACCTGGGGGCCGCCGGCAAAGTGCAGCAGGCTGACCCCAGGGATTGGCGCTGGCTGCCAACGCTCCGGGCTGTGCAGGTCCGCCAGTACACGCCGCATCTTGTCGAGAGGCAGGTCGAACATCTCCCCAAGGCGCTGCCAGAACGGCGCGTACCGCTCGTCGCGGCGGGACACGGTTTCCAGAAGCCGCGCCCGCAGCGCACTCGGCGGCCGCTGCTCGAACCCGTGGCTCAGCGCACCCGCGAGCTCGTAGGCGTCGGCGCTTGGGTCTTCCGAGTCGGCAAGCGCGTCCACCAGAAACTGTGGAACGAGGTCCTTCGGCTCGTTCATTGCGATCCCTCCCGCTCGGGTTCGGCCAGGGCGCGTCGCAACCGGGCGAGTGCGGAGGCAACCCGGGATTTGACGGTGCCGACCGGGGTGCCCATGGCGGCTGCGATTTCCGTCGAAGAAAGACCTTGGAAGTAGCCCATGAGCAACACATTGCGCTGCTCGTCGGGTAGCGCTGACAGCGCGTGCACCACCCGCGCACTGTCGCTGGCGCGGGCCATGGCCGAATCCGGAGAATCGTCGGAACGCGGTAGCTCCGTCAGCGCATCTGTGCGACTCACCGCTGCGCTCTTGACGTGATCGAGGGCGCGGCTGCGCGCACGCAGCACCAGCCACGTGCGCACGGAGCCCCGCCCGGGATCGTAGTCGCCCGCGCGCCGCCAGGCTTCGACGAACACGTCATGACAAATATCCTCGGCTTCCGCAGCCGTGCGCACGATGCGACGAACCACGCCAAAAACCGCGGCCGAGTAGGCGTCGTAGAGGACTCCGAGGGCGCTTTGATCGCCGCGCACCAACCGGCCGACGAGTTCGGCGTCTTCAGCGCGGGAAGCGTTGGCAAGCGCAGCGCGATTCACGAGGCGAAAGTACCAGGCTCCATGCAAGACCGGAAGCGGCGACCGAGGGTCAGTCCCAGAGCAGGAGAGCAACACGAAGTTTTGTACGAATCAGGCGCCGAAACGGATCGCTTGCCCCGGGATACTTCCGGCGCAGGGTCGCTTCGTGGGATTGTTTCGCCATGGTGGATCCGCTCGAAGACGTACAGATCGAGCTTGGGTTGGATGATGCTGACGACGCCGAGGCCTTAGCACGTGCCGTGTCCGCGCGCCTGCAGCGCAGCCCCGCGGACCTACCCCAGCTGGAGATCAAGAAGCGGTCCCTGGACGCGCGGCGCGGGCGCGTGCGCTTCTTGGTCACCGTCGGTGCCGTGCAGCACGATCGCGAAATCGGTGGAGCCGCGCCCAGGGAAGTGCGCGGGCCGGCGCGGGTCGTTATCGTTGGAGACGGTCCCGCCGGTTTGTTCTGTGCCTATGAACTTGCGCGCCGCGGCGTGGCCAGCATCGTTGTCGATCGCGGCAAACCCGTGCAGCCCCGGCGCAAGGACCTTAAGGGCCTCAACGTCCGCGGACAGGTGGACCCGAACAGCAACTACTGTTTCGGTGAGGGTGGCGCGGGCACCTACAGCGACGGCAAGCTGTACACGCGATCTCACAAGCGCGGCAACGTCCGCGACGTGCTCGAGGTATTGGCGGCGCACGGGGCTCCCGCGGCGGTTTTGACGGAGGCGCGTCCTCACATCGGTAGCAATCGCCTGCCTGAAGTGGTCACGGCGTTGCGCACCCGACTCGAGGGCGTGGGCGTCGAGTTTCGCTTCGGAGCTCGAGTGACGGAGCTGCTGCGCAGCCCGGACGGTCGCTCTGTCGTCGGCGTGCAGCTGGCGGATGGCACGAGCCTTTCGGCTGTTGTGGTCGTGATCGCGACGGGTCATTCGGCTCGGGATGTCTTCGCGCTGCTGCGTCGCGCAGGCCAGCGGTTGGAAGCCAAGCCCTTTGCGCTGGGCGTGCGCGTCGAACATCCTCAACCGCTGATCAACCGCATCCAGTACGGCCAGGCGGCGGGACACCCGAAGCTGCCCGCCGCCAGCTACCGGCTGGCGCAGACTCAGGCAGGCCGGGGCGTGTTCTCTTTCTGCATGTGCCCGGGAGCCTTCATCGTGCGGGCACCCACGGAGACAGCCGGACTGGTCGTCAACGGGATGAGCCTATCCCGCCGAGATTCTCCGTATGCGAACTCCGGCATCGTCGCTAGCATCGAGCTGGAAGATCTCGCGGGGTTGGGGCAATTCGATGCGCTAGCCGGCGTGGCATTGCAGCGCAGCGTCGAGGCGGCGGCGTTCGCCGCAGGCGGCGGCGCGCTACGCGCGCCAGCCACTCGTGTCAGCGACTTCCTGGAAAAACGCGGCTCGAGCAGCGTGCCCGCAAGCAGCTATCGCCCGGGCCTCAGCGCCGGAAACATCGCCGAGGTGCTTGACGTGTCGGGTTTGCCCCTCGCGGAGCGCTTGCGGGACGCGCTTCGATTCTTTGACCGGCGCATGCGCGGTTTTGTTACCGAAGAAGCCGTACTTGTGGCGACGGAGTCGCGTACCAGCGCGCCGGTGCGCGTGCCGCGCGACGGAGAGAGCTTGCAGTCCCTGGAACTGGCCGGTCTGTATCCGGCTGGCGAGGGAGCTGGCTACGCGGGCGGCATCGTGAGCGCCGCCGTGGATGGGATCCGAGTGGCTCAAGGGATCGCGGCTAGCTATCCGGAGCTGGCCGACAGCACCAATCGCGTGATCTCCGCGGGCGCGCCCAGTCGCATCGGCGGTCCCCAATAGCCCGTGCCGTTGCTGACGTAGACCAGGGTTTGCCCGACGCGCTCGAGCCCGCTGACCACGGGCTGCTGCAGCCGGACGAAGAAGTTCCACGGCCAAATCTGTCCGCCGTGGGTGTGCCCAGATAGCTGCAGTCCGACTCCGGCCTCGCTGGCTTCAAAGACTGCACGCGGCTGGTGCGCCAAGAGCACGACTTCGCGGCTCTGATCCCGCCCTTGCAGCGCGCGCTCCAGGCTCGGGCCCGTTCCAAACCGTCCCGCGCTGTAGTCATCGACCCCCGCCAAGTCGAAGCTGTCGGAGCCCGTACCGATTTGCACGCGCTCGTTCTGCAAGACCGTGATGCCGAGCCGTTGCAGTTCTGCGCACCAGGCCTCGACGCCTGAATAGTACTCGTGGTTGCCGGTGACGAAGTACACGCCGTGGGGCGCGCGCAGGCGAGCGAGCGGTGCCACGTGTTCGGCGAGTTGGGCAACGGAGCCGTCCACCAAATCCCCAGTGATGGCGATCAGATCGGGTTCGAGGGCGTTCACCCGGTCAACAATGCTGTCGATGAATTCTTTGCGAATCGTCGCTCCGACGTGCACATCGCTGATCTGCACGATGGTGAATCCGCTCAGCGTTTTCGGGAAACGAGCAAGAGCGACGGAAACCTGCTTGACCACGAAGCGGCCAAGGCCTTGATAGGTTGCGGCCACGCCAAGGCCGCCGGCGAGGAGCGCGACGGACGCGCCAAAGATGCGCGACAGCGCCAAGCGCCGCTCCGGATCCTCTGGAGGTGCATCGGAAACCAGGCGGGTCGCCAGCGAAAGTGCCGTGCGCACAACCTCGCTCATGCCAAGCAACACAAGCAGCAAGAACACCATTCCCAGCCAGCCGAAGGCGACGAGCATGAACGGCCGAGTGTTGTCGAGGGGCAGGCGACGCCCGAGCCAGAAGGTGAGGGGAACGCTCAAGCACAGCACGACGACGAGCAGCGTCAGCCCACGGTGCGCCCACGCCGGCAGGGCGAGGTCCCGGACCAGGCGCGCCCAAATGTAGTAATGCACGCCCCCGACCAAACTGAGCGCAACCGCAAAAAATAGGAAGAAGGCCAGGGCGCGGGGCAAAGCCGTCTATCTATGTGCCGGGCGCCTCGGACTGCCAAGGGGCTGGCGCTTGGGTGAACAAAAATCCATCCAAGGCGCTGTTCGTTTTGTCCTAGACGACCTATGGACGGCCCATGCGGGTGATCATCGTCGGTTCGGGCATCGCCGGGCTCGTTTGCGCCCACTTGTTGGCGCCGGAACACGAAATCACGGTGTTCGAAGCCGGGGACCACGTCGGCGGACATACCCACACCCACGACGTGGTCGTTGCGGGAAGCGAGCTTGCGGTCGATACGGGCTTCATTGTCTTCAATACCTGGACCTACCCGCGCTTCACGCGCCTGCTGGAGCATTTGGGCGTTGCTTCACGCGCGAGCAACATGAGTTTTGGCGTGCGAGACGAACGCTCGGGATTCGAGTACGCGGCAACGGACTTTCACGGATTCTTTGCGGATCGCCGCCTGCTGCTCTCTCCGGCCCACTATCGGATGGTGTACGAAATTCTGCGCTTTGGTCGCACCGCGCGGCGTGCCCTTGCGCGTCTGCCCAGCGACGTGAGTTTGGGCGAGCTGCTCAGCGCGGAGGGATACGGATCCGCGTTTCGAGATCGGTTCATTCTGCCCATGGCTGCGGCGATCTGGTCGTCAGGGCAGGAACGTGTGCTGGAGGGGCCCGCAGCTTTCTTCATCCGGTTCTTCGACAATCACGCCATGCTGAGCGCCTTCGACCAGCCCGTTTGGCGTACCATCGTCGGCGGCTCGCGGGCCTATGTTGAGCCGCTTGCGGCGCCGTTTCGGCAGCGGGTCTTCACCGGCACCCCGGTCAGGCGTGTGCAGCGCAGCGCGCGTGGCGTGCGCGTGTTGCTCGCGGACGGCCACACGGCCGAAGCGGACCAAGTGGTTTTCGCCTGCCATAGCGACCAGGCCCTTTCGTTGCTCGAAACGCCAAGCGCAGCCGAACGCGAAATCCTGTCCGCGATGCCGTATCAAGACAATGAAGCGGTGCTGCATACCGACGAGCGCCTGCTACCCCGACGCCGCAAGGCGTGGGCGGCATGGAACTATCACGTGGATGGTCGCCGCAGCGGGCCCGTGGCCGTCACCTACAACATGAATTTGTTGCAAGGCCTCGTCGCTCCGGCGACGCTCTGCGTCACGCTCAACCGCAGCGACCGGATCGATCCGACCCTGGTGCTCCGCCGTATGGTGTACCAACACCCGGTCTACTCCAAGGAGGCCGTGCGTGCCCAAGCACGTTTTGAAGAGATCAGTGGCATCGACCGCACGCACTTTGCCGGGGCGTACTGGTTCAATGGATTTCACGAAGACGGCGTGCGTAGCGCGCTGCGCGTCGCGCGGCGGTTCGGGAAGTGGCTAGCATGACGAGAAGCGCGCTCTACGACGGGTGGGTGCGACACCGGCGCTTCTCTCCGCGCCCCCACGATTTGCGCTACCGCATCTTCCAGCCATACCTCGACTTGAGCGAAGTGGAGGCCTTGCTGGAGCCTTGGCCTCTGGCTTCGGCGCGACGACCCGCATTGGTTTGGTTCCGGGTTGCGGATCACCTTGCGAGCGCGGCACATGGCGCTACGCGGGCGGTGCGGAGTCTGGACGCTGCGCTTCGCACGGTAGTTCAGGAGCAAACCGGAAAGCGTCCGGCCGGACCGATCCGCGTACTGACACACCTGCGCTGCTTTGGCTTTGTCTTCAATCCGGTGAGCTTCTATTTCGTCTACGACGCCGAAGATCAGCGTGTGCAGAGCATCGTGGCGGAAGTGGACAATACCCCTTGGGGTGAGCGCCATCTGTATGTGCTGGAGCGCGGCAGCCAGGACGATGCGCTCTGTTTCGAGTTCGACAAGGCATTTCACGTCTCACCCTTCATGCCCATGCAGCAGCGCTATCGCTGGCGTTTCACCGAGCCCGGGCGTGGCCTCGTGATCCACATGCAGTCCCTGGAGGAACAGCGCGTCGTTTTCGACGCCACGCTTTCGCTGCGGCGCGCGCCTTGGTCCCGGCGCGGATTGGCGCGGCGGGTTGCGGTGACGCCCGTCGTCGCCGCCAAAGTGTTCGGCGCGATCTATTGGAACGCGCTGCGACTCTGGCTCAAAGGCGTGCCCTTTTACGCGCATCCGGGGTCGGCGCGCCGACCGTCAACGGCGCCGACAGCGCCGACCGCCAGCGGGACGAGGGCTACGCCGTCCGGGTCCGTCGCCCCGCACTCCCCGTCGCCGGGAGCTGTCCCTTGAAGGAGACCACACTGCAGCTCACGGCGAACCCGAGCGCAGCGCGTCCCGATACGTTGCTTTCAGGCGTTGCACGTCGGCTCGTGCTTTCCGCGCTGTCGAAGCTCGAGGGTGGCTGCCTCGTCGTTTCCGAGCCAGCTGGCAGCTGGCGCCTCGGTATCGGCGAAGGAGCAGAGGCGCAGCTCACGGTGCACGAGCCAAGCGTGTGGGCCGACGTGGCTCTGCGCGGAACCGTTGGCTTCGGCGAAAGCTACGTGCGGGGCAGCGTGACTTGCGACGACCTGGTCGGATTGGTGCGCTTGCTACTGCGAGAGCGCAAGGTGGTCCAAGCATTGGACGGTCGCATGGCGCGCCTTGCCCAACCGGCGCTGCGGCTCTTTCACGCGCTTCGGGAGAATACCCTCCAGGGCAGCCGCACGAACATCGAGGCGCACTACGATCTCGGCAACGAGTTTTACGCGTTGTGGCTCGATCCCACACTGTCCTATTCCGCGGCGATTTTCGAGCGCAGCGACATGACCCTGGAGCAGGCAAGTCGCGCGAAGAATGCTCGAGTCTGCGCCAAGCTGGGCCTCGCGCCGGGACAGCATCTGCTGGAGATCGGCAGCGGCTGGGGATCCCTCGCCCTGCACGCTGCCCAGGCATATGGAGCCCGGGTCACCACCACGACTCTCAGTCGGCAGCAATTTGCATACGTGCGCGAGCGGGTCGACGCCGCTGGGCTCGGCGACCAGATCCAAGTGTTGTGCGCAGACTATCGTGAGCTCAGAGGGAACTACGACAAAGTCGTCAGCATCGAAATGGTCGAGGCCGTAGGCCATCGCCATTACGATACCTACTTTGCGCAGCTGGCGCGGTTGCTCAAGCCCGATGGGCTGGCGCTGATCCAGAGCATTACGATTGAAGACCAGCGCTACGAATCCGCCAAGGACGACGTGGACTTCGTCAAGCGCTACATCTTTCCCGGGAGCTGTATCCCGAGTCTCACCGCGCTGGCGACGAGCGCAACCCGTGCCAGCGACTTGCGACTAGTGCAACTCGAGGACATCACGCTGCACTACGCAATGACGCTCCGCGCGTGGCACCAGCGCTTCGACGAGCAGCGCGCGCAGGTTCGCGCCCTGGGGCACTCCGACGCGTTCTGCCGCATGTGGGAGGTTTATCTTTCGTACTGCGAGGCGGCGTTCTGGGAGCGCTATTTGGGTGACCTGCAGCTCGTCTTCGCGCGACCGGGCGCGCGCGCTTTGCCGCAGCTGTTGCCCTTGCCAAAGTTGCCCGGGGAGGCTGTTGCGAAATGAGCGCATGGCTCTCCTTCGTGTTGTTTCAAGGTGTTTGGTTTGCGGCGGTCTTAGGTGCCGCAAAGGGCGAGCCGTTGCTCGGGCCGGCGAGCGGCGCTCTTTTGGTTGCGCTGGCTTTGAAGACGACCCCGGATCTGCGCGCGGAACTGCTCTCGATCCTGGCAGCGCTTTGCGTTGCACTGATCCTGGACGGCGGGCTTGGGGGCACGGGGTGGGTGCGCTACCAAGCACACCCAGGGCCGGCTTGGCTGGCTCCCAGTTGGATCCTCGCGCTCTGGGCCGGATTTGCGACCACTCTTGCGCCGGCGCTGGCCTGGCTGGCGCGGCGACGGCTGCTCGCTGCGCTGCTGGGCGCGGTCTTCGGACCCATCGCCTACGCCTCTGGGCAGCGTCTCGGGGCGCTCTCAGTCTTGGACCCACGGGCTTATGTGCTGCTCGTCGGCGGCTGGGCTGCGGCAACGCCAGGGCTCATCGCCCTCAGCAGTTGGTTGCATCGTGCTGGCGCCGGCCCAGACGTTGACGCTCAGGTCGCCGCGTGAACGCGACGTGGGTCTTTGGGTGGGCGGCGCTTGGGCTGTTCATCGCCTTTTCTCTGCTCTTCGTCGTGGAGCGCCTGCGCAAAGACGCCAGCCACGTCGACGTCGCCTGGTCCGGGGCAATCGGCGTGCTTGCGCTGTTCTACGCCTGGGCGACTCCGGGGGACCTCGCTCGACGCGCATGGGTCAGCGGCATGGCTGCGCTGTGGGCCTTTCGCCTCGCGGGTTACCTGCTCAAGAACCGAGTGATCGGTAAGAACGAGGACGGCCGCTACCGCGCGTTGCGAGAGAAATGGGGCGAGCAAAACTCACTGCAGTTCTTCGTCGTGTTCCAGCTGCAGGCCGCCCTCGCGCTTCTGTTCAGCCTTCCGATCTGGGTCGCCATCGCCAACTCTGGCCAATCGATCCGCGGTTTCGAGCTACTCGCCGCTGGCGTGACGCTTGTGTCCGTGGCCGGCGAGTCCCTGGCGGACGCTCAGCTTGCGGCCTTTCGCGCGCGCCCCGACGCCCGCGGCAAGACCTGTCGCACTGGACTGTGGCGCTACAGCCGCCACCCCAACTACTTCTTTGAGTGGCTCGGATGGTGGGCTTGGGTGCTCTGCGCTGTGGGCAGTCCGTACTTCGCGCTCAGTTTCCTAGGTCCCGGGCTGATGCTGCTGTTTCTTTTCAAAGTGACCGGCATCCCCGCCACCGAAGCCCAGGCGCTGCGCTCCCGAGGAGCCGACTACGCCGAGTACCAGGGCAGCACCAGCGTGTTTGTGCCCTGGTTCGTGCGCGAGGGGAACGCGGCGAAGCTGCAGTTAGCGGCGAGGGAAGCCAGCGAAGCAGAGCCGGCTACGGAGGCGCCAGAATGAGGGGCCCCCTAGAACTCGCCGAGACCGGCAAACTGCCCGACCTGCTGATCCGTTTGGGGATCCGCCAGCTGAACGATCGGCGACTGCGGGACGAGGCCCGCGGCGGCGTCGAAGCACAGCAGCGCCGACTGCAAGCTTTCCTTGCCCGGGCCGCCCGGTCTCCCATTGCGGAGTCCCCCGCAGCCGCCAACGCCCAGCACTACGAGGTGCCTGCTGCGTTCTTCCGCAGCGTGCTCGGGCCCCATCTCAAGTACAGCTCCGCGCTGTTCCCGCCTGGCGTGCACACCCTGGCAGACGCTGAACGCGCCATGCTGGATCTGACTGCGGAGCGTGCGGAGGTCCGTGATGGCATGCGCGTTTTGGACCTTGGCTGTGGCTGGGGTTCCTTCACACTCTTCTTGCTGCAGCGCTTCCCTGCCGTTCAGGTGGTGGCTGTTTCGAATTCGCACAGCCAGCGGGAGTACATCCTGGCGAGAGCGCGGGAGCTCTGCGTGGCCGACCGACTCGAAGTCGTCACCTGCGATGTAAATCAGTTGCGCCTCGACGGGAACTTTGACCGCATCGTCAGCGTCGAGATGCTGGAGCACGTCAAGAACCACGACCACCTGTTTCGCAAGTTAGCCGCGCATTTGCAGCCAAGCGGGAAGTGCTTTTTTCACATTTTCTGCCATCGACGTTTCGCTTACGCGTTCGAGGCCGAAGGGGACGACAACTGGATGGGGCGCCACTTTTTCACGGGCGGCTCGATGCCGTCCTTTGATTACTTGCTGCACTTCCAGAGCAGGTGGCAGCTCGAGCGCCGCTGGGCGGTCAGCGGGCGGCACTACGCGCGCACTGCAAGCATGTGGCTTTCCAATCTGGACGCCCGCCGCGACCAGGTGCGTGACGTCTTTCGCGGGGTCTACCCTGAGCTGGAGGCGGAGCGCTGGATACAGCGCTGGCGGATCTTCTTCATGGCTTGCGAGGAGCTGTGGGGTTATCGCGGCGGTGACGAATGGCTCGTGGGGCACTATCTCTTCTCGCGGTCCTCGCAGCTGCCGGTGTGAAGTGGGCAGATGCGGCTGGCGATCTGGAGCGAGCGTGTGATGCCAGATTCCGCTAAGCTGCTACCAATGGGCGTGCGCGCGTTATTCCTCTTCTGCCTACCGCTCGCCCTGGCGTGCGGTGGCACCACGGACGGCGGAGCGGCCGGCTCTGCCGGATTTGGAGCGAGCGCGGCTGGCGGTAGCGCGGGCGTTGGCGCCGCGGGTGGAGGCGGCGTCAGTGCCAGTGGCGGTAGCGGCGGTGGCGTGATCATCGATGCGGCTCTGCCGGAAGGTGGCGGCGCTACCGGCAGCTGCCCGGACGGCGGCGTTCCGGGAGAGCCGGGTTGCGATTGCGGCAAGCTCGAGTTCAATATCGACACCAAGCAGTCGTGCTCCATTGGTCTCGAACCCGGCGCAAGCGTCGACGGCGAAGGATTCATCAGTCTCGGCGGACAACAACACCGCGTTTTTGCCATGGACCGTTGGGGCAACGGACACATCGTGGCGTGGTGTGATTCCACTACACTTCCGGAGCTGCTCGCCGCCTTCGATGTGGCGGGCTATCTGGGGCAGGTTCCGACACCGAAGGTTGCTTCCTTCGGTGACGACTACCTATGCGAGCCCGGCAAGCTCCCGAACCAAGCCTTGCCGGCCAGCATCCAGTATCAAGGCAAAGACCTGCCGGCGAAGTACAAAGGCAATGCCGCTGCCCTCGCTTCAGATTTCGACGTGGTGATCTTTTGCGGCTTCCGTCAAGGCTGGCCGAATCCTTGGATCACGGAGTTGGGCGACTTCGTGTCCGTACACGGCAAGGGTCTCCTGGCGGTGATGGACTACGAGGGCGTGGTTACCACCGCGGATTTTGCGAACATGAGTGCCATCACTCAGCCGAGCGGCATCGTATTCAACCCGCTCAATCTGGCCTGGGCACCCAGCGCCACGAACGTCAGCATCGAATGCGTTCCGGACTTGCCGCCTCCCGTCAAATGATTCAACACACCCGTATTACGTGAAAATCGAGGAGCCGAATGAGACTTAGCAACCTTTCCCAGTGCCTTTCCATCTGCAGTCTAGCCACTATCGTCGGGCTGTCCGCCTTCAGTGCTGGCTGCAGCGACGACGACAAAGCCGCGGCAAGCGGTGGCAGCGGTGGTGCGACCGGTGGTGCGGGCGGTGCGGGCGGTGCGGGCGGCGCGGCGGGCGCCTGCAGCGGCGCCGACACAACGGGCTGCACTCAGGTTGTGGAGCCCGGCAGCAATGACACCGAGGCGCTGCAGTCGGCGCTCATCGAGGTCAAGAGAGGGGGCACGGTCTGCCTGTGCGCGGGAAGCTATTCGGTGACCAAGGAGGTCAGCCTCAACGTCGCGGGCGTCACCGTAAAGGGGCTCGGGGCGACGCCCGAAGAGACCATCCTGGACTTCAAAGATCAGACCGAAGGCGACGACGGCTTCACGGTGACCAGCGATGGTTTTACCGTCGAGAACCTCTGGGTCAAGAACTCACCGGGCAACGGCATTGTCGTTACCGGCGCCGAGGACGTGACGTTTCGCAAGTTGAAGGTCAGTTGGGATGCTGGGTCCGTGACCAAAAACGGCGCCTATGCGGTCTATCCTGTGAAGAGCAAACGCGTGATTATCGAAGACTCCGAAATTATCGGAGCCTCGGATGCCGGCGTATATGTTGGGCAGTGCGAACAGGCGATCGTGCGTCGCAACAAGGTGCACGGCAACGTTGCGGGGATCGAGATCGAGAACACCACCGACGCAGAAGTGTACGAAAACGAAGCTTACGACAATACCTCCGGGATCTTGGTATTCGTGTTGCCGAACTTGGAGAAGAAAGACGGCATGCGCGCGCTGGTGCGCAACAACATGATCAAAGCTAACAATCGCGCGAATTTTGCTGAGGACAAGACGGTGGTGTCGTACGTGCCGGCGGGGACGGGCATGTTGATCCTGGGGTCGGATCAAACTGAAGTGCGCGACAACACCATCGAGGACAACAACAGCGTGGCGGTACTTGTCGTTAGCCTGCAGACCTTCAGTATTCTGATCGGTGGAACGCCAGATCCGGCGACGGACCCAGATCCCGAAGGCACCTACATCTACCAGAACACCCTGAAGAACAACGGCACGGATCCCCAAGGGCTGGTGGGCTCCTTCAACATCAAGCCCTTCGAGGAAATCGCCTGGGACGGCTTCGAGGGCGCGGGCACTGGCGAAAAGCTTTGCCTAGGCGCGAAACCGCACCCAACGTTCCGAAATTTGCAGGCGCCCCTTGGCGGCATCGCTGACGACAAGCTTCACACCACGGACTCCACTCCGCACGAATGCACGCTAACGCCCTTGAGCGCTGTTAGCTTCTGAGAATGCGCGCTTTCGGCACGGTTGGGTTGTTGGTCGCCTGCTTCGCTTGTTCGGCGGAGCAGGCCGTGGACGAGGCGGCGGCCTACGACGGACCGCCGATCCCCTGGGCTTACGCGCCCCTTGGGATTTCCGAGGGCCCCCCGGACAACCCGACCACACCGGAGAAGCAGGCGCTCGGGCGCATGCTCTTCTACGATCCCATCCTGTCGAGGGATGGCCTCACGGCCTGCGCGACGTGCCACAGCGAGATTTGGGGGCTCAGTGACGGGCTTGCTCTCAGTGTCGGGGTCGACGGAACCGGACCGACGGGGCCGGGTCGAACCGGTCCAAATATGACGACTCGCAATGCGCCAACGCTTTGGAACGTCGCGCTGGTCGAAGAACTGTTTTGGGACGGACGAGAGCCGACGCTGGAGAGCCAGGCGCTGCGCCCCTTGGAGAACACGGGTGAACTGAACAAGGACCCAAAGCAGGCTGCGGCGGATCTTGGCGCGATACCCGAGTATCGAACGCTGTTTAGCGCCGCGTTTCCCCAGGTCGCGGATCCCGTGACCCCCGAGAGCATCGCCCGCGCACTCGCGGCGTTTCAGCGCAGCTTCGTCGCGGATCGCACGCCTTACGACCAATACGTTTCTGGGGATCCGGGCGCGCTTTCCGATGCAGCGCTGCGCGGTATGGAGCTGTTTGCAGAAGCCGGTTGCGCTGCTTGTCACACGGCGCCCCGCTTCGACTCTGCGAGGTACGCGGCACGCGGCATCGACAGCGATGACCTCGGCCGTTTTCAGGTCAGCGGCAAGGAAGGCGACCGAGGCGCGTTTCGAGTGCCGACTCTGCGCAACGCCCGGGACACAGAGCCCTACTTCCACGACGGCAGTGTGCTCCTGCTGCGGGATGCCGTGGCGTACGAGGTCAAGCTGCAACAAGACGCGGGTCTGTCTCGTGTTCTTTCCGAGGCAGAGGTCGACGCCATCGTCACGTTCATCGACAAGGGCTTGACGGATCGCTCCCGCGAGCCGCATCGCCCCAAACACGTCCCGAGTGGTCTGCCCGTGCCCGAAGATGGGTTTCGCATCCCTCGATGATTCTGGAGACTAGATTATGCGCCGCGGTATATTGGTGTTCGCCAGCCTGTTGGTCCTCTCAGCCTGTGGCAGTGATGAAGATCCCGTCCAGCCAAAACCCAAGGTGTTTGTTAACCCGGCGCCGGACGGGGCCGCCTGGCCGACCCTTGAGGAATGGAAGCTATTTTCCGACGCGACCTCCCAGGAGCCATCGCAGCGCGTTGAACCCTACGACGTGATCAGCCCGCTCTGGTCGGATGGGACCTTCAAACGCCGCTTCATCCATTTGCCCGACGAAAAAACCATCGACTACGCCTCGGAAGGGCCGTGGGGGTTCCCGGTGGGCACGGTGTTGGTGAAGACGTTTTCGTACCTTCATGATGCCCGTGAGCCGAGCCTTGGCGAACGCCTGCTCGAAACCCGGCTTTTGGTGCACGAAGCGAGCGGTTGGGTGGGGCACACTTACGTCTGGAACGAAGAGCAGACTGACGCGGAGCGCAAGGTCGCCGGCGCGGACATCGCGGTTTCCTTCATCGACGCAGCAGGCGAATCGCAGTCTCTCAGCTACAGCGTGCCAAATACGAACCTGTGCAACGAGTGCCACGGAAAAGATGAGCCAAACACTCTGGGTGGCGTCACACGGCAACTGGACCGCGAGTACTTGTACGCAGGAAAGAGCAAGAACCAGATCGACCACCTTGCGTCGCTCGGGTGGTTCACGAGTGAGCCCGAGCCCGGCGACCAGCGACAGCGCATGGTGGACCCGGAGGGCGTCGCTTCGGTGGAGGAACGCGCGCGCGCCTATATGGATGCGAACTGCGCGCATTGCCACGACACGGATCGCGTCGCTGCGCCGAGCGGCCTTTTCCTTTCATGGGCGGAGACGAAGCCGGGGGCCGACCCGAAAACCTTTGGGGTCTGCAAAGTACCGACGAGCGCCGGCGGCGGCACCTGCGGCTTGGTGCACGACGTGGTTCCCGGGGATCCCGCTAGCAGCATCTTGATCTGCAGAGTGAAGTCCCGAGAGCCGCAGGTGCAAATGCCGCCGCTGGCCACCAAACGCGTGCATCCTGCCGGCGTCACACTGCTGGAGCAGTGGGTGAGCGGTTTGTCAGGAGCATGTCAGTAGTGGCGCGCGCTGCCTTGAGCTCATAGCCCGTCAACATTTGCACCGCCCGGGTGGCACAGACTGAGCCGAAGTTTCCGGACCCCGAAGCGCGTGCCGGGGTGCGGCCTCGCGGCCGATTCAGGCGATCCACAGCAGCAGGAGCCCGCGAAAACGGGAGATCTCAGGGATCTTGGCGGAATGCCGTTGCAATGAGAAGTCGCTGCGGCAAACGCGCGATGGTTTGGCCTGGATCCTGCTGTCTGAACACACCGTGCGGCCCGTGCAACAGAACTCTTCGTCGATGCGCCTCGGAAGTCGCCCCGTACTCCCTGGAACGGTCCGGCGTGGCTTCCGATCGCGCGTCGCCGTATTTCTTTTGGTCACGGCTGTTTCTGGGGTTGCTGGAGCCACCGGGGCCACGGCCTCCTTTGACAGCGTCCCCGAGCCCAACACCGGCTCCGCGGCTTTCCCTGCTCCGGCACAGCCGCCGGCGTCTCCCACCGCGCCCCCTTCGCCTGTGGCCGCGCCCATGTGGCAACCGCCTGCAGCTACCCGCTACGCGCCCCCAACCGTTGCTCCGGCGCCCCGCTGGGTCCCGGCGCCCGATCGCGGCGTCAGGCCAATGGAACCGAAGGCCGACGAGTCGTCACAATGGATGCTGTCCCTCGAGGGCGTGACGCACGTGCCCGTCGACGTGGGCGCGCAGGTGGTGCTCGAGACTCCGGGGGGCTTCCGACTCTTGGGTGGGTACGGGATTGTTCCGAACGCGTACATCGAGTTGGTGACTCCCGACGAGAAGAACGGGCAGAAAGTGGAGTCGTCTCTATACGACAGCGGCAACGCGATGCGCTTCGGCATCGGCATGCGGCCAAGCCCGAAACTGGGGCTCTATTTCGATGCCGGCATGATCCGGGTGGCGCTCAGTGGCAGCGTGCATGAACCGATTGGCGCCACGGGATCCGTCGCAGAGTTTGAGCTGCGTAGCAAACTGAGCCTGTGGTTCGTTGAAGCCGGCTACCAAGGTCATCTGGGGGAGCGCGTCGTGCTCGGCGTTGGCATTGGATTGATGGGGGCGCTGGATGCAAGTTCTGAGGTCAGCGCGCAAGGCAAAGCCGTGAGTTCCAACTCCCAAGCGCTTACTGACGAAGCGGCCGCGGAAGTGGATCGCGAGTTGGAGAGCTACAGCATCGTGCCGACGCTCACGCTGCGCATGGGTTTCGACGCGTTGTAGCCGTCGCTCTAGCGCGTGAGGCTGCTAGCAAGCAAACCGGAAACGAAGCGCTCCGTGGCCATCTTGTCGAGGCTGCCGCCCAGATCCCGCAGCACGACGGCGTAGTTGCGAAAGGGTCCAGCATCGAAGGGCACGGTCTGGGTGGCCTCGCCCAAAAGAGCGAGGGTGCTCGCGTCGCAGGCACTTCGTGTCAGGGTGAGTAGCTCCACGCCATGCTCAAGCCAGGTTGTGCGCTTGAGGGCGATGGAAAGCCGCAGACACCAGCGCACGGCTTGGACGCGGGTGTCGGGATCCAGCTCTTTACGCGCCTTGGCCTTGCGCAGAAGTTCGTCGAGGCGGGGCCGCATCAGTTCTTCCGCGCGCAGCGGGCTGCCCGCGGCAATGGCACGATCCGCGACGGTGCCGAGGAGCTCGAGGGCGTGGCGTTTTGCAGTCACTTCCGGCGAGGCGCTGCTGGCGGGGGCGATGCCACTCGGCGCGCGCGGTGGAGCGACGAAGGTGCCGGACGTTGTGCGGTAGGCTTCGGGCGGCGCCGACGCTCGGTCCGGCGGCAAGGTATCTGCACTGGAGTGCACCGCCGAAACCTGTGCCGTTTCCAGAGTGAACTCGGCGTCGCCGACCACGAAGCGGTCACCCGGCTTGAGAGCGACCGCCGCTTGCCCAATCGCCCGCCCGTTGACATAGACGCCATTGGCGCTCTCGCAGTCACGCACGGTCACCTCGCGCCCGGACACGCTCAGTGCCGCGTGACGTCGGGATACCTTCGGGCTGTCGATCACGATGTGGCACTCCGCGGAGCGCCCAATCAGATAAGCGCCCGTGACCAGGATCCAGGAGCCGGCGCCTAAGCGCAGCCGAATGCTGTCGCTGGTTTGCCCCCCGATGGCGTCTCTGGCTGACACAACAATACGACAATGACACGCTGCGCCGCGTTCCGCTAGCGGCAGCGCTGCCGGGAAATGTGTCACCCCGTTGACAGCCTGCAGCATTCAACGGCTTGATTGGCGTTCGGTGCCTGGCGCCGGGAAAAGAAAGATCATGGCTATCCAATACGACCAACGCCGCTCGGAATACCCGCCCCCAAGCTACCGCAAAGACGCGGTGGATCCGGATCCCGAGGAAACTCGGGAATGGGTTGAGAGTATCGAAGGCGTGATTGCCAGTGGGGGCAATGCCCGCGCGCAATACTTGCTGAAACGCGTGCTTGAAGCGGCGCGGCAACACCGTGTCATTCCCACCGGACCGCTAACGACCGACTACGTCAACACCATCTCGAAGGAAGAAGAGGCGCCTTTTCCCGGCGACGAGATGATGGAAAAGCGGATCCGGCGCATCATCCGCTGGAACGCGGTGGCCATGGTGCACCGGGCCAACGTCTACTTCCCGGGCATCGGCGGCCATCTGTCGACCTACGCGTCTAGCGCCAGCTTGTACGAGGTTGGCTTCAACCACTTCTTCAAAGGGCGCGACCTAGAAGGGCAAGTGGGGGATCAGGTCTACTACCAAGGCCACGCGGCGCCCGGCGTGTACTCCCGAGCGTTTCTTGAAGGGCGCCTTTCCGTCGAGGCCATGGAGCGATTTCGACGCGAGGTCGAGCGAGGGCGTGGGCTCTCCAGCTACCCGCATCCGCGGTTGATGCCGAACTTCTGGGAATTCCCAACGGTGAGCATGGGCTTGGGTCCCCTCAACGCCATCTATCACGCGCGCTTTCTGCGCTACCTCCACAACCGTGGCATCGTGGACACGGCTGGTAGTCATGTTTGGGCGTTTCTAGGCGATGGCGAGACGGACGAACCGGAGTCCTTGGGCAGCTTGAGCATTGCTGCCCGCGAGGGTTTGGACAATTTGACCTTCGTAATCAACTGCAACTTGCAGCGGCTGGACGGTCCAGTGCGAGGAAACGGCAAGATCATTCAAGAGCTGGAAGCCGTGTTTCGCGGAGCGGGCTGGAACGTGCTTAAGGTGATTTGGGGCCCAGAGTGGGACGCGCTGCTAGAGCAAGACACCGACGGGGTGTTGCGTCGCCGCATGAACGAAGTCGTCGACGGTCAGTGGCAGAAGTATGCGGCCGAAGAGGGCGCATACACCCGCAAGAACTTCTTCGGCGTCGATCCGCGGCTCCTGAATATGGTGGCGCACCTTTCGGACGAGGAAATCCGCAAGCTCCGCCGGGGTGGCCACAGCTATCGGAAGGTGTACGCGGCGTACAAACAGGCGACGGAACACGACGGACAACCCACGGTCATCCTGGCGCATACCGTCAAGGGCTGGACGCTGGGAGAAAGCTTCGAGGCGTCCAACGTCACCCATCAGAAAAAGAAGATGGAAGCCGTGGAGCTCAAGAAGTTCCGCGACGTTCTGCACCTACCGGTCCCCGACGACAAGCTGGAAGACGCGCCGTTCTATCACCCGGGGCTGAACAGTCCCGAGGTGGAGTACATGCTTGAGCGTCGCCGGGCACTCGGTGGCTCCATCCCGAAGCGGCGTGGCCGCGTGCAAGTACGCGTGGAGTTGCCTCCCGCCAACGTCTTTCAGGAGTTCCTGGAGGGCACGGGTACGGGCGAGGCGAGTACGACGATGGTGTTCGCCCGCATGCTAAGCAAGTTGCTCCGAGATAAGCGCCTGGGTAAGCGCATCGTGCCCATCATTCCCGACGAGGCGCGCACCTTCGGCATGGATGCTCTGTTCTCGCAGGTCGGGATCTATTCCTCGAAAGGGCAGCTGTACGAGCCTGTCGATAAGGGCAAGTTGCTCTACTACCGCGAGAGCAAAGACGGGCAGGTATTGGAAGAGGGCATCACCGAGGCCGGCTCGACTGCGAGTTTCATCGCGGCCGGCACGAGCTACGCCATGCAAGGCCAACCGATGATCCCCTTCTACATCTTCTACTCGATGTTCGGTTTCCAGCGCACCGGTGACTTGCTCTGGGCAGCTGGGGACGCCATGGCGCGGGGATTCGTTCTCGGCGCGACGGCTGGACGAACCACACTCAATGGCGAAGGCTTGCAGCACGAGGATGGTCACAGTCAGGTGCTCGCGAGCACGCTGCCTTCATGCGTCAGCTACGATATCACTTATGCCTACGAGCTGGCGGTGATCGTGGAAGACGGCCTGCGTCGGATGTATGCCGAAGACGAGAACATCTTCTATTACATCACGCTCCAGAACGAGAACTACGTGATGCCGGCGATGCCCGCCGATGCCCGGGAAGGGATCTTGCGGGGCATCTATCGCTACAAGACGTCGGACATCAAGAAACCCAAGCTGTCTGTGCAACTATTCGGTTCTGCTTCCATCATGTTGCAGACGCTACGTGCCCAAGAGCTGTTGGCCGAGCGCGGTGTGGCGGCGGACGTCTGGACGGTGACGAGCTACAACGAGTTGCGACGCGACGCGCTTTCCTGCGAGCGGCACAACCGCTTGAACCCGACCGAGCCGGCTCGCGTTCCATACATCCAGTCGGCGCTCGAAGGCGCGCGCGGACCCGTGATTGCGGCAAGCGACTACATGAAGGTGCTCGCCGACCAGCTCGCGCGCTTCGTCCCGGGGCGTTTTGTGCCGCTGGGTACCGACGGCTTTGGAATGAGCGACACCCGTGAGTCCTTGCGCCGGCACTTCGAGGTGGACGCGGAGAATATCGCGCTAGCCGCTCTGGATGCCTTGCGACAAGACGGCAAACTGGACGCGGCCGCCGTGCAAGCAGCTGTGGAAGACTTCGGTCTTTCCGGCGACAAGCTCGATCCGACTCTGGTCTAGGGCGGTTCCAGCGCGACTCAGCCTTTGGTCTGGTCGGCGATACTGGCGAGCATCTTGTCCAGGGTCGCGCTGCGCGATGGGTTCACGCGGCGAGCAGCTTCAATGCTTTGCTTGGACTCGTCCCAGCGTGCAAGATCCATGAGCACGATCGCCATGTCGTGATGGGCGTCAAAGTAGTCTGGCTTTAGCGCAATGGACTGCCGGAGATGCTCGAGGGCTTCCAGCTTCCGGCCCAGCTGCGCCAAGCACAGGCCGATGTTCTTTGCCGCGAAGTAGTCTGTCGGGTCTAGGGACAGCGCCTTCTCGCTCCAGGTGATGGATTCTTCGAAGCGGCAGCTCATGTACAGGGCGTAGCTGAGTCCGTCGCACAGCCGGGCGTCGCCTGCATCCAGGCGGATCGCGTCGCGGAAGACCACGATGGCCTGCTCGTAGCGCCCGGACCCGGTCAGATCGCGCCCGAGGCGTTTGAGTTGTTTGGTGCCCAACATGGCGGCGGGCTGACAACGAAAGCTCAGGCGCGCCGGCGTCGCAAGGCCTCGTGCGGTTTCATTGCAATTGCGCCCCTGCCGCGTGTCGCGTACATCGATGCCAAGATGCGCAGCAAGAGCTGGTTCGTTGTGACGGTCACCCTCGCAGGCGCCGCTGCGTGCGCCGGCGCAAGCCCTTCCGCACAGCCCGCGCCGGCGCCGACTCTCTTGTCTCGGGAGCCGGCGCCAGAACCGGAGGCTGCACACGCGGATGCAGCGGTGCCTGTCACGCAGGCGGCGGAACCCGATGCGGGCTCGGATCCAAAGCCAGCAGATCCGAATAAACGAGCGGACGGAGCGGCGTGTTCCAACGCCGAGGAGTGTCAGAGCGGAGTCTGCGAGGGGCAGGGCTGTGGTCCGGACGAAGCTCGCTGCGTGCCGAAGCAGCGCCCCTGCACTCGAGATCTACGGCTCTACTGCGCCTGTGACGGAACCGAGTTCCGCACCAGCGGGAGCTGTCCGGGACGGCCGTACCGTACCCATGGCAAGTGTGTGCCCTAGTCGTGCCTGTCGTTACCGGGAAAAAGCTGCATAAGGCCTACGGCGCGCATGTCGTGATCGACAGCCCCGACGTGACCGTGCGCAGCGGCGAGCGCGTGGGGGTGGTTGGCAAGAACGGCGCTGGCAAAAGCACCCTGGCCCGCATCTTGGCGGGCGTGGAGGTCGCCGACAGTGGCGACCTCATCCTGCGGCGCGAAGCGTCCGTTCTCTATTTGGACCAGGTGCCGCGCTTTGACGGCGATCCGACGGCGGAGCAGGCAGTGGCGGCCGCGCTGCCTGCGTGGTCCGATGCGGGTGAGCGACACGCCGAGGCGAGTCGCGCACTGACTGAGGGCAAAGGGGATGCCTCCAGCTGGCTGCAGGCGCAGGCCAAGGCTGCGGAAGATGTCGAGCGGCTTGGGGGATTCGATCAGGGGCATCGGGTGGGCGCGATGCTGGGGCATTTGGGCGTGCTCAGTCCGACGCAGCGCGTGGCAAGCATGAGCGGCGGGGAGCAGCGGCGCGTGGCGCTGGCGCGGATCCTGATCGCACGGCCAGATCTGGCTATCTTGGATGAACCGACCAACCATCTGGATGCTGAGACCATCGAATGGCTCGAAGGGTATCTGCTGCAGGAGTATCGCGGGGCGGTGCTCCTCATTACTCATGATCGTTATCTGCTCGACCGTGTCGCCCAACGCACCTGGGAGGTCGCGGATGGCGTCGTGCACAGCTACGATGGCGGCTACGAGCTATTTCTGGAGCGGAAGGCGGAACGCGAAGCGCATGCGGCCCGCACGGAACAAAACCGACAGAACTTCGTGCGGCAGGAGCTCAGCTGGTTGCGCCGACAGCCCAAAGCCCGAACCACCAAACAAAAGGCCCGGGTAGAGCGCGCGGAACGAGCGCTTTCGACGGATGGGCCCAAGGCGGATCTCGGCGTGAACTTCGAGCTTTCCGTGGCTCGCGCAGGCAAGACCATTCTCGAGTTGCATGATCTGGAGGTGGGGATCGCCGGCAAGCGTTTGGTGCAAGATCTCACGCTGTATCTGACCCAAGGCGACCGGCTCGGAATTGTTGGCAAAAACGGAAGCGGCAAGACCACCTTGCTGCGGACGCTCCTCGGAGAGCTTGCGCCGACTTCTGGGCGCGTGGTGCTGGGCAAGAACACCCGCATCGCCTACTTCGACCAGCTGCGCAGCGGGCTGGATCCCGACAAGTCGGTCTTCGAAAATGTCGTCGGTGATATGTCACGCATCGAAGTGGCCGGCGAGGTCGTCGAGCCGCGCTCCTACCTTGAGCGTTTTGGATTCAAGGGCGCGGACCAGCGCAAACAGGTCGCGGCTCTCTCTGGTGGCGAACGCGCGCGGGTGGCCATGGCGCGCATGCTGAGGCAAAGCGCGAATCTAGTCGTGATGGATGAACCCACCAACGACCTAGACGTAAGCACGCTTGCGGCCCTGGAGGGCTTGCTCGTGGAAATGAATGTGACGGCGTTGGTCGTCACCCACGACCGCTGGTTCCTTGATCGCGTTGCCACGGACATTCTTGCCTTCGAAGGCGAGGCAAAGGTGGTGCGGTATCCTGGGAACTACAGCAGCTTCCGCAAACTGAAGGCCGACGCGGCTCTGCGCGCCGCACGGGAAGCCACGACGGAGAAGAGCGCCGCGACGCCGTCCGTACGTGCACCGAAAACGCGCCCCAAAAAGCTTTCTTTCGGCGAAAAGCAGGAACTTGCCGCCTTGCCGGACGAGATTGCGGCGCTGGAGGCGAAGGTCGCCGCATTGGACGAGCAGCTGGCGGATCCGAGCACCTACGCGGACGGTAGCGTCGATGTGGCTGCGCTGGGGCGCACGCTGGAGACTCTGCGCGCCGAAGTCGATCAACGCACCGAGCGTTGGCTTGAGCTCGAACAACGCAAAGACTGAGAAGCGCGCAGCCTCGCGCGATAGCGCGATAGGAAGAGAGGCGCGCTGGCTCAGGTGAAGGTCAGTGCGGCGGTACTGTTGCCGAACTTCGTGGTGGGCACGCCCATGCCGTTCAGGATCGTGACAAACATATTGGCGAGGGGCGTCTTGTTCGGGAACTTGAGGTGTTGGCCCGTGGGCAGCGCGCCCCCGAGTCCGCCTGCCAGAACAACGGGCAGGTTGGTGTGCGCGTGGGAGTTGCCATCCTCGATTTCGCTCGAGAAGAACACGGCTGTGTTGTCGAGCAGGGTGCTGCTTCCCTCTTGCACCTTGTCCATCGCCTCAAGCAAGTACGCCAGTTGCTGAACTTCCCAGATGTCGATCTGCGTCAGCTTGTCGTAGTTTGCCTGTTGGCTTTGATGGTGCGAGATCTGGTGGTGTCCGCCGCTGACGCCAATGAAGTCGTAGTTGCGGCCGCTGCCAGCGTTGCCCAGCATGAATGTGACGATGCGGGTCACGTCACACTGCATGGCCAAGACACTGAGGTCGAGCATCATCTTCACGTGGTCCGGGAACGAGAGGTTCTTGTCGGGCCGCGCAATGCTGTCGCAGGTCAGCTGCGTTGCGTTGGCGATGCTTTGTTCCAAGTCGAAGATCCCGGTCAGGTATTCGTCGAGTTTGGCTTTGTCCTTTTGGCCAAGTCGCGCGGAGAGGTCTTTGGCGTCCTGATTGACGTAGTCCAAAAGACTTGAACGATACTTGCGGGTGCGCGCCTGCGCCGCCGTGCTCTGGCTGGGATCGAAGCCGTCGAAGATCTGGTCGAAGACCACTTGTGGGTTGATGGTTTTGGGCAAAGGCTGCGTCTCGCTCGCCCAGGAAATATTGCGGGCGTAGGCGCAGCTGTAGCCGCTATCGCAGCCGCCCACGCCTGCGCCGCCGTCAATGCCGAGTTGCAGGGAAGCGATGCGGGTTTCCGCGCCGATGGCGCTGGCGGCCACTTGGTCCATGCTGATGCCGTTCTTGATGTCGGCGCCTTCGGTTTTGTAGGGATGCGCGGAGGTCAGGAACGCCCCAGTGCCCGAAGCATGATCTCCGGGGCCATCAGGTTTGGCGGGTTCGTTGGCCAGTCCGCTCAGCACCATGGTCTTGTTTTGCACGTTGGCGAGGGGAGCCAGGATTTCCGGAAGGTCGTAGCCCGGGCCAGTGTTCTGCGGGGTCCACTTCGCCATGTGCATGCCGCACGGCACGTAGAAGGCCATGAAGCGTGTCGGGATCCCACTGCCCGCGGCGGTCGCGCTGCTGCCGACGATGCTTTCCAATACCGGTAGGCCCACGAGGGCAGCTGCACCCCCCAAGAAAAAGCGACGATTGTGGCGTTTCTGCCAGATGGGGCTGCGGCGGCTCATTTGCCACCTCCTTCCGCGCGGCGCATGCGAAATGGTTCGCTGCTCACAATCTGAACAATGGCTTGCTCCAAGGTAAATCCGGAGCCCACGGCTTTCATCATCTCGTCGAAATAGGGCTGATCCGAATCCTGGGTGCCTCGGCCGAGGGCGTAGACGAACATCTGCTGCATCACGCAAGCCGGGAAACGCTCGTCACTGACGACGGCGTCGGCCAGGGAAACCGGACCATCAAGCTTCGTGCCGTCCGGCATGTCCGCGGTTGGGTCCACTGGCGCACCGTTGTCTTCGGTGCGGTAGCGCCCGATGCCGTCGAAGTTCTCCAACGCGATGCCGATGGGGTCCATGACGTCGTGGCAGCTGGCGCAGGTCGGGTCCTCGCGGTGCTTGGCGAGCAGATCTTTTTGCGTCGTGCCCGCAGGCGGTGTGGGGTTGATCTCGCCTTCCACGCCGGGGGGCGGGTCGGCGGGTTTGTCACATAGCAACTGCGCCAGAACCCAGCGTCCGCGTTTCACCGGCGAGGTGCGGGTGGGGTAGCTGGTGATGGTCAATAGGCTTCCCTGACCCAGGAGCCCGCCGCGCCGCGGGTCAGTCATCGTGACCCGGGTGTGCGACGAACCGCTCACTCCGCTCAGGCCATAGTGCTGGGCTAGGCGCGTGTCGACATAGCCGAAGTCGGCCTTCAGCAGATCTTGAACGGGATGGGGCTGCTGTAGGAACTCCTGGAAGAACAGCCGCGTCTCTTGCTCCATAGCGATGCGCAAGCCGTCTTCATATTCCGGGAAGAAGTTGTAGTCCGGTTCGTGCTCTACCAGCGCGCGGGTGTACAGCCACTGCCCGGCGAAGTTGTCGGTCAAGGCGCCGGCTTTTGGATCCTGCAACATACGCTTGGTTTCCGCAGCGAGCACGGCCGGGTCGAGCAACTCCCCAGACTCGGCCTTGGCGAAGAGGGCTTCGTCCGGCATCGAGCTCCACAGGAAGTAGGAAAGCCGTGAAGCCAGCTCCCAGGCATTCAGGGCGCGCACGGTGCCACCGGTTGGCGTGGGATCTAGCTCCACGCGAAATACGAAGTTGTGACTCATGAGCGCGGCGCGCAGTGCCAGCTTGATGCCGGCATCTTCGTCTTCGCCTTCGCTCTTCGCCAGAGCCATGAACGCCATCAGCTTGTCGATTTCGGTGCTGCTGACCGGGCGACGCCAAGCTCGCTTGGTGAATGCCTCGATGATTTGCCGTTGGCAGGCCTCGCCGGTTTTGGGGTCACACACCAGAATGCGATCACGCATCGCGTTCTTGCCGGTTGTGGCACCGATGGGGCCTTCGATTTCGATGTAGTCGACGTACAAGTTGCGATCGTTGGGCGGCTCGTAGAAGTCGTTCGTGAAGCTCACCGTCACCACTTTGCTGCCGCCGGTTACCGCAGCCTGCTTGGTCACGATCAGCGGGTTGTTCTTGTCGTTCGGAACGTCGAAGACGCCCAAATCCGCAGCGCCAAACATGATGTTCATCTTCGCGGCTTCGGTGCCGGCCGGCGTGCTCCAGGCGCGTACGCGCACCTCATAGGTTCCGTCCGAGGGCAGGGAGAACGTCGCGGCGATATCGCCGTTGCTGAATAGGTTGTAGGCATCGCTGGTGGCGGATCCGGTGGTTCCCGTAAGCGTTTCGGCTTCCACGAGCTGTGTTGCAGAGGTCGCGAGCGGGGGCGCCATGGCATCTTCCACGACCAGTTCTGCTGCGCGTTCGTAGAGAGCGACTTGCGTTGGCGAGATGGTCAGCACGTCAGCGATGTTGTCGTAGCCATAGCCGTGGTCGTCGGCGGGAAAGTCTTTGGCTGGCGTCAACGCGGTGCCCAGCAGGTCGCGGACCGTGTTGTCGTACTCCGCGCGGTTGAGGCGGTGCAGGGTGACACGGCCCGGGTCACGACCCGTTGGCGAAGTCTGCGGCCCTTTGGGTCCGCCGCCGCCGCCACTCGATCCGCCCTCTTCGTCGATGCTGCCGACGCACGCGGCGAGGGACAGTGCACTGATACAAAGCAGACTACTGAGGGATGGCCTGAGCAGGACCGACTTGCGCATAGTCAATTAGTACAGCAAGAGTTGCGCCACCCACTGTCACGATTTGGCCAGCGCACTGGGGCCATTTTCGGATGCGTTGGGCTTGGCGCATGCGACGCGACACGTCCGGTGCGACGCGGCGGGTCGCACTGCCGCGGGCTTCGGCGGCACGAAAACGCGCGCTCAGGGACAGGGGGTTTCGGGGAAGTCCTGCCCGGTCCGTGCACGGGCTTCGATGGCCAGCATCGCCGCCAGCACGTGGTGCTCGCAGTGCGGGCGCCCCACGACTTGTACGCCCACGGGAAGCCCGGCGCTGCCTTGCTCGATGCTGCGTGCAGTGCGGTCGAGTCGATCCCGCAGCTCGCTGCGCTCGGTTTCGTTTGTGCGCACGCGGGTCACCGGCACGACGCCCGCGGGGAAGTTGAGCACGTTGTAACGCATGCTGTAGCAAGCTCCGACGCTGAAGTCCGCGGACGAGCCGTGTTGCAGCGCGGGCGTTGCGAATGCCGGACACACCACCACATCCAGCCGATGGCGCTCGAAGAACTCAAGCTCACGCTGTCTGAGCGCGCCGCGTTCGGAGGTCAGCCGCCATAGCTGGCCTACGGATTTCTCGCCTAAGGCATCAAGCAGGTAAGCGCTGCGTTCCTCGCCCAGCACGAGCATCGCCAATGCCAGGGCGCGGCGTGCTCGATTCGGCAGGCTTGCCAGGCGTTTGATCCGGCGCAGCGGCGGGATCACACGCTCCCCTTGGAGTGCTGCGTCCAAAGTGCGTCCGCCATCCGCACTGAGGATCGCGAAAAACAGCCAAGTGAGCCGTCGCGCGTTCTCCGGGTCGACTTCGACGACGTCAGCGCCGTCGTCCGCGAGGTGCTTGGCGGCAGCACGCACGCCCCGCATCACGCTCGCAGCGGGCGTGAGTAGCCCGTCGCTTTCCCAGAAGCCCACACGCAACTTGCTGACGTCCACGCCGGCTGCACTCGGGTTCCGCACCGGGGGGACGAAGGGATCCTGCGCAGCGAAGCGCGAACTCTCCAGTGCCTCGAATAGCAGCGCAACGTCCGCGGAGGTGCGCGCCATCGGTCCGATTTGGGAGCGGATAGATTCTTGACCGGCGATGGCAGTGCGGCTCCCCAAGTTGCTCCAGCGGTGCTCGGTGGGTTTGAGGGCGGCCACGCCGCAGAATGCTGCGGGGATGCGGAGTGAGCCGCCAATGTCCGTGCCGATCCCGAGCACGCTTTGGCCGCTGGCCAGCGCGGCCGCTTCCCCGCCGCTACTGCCGCCGGGCGCGCGCTCCCGCGACCACGGATTCGGTGTAGTGCCAAATAGGAAGTTGGTCGTCTCCACACTGAGCAGCGACTGCGGGACATTCGTTTTGCCCAAAACGACTGCGCCGGCTTCGCGCAGGCAGCGGACGACTGCCGCGTCCGTGTCTGCGCGGTGATCGCGTCGCGCGGAAAGCCCCAGCGTCGACGCCGTGCCCGCTACGTCGATATTCTCCTTGACGGAGATCGGTAGTCCCATGAGCGGAGAGCGCTCGCCGCTCGCGAGTCGCCGATCCGCGTCGTCAGCGGCGGCTCGGGCTTCTGCGTCGAGGCCCAGGACAAACGCCGGTACGCCGGTACCTAATTCTTCGCGCCGTGCAATCAGGGCTTCGACGATCTCTCTGCTGGAGCATTCGCGCCGCGCGAGCTGCTGCGAGAGTTCCGTGGCGGTTCGACTATACAGGCTCACGGCGCCGTTTATAGTCGCCCTCCCGCCGGTCTGGGACCAAACCTGCCGCGTAGACAAGCGCCAATGCTTCGAGTGCACCTGGCACTGCTCACAGTGCAAATCTTGTTCGGGCTATGGCCCGTCGCCGGCACGGCGGTGTTTGCCCACATGTCGCCTGCCGCGCTCGTTGGCATGCGGCTGGTGCTGGGTGCGCCGCTTCTGGCCCTCGCCGCTGGGCTCCTTTTCAAGCGCGCGCCGCCGCCGGCGGAGTTGCTGCGCCTGGCAGCCCTCGCTGCCGTGGGCATCAGTCTCAATCAGCTGCTCTTCGCTGAGGGACTGCTGCGAGCGGGACCCATCAACGCGTCGCTATCGATCCTGCTCGTGCCTGCGGTCAGCGTGGCGGTCGCGACGGCGCTGGGCATGGAAAAGCTCGAGGTTCGGCGCGTGGTGGGCGTGGCAGTGGCGCTTGGGGGTGCTGCGGTGTTCTTGGAGGTGGAGAACTTCGACCTCAGCAGCCAGCGCGTGGTTGGTAATGTCTTGCTTGTGACCAACGCCAGCTTGTACGCGCTGTTCTTGGTGTTGGCTCGCCCGGTGATTGCCCGACTTGGGTCGTTGACGACCATCGCCTGGGTGTTTGTGTTCGGTGCTGTGGAAGCGTTGCCGTTCACCTATGGCCCCATGCTGCGGGTGCCGTGGCTTTCGCTGCCCGGATGGGTCTACGGCGCGCTGCTTTTCATCCTTTTCGGAGCGACCCTGGCAACGTATACACTCAACGCATTCGCATTGCGGCGCGTGGAAAGCTCCGTGGTCGCTGTTTACGTCTACCTGCAGCCTGTGATCGCGTCGCTAGCAGCGTACGCGCTTTTTCGTGAGCGGCCCACTCCCAGGGCGCTCGTGGCGGGCGCGGTGATCGTTGTCGGCGTGACCATTGCTGCGAACGTGGTGCCTGGGCTGCGTGGGGTCTGGCGGCGCGCGTTGGCGCGCCGCGCTACGCCATGAGCCCGCTGCGGATTCGACCGTGCGCCGCGGGCATGGGGAGCGCGAGCAGTGCGTCTTGATCGAGCCAGCAAGCATTGGCGACGCCGGTAGGGGTGAGCTTGCTGCGAGGGGTGTCACAAGCGACGGGCGTGAGGGCGATGCGGTGGTGGGTGACGCTGTGGCGCACGAGTGGGAGCGTTTTTCTGGGGAAGACGAGAAGCTTTGCGAATGCCGCTGCCGCTCGTTGCGCTCCTAGCTCGGGGCTCTCGTCGCGCTGCAGTTCGACGCAGGGGAACTGCCACATGCCCGCCCAGCGGGGCGCGCTGTCTTCCAGTTGCACGACCAGCAGGAGCCGCTTGCGCCGGACGATCGCCGCAGCCATGCGCAGCCGAACGGTCTTCTTGTTCGGCGCCTTTCGGCCGAATTGATCAACGCTTCCCGTTGCGCTCGACGCGCACTGTCTGCGAACCGGACAGCGCGCGCATTCGGGCGACACCGGTCGACACACGAGTGCGCCGAGCTCCATCAGGGCTTGATTGAAGTTGCCGGGGGCTTTCGTTGGAACGAGCCTGCGGGCAAGCGTCCAGATTTGCCGATCGTGGCTTGGGGTGCCGACATAGCCGGGCACGCTGAAGAGCCGCCCGAGTACCCGGCTGACGTTGCCGTCCACCAGGGCCGCCCGCTCGCCATACGCAATGCTGGCGATGGCACCGGCCGTATACGGACCGATGCCTGGAAGGGTGCGTAGCCGGGCGATATCTCTCGGGATGGTCGCCCCATGGTTGCGCAATACTTGCTGCGCGCCGAGGCGAAGATTGCGCGCTCGGGAGTAGTATCCGAGGCCTTGCCATTGCCGCAGCACATCCGCTTCGCTTGCCTGGGCCAGGGCGGTGAGCGTCGGGAAGCGCCGCATCCACGCTTCGAAGTACGGCACGGCGGTCTTTACCTGAGTCTGCTGCAACATGCTTTCGCTGACCCACACCGCGTAGGGATCCGGCCGGCGCCGCCAGGGCAGATCGCGCTGCTCCCGCTGGTACCAAGCCAGTAGCGCGCGGCGCAGTCGGCGTGCGGCGTCGGTCGTTACCTCAGCGGATGGCGTTGACGTTCGCTTCCCAGTTTTCGCCATCGAACTCTTCCACGTCGAAAGCGTGACGCTCGTCCAGGCAGTGCACGTTGACGTCGATCTGATCAGGATGCGAGCGCGGCGTGTAGAACGGGTGGATGCCACAGGTCGCGCAGAACCTGTGCTTCGCCACGCCCGTGTTGAACTGATACGTGGTCAGCGCGTCGTGCCCTTGCTCGAGCTCAAAGTCTTCGGGCGCCACGATCCAGTGCAAGTAGCCTTTCTTGGTGCAGATGGAGCAATTGCAACGCAGGGCCGCGTAGCGCTGTGACCGCGCCCGGAAGCGCACGCTTCCACAGTGGCAGCCGCCCCGGAGCCACTGGCCGGGCTCTGGAGCGTTCATGCTGCACGCTCAGCGCGCTGTTGGCAGCGTTCGAGCTCCACGGGATCGTGCGCGGAAAACACCCGGACCGCGCCGCGGTTTTCCCGCGCGAGCTGGCGCAGGCGCTCCTGGTTTTCCCGACGCTGGGAGCTGCTTATCTCCACGATACGCTGAAATACATCCAAGAACGGCGGACAGCGCCTGCGGTCGCTGTCCATCTCTGCGCGATGAAAGTACGCGTCCCCGGCATGCAGCAACACGCCGTGTTCGGTTTCGACGGCCACGCCGCTATGTCCTCGTGAATGGCCGAGTAGGGGGATGATCAGGATTTCCGGCGGCAGCCCGCGCAAATCCCGCACGGCCTCGAAGCCAAACCAGGTTTCCCCCGTCGGTCGATAAGTCTCGAAGGTGGGCTCGTGCGCCCACTGTAGGGGTCGATAGCGCGAGCGCTCCAGCGGGGTGCGCCGAGTGATTGCGGCGTCGTGCTCCGCAGCATGCAGATGCACGTGTGCTTTCGGGAAGTCTGAGAGACCACCGGCGTGATCGAGGTCCATATGTGTCAGGACGATGTGGCGCACGTCATCCGTCGAAAACCCCAGGGCTTCGACCTGCCGGGCGGCCGTCTCGTCGGCGTCCAGCACGGGACGCATGAGCGTGAGCAACTGACGCCCCAGTCGCTGAGCCGGCATGCGCAGATCTTGAAGGCCAAGTCCGGAGTCGACGAGCACCAGGCCCGCGTCCGTCTCGATCAGGAGCACATGACAGATCATCTGAGCGGGGGACGTGAGACCGCCGCTGCCCGACAGCAGGCGCCCGCCGTAGGGACACATCGTTGCGCAGTTTAGATGGTGGACTTTCATATTCAGGTCGTCGCCAAGGCCCCAGGGTACACGAATTCGGACCACTGCCTGCTGCTCGGCGTCGGCGGTCGGGTCCGGGGCTGTGTTCGCGAAAACCGGCATTCCGACGGCGGCGCGTGGCGCGCTTGGTGGAAAGGCCGCGGGCCGCTGTGCGCGGAAACGCTGCCGCCGGCCCGCCCCCCGAAAAATCCGGAACGACCGGGGCGGCGGGCGTCGCTATCGAACGAAATCCACGATAAGCTGGCCCGAAGTGCCAACAGCGCCCCTTGAGTTCTCCCTGGACTCCATCCGGACCGACGGATGGTTCGAACGCATTGGCGAAGGGATCGGCAGCTTTCAGGCGCTCTGCGACATCATTGGCACTCGCTTCTTTGCCTTCGCCATGATCACGGGGGCGCGTATCACTGCGCTGACCGTTGACCGACGCAACCCCGATCACACACTTGTGGATTTCGTGGTGGGGCCACCAGACATGGAGGTCGCCGAGGGCGACACGCAGCGGCTGACGCTGGCAGATTTTCGCCGGCGGTTGGTGGCGGCGCTCGTTACCGACGAGCCGCCGGGTCTTCCGCCAACCCGCGCGACGGACACCGAGGCACTCCAGCTCTTTGTCGGAGTGCGCTACCTGCTCCTGGCGCCGCTGTATGGCTACAGCCTGAACCACTTGACGCTCGGCGACGACACCGACGAGCTCGAACTCACCCACGACGGGATCCAAGAGACCTATACCCTCGACGAGTTCCGATTTCGGATCCGCACGCATGTGCGCGAGGAGCTGGAGCGTATCTCCCGCGGCGGCGGCAAAGGCGCCATCGACTTGGGGCGCGTGACCGAAGCGGATGCTGCCGAACAAAAACGCGATTGGGTGCGCGTCGTGGAACTGCTCGGCACCTGGCCGGCTCCCCTCGCCATCTTCCTGCGCACCCCGGAGGGGCAACTACTCGGTGGGGAGACGAAAGCGCTGATCGCAAAGGGACTAGGCTCTTTGGGCAGCGCCTGCATCCACCTGGGTGAAGTCGAGAAGGGCGAAGAGGTCCTGCGCCTGGCTGTGCAATATGCCGGGGATGGCCCGAGCGCTCCGGAGATCTTTTCGCGATTGGGCGCGAGCATGATGCTCGACCAGCGCTACGGCGAAGCGATCGGACCCTTGCGTCGGGCCGCCAATCTGGGCGCCGCTCCCGAAACCGTCTGGCCGCTGCTGGCCGAGGCCTTTGCGCAAAGAGGACGCCATGCAGCCGCGCTCGGCGCCCTGTTGGAAGCCAAGGCAGCCGGCGTCGAAGAGTCGGAATTGGAGCGCCCACGCGGCCTGATCAGCACAAAGCTGGGGGATACGCTCGGTGCGTGGGAACAGCTCATTGGTCAGAAGATCTGAAGGAGCCATGCGACGCAAGTCGTCGCTGGCGCGTAAGGGCCGGACCCTTCTGTTGCTCCTCGGGACGCTACTTTTCCTGGCGTGTGGCCGGGACGAAGCCTACTCCGGCACCCAGGCTGGGGCGGTGCTGCTGATCGTGCCCCAGAACGCCCAGGCGGCGACGCTGAGCGCCGCGGACGAGTTGAGCGTTTACTTGACCGCGTTGCTCGGCAGCACGCCGAGTCGGGCCTTGCTGCCTTTGGCAGCTGGACAAGATGGCGTCGTCGCTGCCCAACGGCGACAGCGGGCAGGTTTGACGATTGTCCTCGACGCCCACCTGTTGGCTGTCCCGGAGTATGCAGATGCGCGTGTTGCCGGACTTCCCGAGGGCGGCTACCTGCTGGGCGCCGAGCACGGCGGCGACTTTTCCAACCGCCTGGATGGCGGCGCCGGTGGCACCTTGGTGTACCTGGCGAGCGCCAGTGGGCTCGGTATCCGCTACGCTGTGTATGAGCTGCTGCGCCGTCTGGGCGTGCGTTTTTATCACCCGGAGCAAGAATATGTGCCGCGCCTGCCAGCGCATCAGGTCCAGGCGCGGGCGGCCACTCCAACCGTGGAGTCCCGCCGTGACTCAAAGGGCCAGGTCGTCATCGAGCACGTGCCGGACTACGCCCAGCGTGGCTACACTTTCCACGGCAGTCATCCGTTGGAACACCTGGAAAGTTTCAGCGATTCGTCTCATCCGATCGACGAAGCGCGCAACGCTAATTTGTGGATCCTGAAGAACCGCGGGAATCGATTTCGCGGGCCGGGCAGGGGCGTCGCGCCCGAGAGCCGGCGCAAGGCCCGCGCCGACGAGCTAAACGCACTGCGTATCAGTTGGGGCATGCCCTCCACGGCGGGCATCACCCTGCACAACCAGCAGCAAGGCGCGAGCGCCGTAGTGGATTTGGCACTTCCGGAGCCACCGCAGCAGCAGATCGAAGACTACGTGGACGCCCAGCTGGAAGCCGCGGGGCCGGATCTGGCCGAGTTTGGCATCCATTTCGGCCCGACGGAAGTCACGGTCACGCCGGATCAGCAGACTGTGGACTGGATCAATTGGGCGGGGCGCCGTGTGCTTTCCCGGCGTCCGGATCTACCCGTGTCGATCAACAACCACATCACGGGGTCGCAGCCGACCGAGCACTTTGGGGATTTGGGTTGCCCGACGGGCACCAACGAAAGCGGCTACGGGGACTACTACGATCTTTCCTTTCACACGGACCCGCGGCTCGGAGTGCGCGTGCACACGGTCATGTTCTATCCGTTGGAGGGACCGGCGCATGTCTATAATCAGAAGACCTTCGCCCACAAGCTGTGCTTGATGGAGCGCGCCAGCGCCCAAGGGCGCCCCCTGGTCTACTTCCCAGAGGGTTCCTGGTGGCTGTCTTTCGACAACCCGGTGCCGGTGTACCTGCCGCTGTATATGTGGGCGCGCAAGCGTGACATCGATCTGGTGCAGCCGCTCTTGACCAAGAGCGGCGGTAGCCTGGACGGGCACCGCATGTTCAACAGCGGGCACGAGTGGGGCTACTGGCAACAGGACTACGCCGTGGGCCTGTTGCATTGGAACAGCGACGTCAGTCTGGATCAGGTGTTGGACGAATTGGTCGAGCCCTTCTGTCCGGCCGCGGCCTGGCCAAAGGGCTGCCCGGCTGCCACGGAAGCCAAGGCGGTGCTGGGTGAAATGATCGAATACCAGCGGGATACCTTGCTGGAAAAGCCACGATTCGGCGGGAAGCCCGGGGGGCTTTTTACGTATCTGGCGGGAGAGGAGCCCGGCGACGAAATCGCTGCGGCGACCGGTTTCGAGTTCCGACCGGTGCGCACAAGCTTTTCCAGTGTGCTTTCCTGGGACAAGAAGACCCTGACGGACTTTCGTTTCAGCGATCAAAAGGCGTTGATCGAGATGGACGATACCTACACGGATCTTGCCGATCGGCTCAGCGCCGTGCGCGCACAAGTCCCCAAGCAAGGGCTGCCTTGGTTCGATGAGCTCGTGGACGGCACGGAGATCAACCAGCAGCGTGTGCGGCAAGCCGAGGCGCTGTACGACGCCGTCGTCGCCTTTCGTGAAGATACGCTCAAGCACGACGCCGATCCGTCGGCGCCCGACCCCTCGCTGCGCGCCAAGGAAAAGCTGGCACGGGCCGAGACCGCTCTGGCCGAAGCGGGCAAGATCATCGCGCGCCGGGAGGCGCAGTATCGTTATCCCGCGGAGCAAGTCTTTGGCGGCGGGCTGACGCCGGAGACCGCGGTGGCAAACGGGACGACGTACCCATACCGCGTTCATACCAAGACGCATCTGTTGACGTTTTGGAACAACCGCCAATTGGCGGCGCGCGAAATCATCGAAGGCAAGGCGGCTTCGGGCACGGAATTGCTGCTGCACCCGGTGCTCGCGGCCCCTGGAACTCCGCTCAGTGTCGTGTGGCCGCAGATCCCGGGGCTAGCGGGCAAGCTGCAACTTGGAGACGGCACGGAGATCGACCCGAAGGTGACCTCCCACAACTATCCCGGGGGCGCTGCCGTCTACACCATCGGCGGCGCACTGGAGGCGGACGGAAACCCGCTGCCTGTGTCGGGTCACGTCGTGCGCAGCGACCACCTGGCACGCTCAACTCAGGGCGGCTTCGCCCTCACAAAGCCGGAGAGCCAACTGGCAAAGGACCTGCTCGGCTCGTTGGTGCCGCGCATCTGGTTGGCTCGCGTGGGCGGTCAGCTCGTGCTGATTCCGGAGACACGATCCGACGGGAAACTCGATTTTACGCGCGTCACGGTGGCTCCGCTGGCGAGCGACGCAGGTGCTCTGCAGACCGAGGCGTTCACGCTGCTGCTGCCCATTGTTGCCCCCGGCGGCACCGCGGTCGCGGCGGAAGTGCGCGCACAGAAGCTGGTCGTGTCGGTGGGGTCGGGTTTGGATGGTGTGGCCAAGCTTGCGGGGCAGCTGGTACTGGCGGACGTTGTGCAAGCGTTGATCGTACTTGCGGGCTTCGACCAAAAAGGCGCACTCGAAACCCTCAGCGGCATCCTCGGCTTCGATCCCCAAAACCCCCCAGAACTCCTGGATTTTCAGGCAGACTTGAGCCTGGAATTGCCGGCCCCGTAGCCCGGATCGCCGCCCCCTCCTGGGTCAGCGGGCCTCGACGCTGACATTCGTGCTGCTTCCGTCGGGGTGTTCTAGCTGCGCCACCGTCGCGCGTGCTCCGGGTCGCATGCGGACGTGCGCACGCAATTGCAAGGAGTAAGCAGCTCCGTCTGGCCCGTGGTCGCGACGCTCGATGTGGAAGGCCAAGGACTGCGCGTGGGCGGGGCCTCGGCGTTGCACGCCCAGCTCGATGCTGCGCGGCCTGCCGTGCATTTCGACTCGTGCGGGCGCATGTCCGTCGAGGCGGAGCAGGAAGCTCTGTCGCTTCGTTCCGCCAGCGCTATCACGATCGACGATGTGCACGCGTACGGAGTGGATTTGACCGCCGGGGCCGGGCGTCGCGATGGGATGCTGCACGGGTTGGACTGAGATGCGCGCGGGGCGCCGTGATCGCGCGGCGCGCTTCGACCCGCGCGGCGCGCGCGACTGCGGACCGGCGGCGGACGGAGGAGCGGCAGCGCGCCGCTGATCCACCCGGGGGTGAGCGGGTTCGGTCGGCTCTGCCCGAAGCTGTGGCGAGGAACACAAGATCAGACTGACGGTCAGGAGGGGGGCTGCGAGGCGTAGCTGCATGGGCGAAAAACCTTTCGGTGATTGGTTGCGTTGCGATGGGACGCGGTGCCCACAGCAACCCGCATGCCACGGGCCTCGTAGCGGCTTTCTTGCAAGCCCTGAGCCCGCGCGGGCGCCAAGCGCGCCATCCTGTCCCCAGCCCCCGCCGGGGGTGACAGAGCGACACGGCGTGCGGCCCAACCGGGCTTTTGCGCCCCATTCCCCCTCGGGTTTCGCGCCGCCCGCAGCCACCGTGGTGCTAAGTGTTGGATATTGCCTGAAAATACGCGACACATCGCGCGCGTGCTGCCCCTAGGAAGTCCACGGGACCCTGTGGTAGATGCGGGGTGCAGTCTTCTGACTGAAATCCCTCGAAGCTTGTCCCGTCTGGCGGCCGGCTCGGGTGCCCGCCGCAAAAAGAAGAAAGCGATGCTCGAACTCTACCTGCCCATGTTCATCATGTTCCTGATCGCAGGATCGATCTGCTTGGTGATGTTCGGCGGCGGTCAGCTCATCGGCCCGAAGAACCCAACGGCCGAAAAACTGATGCCCTTCGAGTGCGGCAACGACACTTCGGGCGCCCGCGGCGTGAAGCTGAGCGTGAAGTTCTATCTCACGGCGATCCTGTTCGTTGTTTTCGATATCGAGGTCGTCTTCATCTACCCGTGGGCCGTTCTGTTCAAAGGCCTCGGCTGGACCGGGTTTGCCACCATGGTGGCGTTCATCGCAGCGCTACTTGTTGCGCTTGCGTATTGTTGGAAGAAGGGAGCCCTCGAGTGGGAGAGCTGAAACAGCCGTCGACACAAGAGGTGATCGAAACAGGGCAAGGCGCGGGTTTTGCGACCACGCGCTTGCAAGACGTTTTGGCATGGGCGCAGAAGTACTCGCTGTTCATGTACCCCTTCGTCACGGCGTGCTGCGGCATGGAGTTCATGGCCGTCACGGGGCCGCGCTTCGACTTGGCCCGATTCGGTGCGGAAGCGCCGCGTTTCTCACCGCGACAAAGCGACCTGCTTTGGGTAGTCGGCACGATCGTGCAGCGACAAGCTCCAGTGCTGAAGCGCATTTACGAGCAGATGGCGGAGCCCAAGTGGGTACTGGCGTTCGGAACCTGCGCCAGCGTCGGCGGTTTCTACGACAACTACGCCTGCGTGGCCGGCATCGACAAGATCATCCCCTGCGATGTGTACATCCCGGGTTGCCCACCACGGCCCGAGGCCGTTTTGGACGGTCTGATGCTGCTCCAGGACAAGATCCAAAGTGGCGATCGCCGTCCGGCCATCGTCAAGCCTCGTTTTGACCCCGTTGCGCATCCCGAGATGGGGGTGGTCACGCTCCGTCGGGGCAAAGACGGCGCACCGGTTTGAGGAGGCGGAGAGATCCATGGCTAGCTTGCTCGAACTTCTAAAGTCGGAACTGGGCGCCAGCGTGCTGGAGACACACGCTCAATACGGCGACGAGACGGCGGTGATCGCTCCTGAAGCGTGGCTGGCCGCTGCCCGGTTGCTACGCGACAGCCCCAAGGCCAGCATGGAGATGCTGGTGGACCTGACCTGCGTCGACTACCCGGATCGAAACCCGCGCTTCGAGGTCGTGGTGCATTTGCTGTCCCTCTCCAAGGGCCACCGCCTGCGCATCAAGTGTCGCGTCGGCGACGAAGACGGAGACGACGCAAAGATCGACAGTCTCACCGAACTATGGGGTTCGGCGAACTGGTCTGAGCGCGAGGCCTTCGACATGTTCGGCGTGCAGTTCGTGGGGCACCCGGACTTGCGACGCATCCTGATGTACCCAGAATTTGTCGGCCATCCGCTACGCAAGGACTACCCGGCAAACAAGATCCAGCCCCTCGTTCCCTACCGGGAAGAACCCGGTCTCGAAAAGCTGCCGCCCTTCCGAGCCGACGAGGGCATGCCCTTTGGGCGACAGAGCTTTGATCGCGTGGGCGAAGACGAACAGCCCTTGGTCGCCACCGACCAAGAACGGATGCGCTGAGGAACCGAGCGACATGGAAGCCCTAGACCAAGACCTGGACGCGTCCGAAATCGAAATCGGCGCTGAGCCGATGCTGCTGAATGTGGGGCCGGCACACCCGGCCATGCACGGCACCGTGCGCATCGTGATGGAGCTATCTGGCGAGACCATCGATCGTTGCGACGTGCAAGTCGGCTACCTCCACCGCGGCTTCGAGAAGATGTGCGAACGCGGCACCTGGAGCCAAGTCTTCCCGTACGTTGACCGCTGCAACTACGTGTCGCCGATGCTCAACAACGTGGGTTTTGCGCTGGCGTGTGAGAAGGCGCTGGGCATCGAGGTGCCCGAACGCTGCCAGTGGTATCGCATGGCACTGGGCGAGCTGGCGCGAATTGCCGATCACATGACCTGCGTCGGCGCCATGGCCATGGAGCTTGGGGCATTCACGCCCTTCCTCTGGTTGGTGAAGGGCCGGGAGATGGTCTGGGACGTCTTCGAAGAGGAATGCGGCGCTCGCCTCACTCATAGCTTCGGCCGCGTCGGAGGCATGGCGCATCCACCCACGGATGGCTTCAAAGAGCACTCTCGAGCGGTCGTCGCCCAGGTGCTGCACATGGTCGACGAAGTGGAACGTCTGCTTTACGGCAATCGGATCTTCCTCGACCGGGTAGAAGACGTCGGCGTGATCTCGGCGGAGGATGCCATCAGCCTGGGCTGGACCGGGCCGAGCCTGCGCGCCGCGGGCGTGCCCTTCGATGTGCGCAAGGCATTCCCCTACATGAAGTACGGCGAAGTCGATTTCGACGTCCCGGTAGGCGAGAAGAGCGATTGTTTGGATCGCTTCATCGTGCGCGTGGAAGAGATCAAACAGAGCGCGCGGATCATCGAGCAGTGTCTCGAGCGCATGCCGGAAGAGGGCCCGGTCAATGTGGACGATCCCCGCGTCGTGCTGCCCCCGAAAGAAGAAGTCTACTCCAGCATCGAGGGGACCATCCAGCACTTCAAGATCGTGATGGAAGGCATCAAAATCCCCGCCGGTGAAGTCTATTCCAGCACCGAGGGCGGCAACGGGGAGCTGGGCTTCTATCTGGTCAGTGATGGTAGCGGCACGCCGTACCGTGTGCGCATCCGTCCGCCGTGTTTTTACGTTACCGGTGGTCTCGAGCGAGTCATCACCGGCCGCATGATGCCGGATATCGTGCCCTGCTTCGGCTCCCTGAACATGATCGGTGGGGAGTGTGACCGCTAACAGCGTGGCCCAGGAATCCCGATGCCTACCTTCAAACTAGACGACAGAGAGATCCCCTTCGAAGCCGGGGAGACCGTGATCCAAGCCGCGCATCGCGCCGGAGTGGACATTCCCCACTACTGCTGGCACCCCGGGCTCTCCATCGCGGCGAACTGCCGCATGTGCCTGGTGGAAGTCAAACCGCCTCCCGGTCGCCCTGCGATGATGCTTTCCGTTCTGGAGTGGGATGCCGAGAAGCAAGACTACGTCGAGCAGAAGAAGCCAAAGCTGCAGCCCTCCTGTCAGCTGCGAGCTGGCGAAGGGATGGAAGTGCTGAGCCAGTCCAGCGAGCACGTGAAACAAGCCCGCTCAGCAGTGCAAGAGATGCTGCTCTTGAACCACCCAGTAGACTGCCCGATCTGCGATCAGGCCGGGGAGTGCCGCCTGCAAGATTACTGGCTCGAGCATCAGGGCACGAAGAAGCGCATGCGGGATGAGCCCATCCACAAACCAAAGGCGCAGGATTTCGGGCCCACTATTGTGTACGACGCGGAGCGTTGCATTGTTTGCACCCGCTGCGTGCGCTTCTCGGATGAAGTGGCCAAGGACCCGGTCCTAGACGTGCGCGAGCGTGGCAACCTGAACGAGATCGTCGTGGCTCCGGGTCGTCAATTGGACCACCCGTATACGCTGATGACGGAATACGTTTGTCCCGTCGGAGCTCTGACGGCCAAGGACTTCCGCTTCAAAGCCCGAGTCTGGTTCCTACGCAGCGTTCGCAGCGTCTGCGTGGGTTGCGCCACGGGGTGCAATTCGTTTACGGACTATGATCCGCGCACTCAGAACGTGCAGCGCTATCGCCCCCGAGAAAACCTCGACGTCAACCAATACTGGATGTGTGACGAAGGCATGTTGGACTACGCGCGCATTCACGAGCGACGGGTGCTCCAGGCTCGGGTGCAGGGCAAAGAAGCAAGCATGGACGCAGCGCTGAGCCGTGCCGCCAAATTGCTCAAGGGCGTCGTGGCGGACAGCATCGCGGTGGTACTCAGCGCCGAACACAGCAACGAAGACAACTTTGCGCTGCTGGCTTTGGCGCGGGACTACCTGGGTACCGGGCATCTATTCGTGACCGGGCGACCCCCGGGCGAGGGCGACGACATCCTGCGGCATCGCGACAAGAATCCGAATATGGCGGGCGTCACCGCCCTGTGCACCAGCACGCCCCTGCTCAGCATGCCGGTGCTGCTCAAGTCTTTGGAGGAGGGGCGCATCACCCATGTGGTCGCCTTGGGGTCGGCGATCCCCGATCCGAACAAGGCCGATGGTTTCAAGAAGGCCAAGGCGCTGATTGCGTTGTCGACTCATGACGGCCCGTTGTCCCAGGCGGCCACCGTCGTGTTACCCGCTTCGAGCTGGGCCGAGTGCGACGGCACCTTCGTCAATGCCAAGGGGCTCGCGCAGGAAAGTGAGCGGGCAATCTTCCCCCAAGGCGACAGCCTGCCTGCTTGGAAGCTGGTCTTCAGGTTGGCCCAGGCACTCGGCCACGAGCTGGAAATGTCGAAACTCTCTCAGGTCCGGCGGGCCATGGCTCCGGACGCAGGAGCTGCATTGGAAGGCAATCAAGCCAGCGTAGGAGCTACCCCATGACGACGGCTCTGGTCTTTTCCTTCGTGGCCAAGGCGCTCTTCGTCGTGATGTTCGGCATGAACGTCGCGGTGATCTTGACCTGGGTGGATCGCCGCCAAGGCGCGGTGATCGCCGATCGCGTCGGCCCCAACCGTGCCGTGATCTGGCTGCCACGGCGCTTGGCGCAGGGCATGGTTGCCGGTCCGGCGCTGCTACTGGCCGTCGGTGTCATCGCATTCTTCCTGACCAACAAGGCCGAAGGCGTCGAGCGTATGGGCCGCGCTCTGCTCTTCACGCATCTGGCGATCCTCGCGACCTGGCTCACGGGCTTGGCCATTGCAGGGCGCGTGCGCGCTCGTGGCGTCAACGCCGAAGCGGGTGCGGTCGTCGCGAATCTAGACCGTTTCTTCGCCTGGCTTGGGGATCCGCGCATCTTCGTGTACGCGGGGCTGGGCGCCCACGCGGTCACCTTGCTTGCCTCTGGCCTGCTACGCGGCACGACCACCGGGACCAGTCTGCGGGAGGTCGCGTACGGTGCGAGCCCGGCGATCTTCGCAGTGGCGGTGGCAGGGGGCGCGGTCTACGCGGCCAGCAGCTTTACCGAGGATCGGGTGGGCTTGCGCCTCTTTGGGCTGCTGCATCCCGCAGCGGACGGCCTGAAGACGATGTTCAAGGAGGACTTCGTTCCACCGAACGCGGACCGCTTTCTACACAGCCTTGCACCCTTCATCTCGTTTTTCCCGGCGCTGGTGGTCTTGGCCGTGGTGCCCTTCGGCGACACGCTGTGCTTCGGCGACAAGGGCGGCAAAATCGACTTCGGGTCCCTGGCGCGCACGGTGCCTCGGGAAGGGCTATGCACGGACGGCGCAGTGGCGCTTCAGGTCGTGGATGTCAACGTAGGCATCCTCTACTTCTTTGCCCTGGCAGGCACGGGCATCGTCGGCGCCGCGTTGGCTGGCTGGGCCAGTGACAACAAATACAGTCTGCTCGGTGGGCTCCGCGCCGCCAGTCAGATGGTTTCCTACGAAGTCACTCTGGGGCTCACTCTGATTGGCGCCATCATGGTCTACGGCACGCTCCGCATCGACGAGATGGTTCGCTGGCAGGCGGAAAACACCTGGGGCCTATTCGTCCAGCCTGTGGCGTTCTTCCTTTTCTTTGCCGCGGCCGTGGCGGAGAGCAAGCGCATCCCCTTCGACATCCCGGAGGGTGAAAGCGAAATCGTCGCGGGCTACTTCACCGAATACTCCGGAATGAAGTTCGCCATGTTCTTCTTTGCCGAGTACGTCGCCGTCGTCGCCTCCAGCGCGCTCATGGCGGCGATCTTTCTGGGTGGCTGGGCCCTGCCGTTTATCGAACGCGACGGCATCTACCTGGCGATCGGCGACACCGTGCTCGTCCGCCAGTCCTTGACCCATCTATCGGTGGTGCTTTTGGGGGTGCTTGCCTTCGTTGGCAAGACCCTGCTGCTTTGCTGGCTGCAGATCACCATTCGCTGGACCCTGCCGCGATTCCGCTACGATCAGCTGATGCGCCTCGGCTGGCGCAAGCTGCTGCCGGCGTCCTTGGTCAATATCCTGGTGACGGGACTGATCATCCTCGCCATCGCGTCGGCCAGCCCGAGCGTCATGAATGCCCTGCGCATCGCTGGCGACATGACTGAGCTGCTGGTTGCCGTGCTCGGCATCGTCGCGCTGGGCGCGCTGGTTCGGTTCGTGCTCGCGCCGGCGGAAAAGAAGCGCATGGTGGTGAGCAGTGCGCAGAAGTTCGCTGCTGCGCTGGGCGGCGTCAAATCGGCGCGCATGGGGGCATGAGAGAACTATGGCCATGAGCAATATCGTCGTCGGCGGTGCACTCGGTCCCAATAAGGTCAGTGGTAAGCCCGTAAAACGCCCGGTGCGCAGCGCGGGGGTGCAGAGCTACGTTCCGGAGATCGCCAAAGGTCTTGGCATCACCATGAGCCACTTCTTCAAGAACACGAAGGAGATGGTGCTTTCGCAGCGCAACGATCCGGTGCTTGAGGGGATCGACGACGGCATCAACTGCATCTCGTACCCGGAACAGCGGCGTCCGTATCCGGAGCGCTTTCGCGGGCTGCACCGCCTGACCCATCGTGAAGACGGTTCAGTGCGCTGCGTGGCCTGCCTGTGCTGCTCAACGGCGTGCCCCGCGCAATGCATCCACATCGACGCGGGGGAGTACCCGGAAGGGGATCCGCGCCGAGGCTACGAGCGCTTCCCGACACGCTTCGTGATCGACGAATTGCGCTGCGTGTTTTGCGGTTTCTGTGTGGAGGCGTGCCCCTGCGACGCCATTCGCATGGACACGGGCGTGCACGCGGCTCCCTACGACTCCCGCGAACAGTTCATCTACGAAAAAGATACGCTGATGTCCTTCGTGGGTCGGGACGGCACCCAGCTCACTGCCAACCCAAGGCACGAGCCCGGGGATTCGACGCATCCTGGCGTGGACCGGGAAAAGCACCACTGACGGGTCGCGCCGCCTCGTCATGAGTCCGACCTACACGCCCACCATCGGACTGGAAATCCACGCGCAGCTGGCCACTCGGTCCAAGCTCTTTTGTGCGTGCTCCGCTGCTTACGGGAGTCCACCGAACGCGCATGTCTGCCCGGTTTGCTTGGGCTTGCCCGGTGCGTTGCCCGTGGTCAACGTCGCCGCAGTGAAGATGGCGGTGCGGGTTGCGCTCGCGCTGGGGTGCCAGATCCACGCCACTAGCGTTTTCGCTCGCAAGAACTACTTCTATCCGGATCTGCCCAAGGGCTATCAGATCAGTCAGTATGAGCAGCCGTTTTCCAGCGGCGGGCACGTGCAGGTCGAGCTCGATGGCAGCACAAAACGCGTGGCGGTGACGCGCGTGCATATGGAAGAAGACGCGGGCAAGAGCGTGCACGGCGTGGGCGGGGTTTCCTGGGTTGATCTCAATCGGGCGGGGGTGCCGCTGGTTGAAATCGTCAGCGAACCAGAGATCGATTCGCCCGCGGAAGCGGCCGCATACATGAAGACCGTCCGAGACATCTTGGTCTCCATCGGCGTGAACGACGGCAACCTCGAACAGGGCAGCCTGCGCTGTGATGCGAACGTGAGCTTGCGCAGGCCTGGGCAGACGGAGTTGGGGACCCGCACCGAGCTGAAGAACCTGAATAGCTTCCGCTTCGTCGCTCGCGCTATCGAGCTAGAAATCCATCGCCAGACGGCGGTGCTCGATGCCGGCGGCAGCGTGGTGCAAGAGACGCGCAGCTTTGATCCCGATGCCAATGTGACCCGCAGCCTGCGCAGCAAGGAAGACGCGCACGACTACCGCTACTTTCCGGATCCCGACCTGCCGCCGCTCACCATCAGTGACGCCTGGATCGAAGAGCAGCGCATCGCCGTCGGGGAACTGCCCCTGGCGCGTCGAGAGCGCTACGTCAGCGAACTATCCCTGAGCGAACAGGCCGCTCGGGTCATCGTCGCTCACCCGGGGACTGTGGAGCTATTCGAGGCGGCCCGCGCCGGCGGTGGGGATCCGGTGACGCTCGCTAACTGGATCACCAGCGAGGTGCTCAAGAACGCGAAGATCCACGGCGATAGCGCGCAGTTTTCGGTCACCGCGGCGCAACTGTCGGAGCTCGTGCAGCTTCTGGATCGCGGCAGCATCAGTGGCAAGCAGGCCAAGGAAGTGTTCGCGGCGATGGAGAACACGGAGCGTGCACCGAGTGAAATCGTGAAGGAGCGCGGGCTGAGCGTCGTTTCAAACGAAGCGGAGCTATTGCCCATCTGTGAGCGCTTGCTGGCCGCGCATCCCGCCCAAGTCGCTCAAGTGCGCGACGGCAAGAAAGGCGTTCTGGGCTTCTTCGTCGGCCAGGTCATGAAAGAGACTGGCGGCTCTGCGGATCCCCGCGTGGTCAGTGCGCTCCTCGCGCGACTGATCGACCGCGACTGATCCCGCGCCCCCGCCGCGGGGGCCGTCTGGGCTCAATGCTCGGGAGGAGCGCCGTATTCGGGGGCGCCGGCTCCGTCGTCGTCCGGGGGAGCCGGCTCGCCATAGAGGGGCGCGACGGCGCCGGGATCGTCCGGAGGCATGGGCGCGCCGTATTCCGCAGCGGGGGAGCCGTCGTCGTCCGGGGGAGCCGTGGGGGTGGCGGGCGGGGGCTCTGGGCCGTGGGCGGGCTGGCCCGAACCGCCGCAAGCCGGGAGGGCCGCGGCCAATGCGGCTCCCAGGGCGACCCGCGCGGTACGCGAAAGCCGCGCGGTCTGCGCCACGCTGACGGCGGCAGGGACATGCGCGAAATGAACGATCTGGGCGCAGAAGGGACACTTCGCTTCGTCGAGATTGACGTGTCGGCTGCAGCTGGGGCAGGGCAGAAGTCGGCGGGCCATGGCGGCAAGCATATCGTGATTTTCGTCAATTCATAAGGCGCCTTGCCAACTTGGACGTGGCTAGGTCAGGCTCCGCCGGAAAAGATGACGAAAATCCCGCATCCCCATCCGATTTCCGGCGCCGAGTACTCGGCCGTAGAACTCATGTTGGACGACGCCGAGGTGCTGCTACTCGAGCAGCGCGACTTGCCCGAGCGCGAGCACTATGTGCGCATCCAGAGCGCCGAAACCATGGCCCGCGCAATCACGGACATGGTGGTGCGCGGCGCGCCGGCGATCGGAGTTGCTGCGGCTTACGGCATGGTGCTCGCGGCGCGCAGCGCGGAACCCTTCGTGGAGGGGATGCGGCGCGCGGCCCAAGTGCTGCGCCAAAGCCGTCCCACCGCGGTGAACCTGATGTGGGCCGTGGACCGCATGTTTGCGCGAGCGGAAGCGGTCGCGGGCCTGGGCCAGTTCGACCGAGTGGCGGCCCTCGCGGAGGAGGCACGCACCATCCATCGCCAGGACGTGGCATCCTGCGCTGCCATCGGACGACTGGGCGCCGAGCGCGTGCCCGACGGCGCTACCGTGCTCACGCATTGCAATGCGGGAGCACTTGCCACCGGGGGCTATGGCACGGCGCTGGGCGTGATCCGCGCTGCGCGTGACGCGGGCAAACGCATTCAAGTGATCGCGGACGAAACACGTCCGTACCTGCAGGGCGCGCGCCTCACAGCCTGGGAGCTCGCTCGTGATGGGATCCCGGTCACGGTGATCGCCGATTCTGCCGCGGCGAGCCTTTTCGCCAAGGGGCGCATTGACCTGGCGGTGGTTGGCGCGGACCGCATCGCCGAAAACGGCGACGTGGCCAACAAGATCGGCACCTATGGCGTGGCCGCATTGTGTCACCTGCACGAGCGCCCGTTCTTTGTTGCGGCTCCCTGGAGCACCGTGGACCTGGAATGCGCCGATGGCAGCGCCATCGAGATCGAAGAACGCGGCCCCCGGGAGTTGACGCACCTCGGCGAGCGCGCCGTGGTGCCGGCGAGCGCGCGGGTCGAAAACCCGGCGTTCGACGTGACTCCGGCACGATTCGTCGCCGCGATCTTCACCGAGCGAGGGGCTGTGGCACCCCAGCGGGGCGAGACCCTACGCGCCCTGCTTCGGAGCTAGGTTTTTCAAGCGGGTCGTTCCGAAGCGGGCTCGTGCCTGGCCAAGTTCGCTCGCCGCGCCTATGTTCCCCAAGGTGAGTGGTTCAGAGCCTATTTTTCGGGAAAGAAAACCCCCCTGGCTGAAGGTGCGTGCGCCCGGAGGCGAGCGCTACACGCAGCTGAAAGAGACGCTGCGTGGGTTGGACTTGAACACCGTGTGCGAGGAAGCCCGCTGTCCAAACGTGGGCGAGTGCTGGAGTGCCGGCACCGCGACGGTGATGGTGCTTGGCCACACGTGCACCCGCGGTTGTCGCTTCTGCGCGGTGACTACGGGAAGTCCCCGGGGCGCTGTCGACCCGCGAGAGCCCGACCATGTTGGCAGGGCCATTGCAAAAATGGCGCTGCGCTACGTGGTGCTCACCATGGTCGATCGCGACGACCTGCTGGATGGTGGCGCTGCCCATGTCGCCAAGACGGTGCGCGCGATTCATCGCGAGAGTCCTGGCCTCCTAGTGGAAACGCTCGTGGGGGACTTTTCCGGACGGACCAGGGATGTGGACGCGATTCTGGCGGCGGAGCCCGAGGTTTTCGCGCATAACCTCGAAGTCGTTCGCCGGCTCACCGGCACGATCCGCGACCAGCGCTGCAACTACGATCAGAGCTTGCGCGTGCTGCAACACGCAAAGGCCGCCCAGCCCGCACGTTACGTGAAGAGCTCCTTGATGGTCGGTATTGGAGAGCGCGACGAAGAGGTGGTCGAGGCCATGGCGGATTTGCGCGGAGCAGGGGTGGATATCGTCACCCTTGGCCAGTATCTGCGCCCCACGCCGAAGCATGCGCCCGTAAAGCGCTACGTGGAGCCCGAACGGTTCGAGGCGTGGGCAGAGCAGGGCCGCGCCATGGGCTTTCGCTACGTCGCTTCGGGCCCCCTGGTTCGTTCGAGCTACCACGCAGCCGAGGCCTTTGTGCTTGCGAGCGGCGGCGCGCTGCCGGACCGGAGCCCCCCGCTAGGCCCCCCGGACCCGGGGATTTTGCCCGTAGAATCCCTAGTTCGTCGGTCCGTCGTCGAGCGCTGACGCGCCGGGCGCTTTCGGCTAGGCTTCGCCGCGCCCCTTCTTGAAGAACCGACATGACCGCCCCCGACCAGAACTTGCTCGAGCGTGTGGCTAACAAGCTGAGCCTCCCGCCGTCTTATTCCGAAGACGGGACCAAGTCTTCCATCCTGACGGTTGCTGCGGCGTCGTACGGGTCCAAGCCCACGACAGACGACATCACACAGCCGACTGGTTTTGATCCGGACGCGGCGGCGCTTTTTGAAGCCGTGGTCGAAGCGGCGTTTCTCGTTGCCAACGCGGATGGCGATTTCGATCCGACCGAGCGTGCGGCATTCGAGCACGTGGTGCTGTCGGCTTGTGAGGGCGTAGTCGGCCAGGGCCAGGTCCACGCACTAGTGGCCGACCTTGAGGATCAGATGCATGAGGACGGCATCGAAAAGCGGGTGCAAATGGTCGCTCGCACCGTGACGAAGCCCGAGCACGCGCAAGAGGTTTTGCGCGTCGCGGCACTCCTCGCGCAAGTGTCGGGTGGTGTCAGTGACGTTGAACGCGAAGTGCTCCAACAGCTGGCGAAGAGTTTTGGCTCGGACGAGACAGCGCTTGACCGCGCCTTTGCCGAAGCCGAACAGGCGCTCAGCGATTGAGTGTTGGTTTTCGACGCGCTGCGGCGACGGCGAAGATGCAGCGGCCCAGAGGGCTGGGCAGCGGACTTGTAGATAAGGGGCTTTTCGCTCTCGTCTAGGTTCGACTAGGCTCGGGCTGCCGCGCTAGCTTCAACATCTAGGATTTTCATGACGACCACCGCATCCACGACAACATTCGAATCGGGCCGCGCTTCGAGCGGCGTGGTCCGGGTGCTGCGCGAAGACAGCAGCCTCGACCCAGAGCACGACCCCAAGCTCGCCGCAGACGAGATCGTGGCGCTGTATCGGCACATGGTGCTGACCCGAATCACGGATGAACGTCTAGTCACCTTGCAGCGCCAGGGCCGAATTGGGTTTCACATTGGGTCCCTGGGTGAAGAAGCGGCGATCATCGGGTCCGCTTATGCCATGCGCAAGCAAGACTGGGTCTTCCCCTGCTATCGGGAGTTCGGTGCCGGTCTGCTTCGGGGTTTTCCGTTTCAGCGCTACTTCGACAATATGTACGGCAATCAAAACGATGCGGTGAAAGGGCGGCAGATGCCCGACCACTACACCTGCCGCGAAGCGAAGTTCGGATCCGTGAGTTCCCCCATCGGGACACAGATCACCCAGGCTACCGGTTTCGCCTGGGCGGCCAAGATCCGTCGAGAGGATCTGGCGTGTCTGGTTTATTTCGGCGACGGCTCGACCAGCTCGAACGAGTTTCACAATGGGTTGAACTTCGCGGGCGTATTCGCTGCGCCCGTCGTCTTTTTCTGCCGCAACAATGGTTGGGCCATCAGCGTTCCGGTCGAACGGCAAACCGCCAGTCGTACCTTTGCGGAGAAGGGCGTCGCATACGGCGTCCCCGGCGTCCGCGTGGACGGCAATGACCTTTTGGCCGTAATTGCGGTGACTCGAAAGGCCGTTGAGCGCGCTGCTGCCGGCCAGGGCCCCACCTTGATCGAAGCGATCACCTATCGAATGAGCGGGCATTCGACGAGCGACGACCCGACCCGCTACCGCAAGCAAACGGAGCTTGAGCCTTGGGTGTCGCGGGACCCCCTGGAGCGCGTGCGGGCGCACCTGGAAAAGGGCGGGCATTGGGACGCGACGCAGGAGGAAGCCCTGCGAACGGAGCTGGACAAGAAGATCAAGGACGCCGTGGCGATCGCCGAGAGCACGCCAGGGCCCGCCTTGGAGACCATGTTCGAGGACGTATTCAAGAGCTTGCCGTGGTTCTTGAAGGAACAAAAAGACGAGCTATTGGCCGGACCGCGGGCTCCAGCTGCGCACTGAGTGCTGCACCCGCACAGATTGACAGACCTCTTAGGGAGTATTCGGAGAAACAAACCATGCCGGAAATGAACATGGTGCAGGCCATCAACGACGCGCTGCGCCTTGCCATGCAGGAAAACGACAAGATTGTCCTGATGGGTGAGGACGTCGGCAAAGTAGGTGGCGTATTCCGCGTGACCGCGGGGTTGTTTGACGAGTTCGGCGACGACCGCGTGATCGACACCCCCTTGTCTGAGGGCGGCATTATCGGGACGGCGGCTGGCATGGCGCTCTACGGCATGTTGCCCATTCCGGAGATTCAATTCTCGGACTTCATCTGGCCGGCATACGACCAGATCGTCAGTGAGGTCGCCAAGTACCGCTATCGATCCGGTGGGGAGTACCCGTGCAAGATGGTGATCCGCACCCCCGTGGGCGGCGGCATTCGCGGCGGGCACTACCACTCACAGCATCCCGAGGCGCAGTTCATCCACGTTGCGGGGCTCAAAGTCGTCTGTCCGGCCAACCCCTATGACGCCAAGGGCCTGTTGCTCGCGTCCATCGCCGATCCGGATCCCGTGCTGTTCTTCGAACCGAAGCGGATCTATCGGGCCGCCAAGGGGGACGTCCCCGAAGGCCGCTACACTGTGCCGTTGGAGAGCGCTTCCGTCGTGCGGCAGGGGGACGCAGTCACGATCATCACCTACGGCGCGATGCTCTACGAATGCCTGGACGCCGCGGAGAAAGCCGCTGCGGAGGGTGTGGAGTGCGACGTGATAGACCTACGCACGCTTTGGCCGCTAGACGTCACCACCGTTGTGGAGAGCGTCAAGAAGACCGGGCGAGTCGTCGTCGTGCACGAGGCTCCAAAGACTTGCGGCTTTGGCTCCGAACTCGTGAGCCTCATTTGTGAGAAGGTGTTTTACCACCTAGAGGCACCGCCGAGGCGAGTCACCGGATTCGACACGCCGTTTCCCTATACGCTGGAGATGGAATACTTGCCGCTGTCGCATCGAATTGTGCCGGCTGTGCTGGAGACTGCTCGAGCCTGAACCTAGAGGAAGAAGCGATGGACCGATTCGAATTCAAGCTGCCAGACATTGGCGAAGGCGTTACCGAGGGCGAAGTCGTCACTTGGCTCGTCAAAGTTGGCGACGTCCTGACCGAAGACCAGGAAATGGTCGAGGTGATGACCGACAAAGCGACTGTCACCATCGGAGCGCCCAAGGCGGGTCGAGTCCTGGAGCTAGGGGGCAAAGAAGGGCAGAACGTTCCCGTCGGCGCCGTGCTGGGCGTGCTTGATGTGTCGGGTGCTTCGGCCTCTCCTGCGCCCGTGGCGCCGCAGTCCGCCCCAGGGCCTGCAGCGGGAAACGGCGCCTCCGCTTCGGCGAACAAAGAGGAAGGCCCCGCCGCCACCGCGGTGGGAGACATCAAGGAGTCGCTGCCGGGCATGGGGATCCCCCGGCCGCCCAAGGCCCCCGCCATCACCGTTCAGGACGCGGGAGGGCATTTTGCGGAGAAGCCCCTGGCAGCGCCCGCCACGCGCAAGTTTGCCCGGGAGTCGGGCGTCGACCTGCGTCGCGTTCCGCCGAGCGGTCCCGCAGGACGCGTGACTCGTGAAGACGTCGAGAGATTCGCGGCTCGCGCGCTGCTCGATACGTCGCCGGCGCAGCCCGTCGATCAGAACGCTGTGACCGTGCGCCCAGAGGCGACGGGGGCACGACCCGTCGCGATGACGCGCCCGCAGCCCCTGCTACCTGGGGCCGCCGAGCAACGGATCCCGATCCGTGGCATCCGTCGTCGAATTTACGAGAATATGGCGCGCTCGAAACATACGGCTGCGCACTTCACGTTTGTCGACGAGTGCGAAACGTCGGCGCTGCGCGCACTTCGTGAGCGTACCAAGCCCATTGCGGCGGCGGAGGGCATCAAGCTGAGTTTTCTGCCCTTCATCATCAAGGCCGTGGTGGCGGCGCTGAAGCGCCACCCAACCCTGAATTGCCTGGTGGATGACGCAAGCCAGGAGATCGTGATCAAGGGCAACTACGATATCGGGATCGCGGCGGCGACAGACGCCGGTTTGACCGTGCCTGTACTGCGGGACGTGGACCGTCTGAGTATCTTGGACATTGCTCGAGAGTTGGAGCGACTTGGCGAAGACGCGCGCAGCGGCAAGCTACGTGTGGAGGACCTTGGCGGTTCGAGTTTCACCATCACTTCCCTGGGAAAACTTGGCGGCCTCTTTGCCACCCCCATCGTCAACTACCCCGAGGTGGCGATCTTGGGGGTGCACGAAATGAAGCCCCGGCCTGTGGTGAAAGACGACCAGATCGTCATCGGCGAAGTCATGTTGCTCTCCCTCAGCTTCGACCACCGAGTGATTGACGGCCATGCGGGAGCGGCTTTTGCGCGCACAATCATCGAATTCCTGGAGGACCCGGATCGCCTCTTGGTCTCCATGAGCTAATGTGGGTGGATGTAATACCCGCGGCCGCGTCGGCTTGCGGCTTGCTCGCCGAATGAGCAGATCCGCGGTAGCCTGTCACCACGCGACAAACCATGATCGGTACGAGGGCAGGGTGAGGCATAAATCGGCGCTACTGTCAGGACTGTTGGGGCTAGCGGTCCTGACGTCGTCCCCTTTGGCGGGCGCACAGACAGCTCCGTCCGCTGAGGACGTCAAACGTGCCGCCGACGCCTATGACCAGGGGAAGCGCGCATACAAGGATCGCGAATGGGTGGCCGCTGCCGAGCATTTCGAGACGGCGGATCGCAGTGCCCCTGCGTCGGTGACCCTGGAGCTGGCAATGCGGGCGCGTGAAAAGGCCAAGCAACTCGATCGCGCCGCGACCCTCGCCGCACTCGCCCTCGATAGGCATCCCACGGACAAGAAGCTCGCCGAGCTTGCAAGCCCGATTCTGCAGCGCGCCGAAAAAGAGCTGCATCGAATACGTGTCGAGTGTCAGCCGGCATGCGACATCGTATTGGGCACGAAGTTGGTTCACGGCGAACCAGCGGAGCGTCGCACCGTTTTCGTACCGGCGGGCGAGCACGAAGTGCGCGCCGGCTGGTCCGGGGGACGCTCGATTTCCGAGAAAATCAGCGCAAAGAAGGCGGGAAAAAGCGAGCTGAGTTTCGAAGCACCACCGGAAGAAACTACCCCGCCCACCACGCCGGGTGCTGGCCCGACGCCGACTCCGGTCGGTTCGGGGGCTGCCAGCGGCCCCGGCGGGCCTGATCCCGGACCCACCGCCGAAGCCGGCTCAGGGCTTCCCCCGGTCGTGTTCTTCATCGGCGCCGGACTGACCGTTGCCGCGGGGGCGGCCACGGTGTGGAGTGGACTGGATACCCAGAACAACCCAGGGGCGGATCGTGTGCGGGAAGAGTGCGCCGGGCAGGGCACCGATTGCGATTTGTACCAAGACGGGTTGAGTCGTCAGCGTCGTACCAACGTGCTGATTGGAGTCACTGCTGGTGTGGGCGTCGTATCTGGCGTGATCGGGGCATTCTTCACCAATTGGAGTGGTGGCGGCGACTCTAAACAAGCTACGCGGATCGAGCCGTACGTGAACGTAGTGGGCGGCGCCAGCGTGGGGGCTCGCGGGAGTTTCTAAGTGGTCGCGGCCAAGCTGATCGACGTGCGGCTCGAAGGTCGACAACATATCGACCGCTATGAGCTTGTCGCGGAGGTTGCGTCAGGGGGCATGGCCACGGTGTTCCTCGCTCGGCTCAGCGGGATGGGCGGGTTCCAGAAGTTTGTCGCCATCAAGCGCTTGCACCCACACTTGGCGGGGGAGCGCGAATTCGTCGAGATGTTTTTGGACGAGGCGCGGCTAGCCGCCGGCATCCATCACCCCAATGTGGTCAGCATATTGGAAGTGGGTGCGAGCGAGCGCGGCTACTACCTCGCCATGGAGTACGTGGAGGGTGACACCCTGGCGCGCCTTCTGGCACGGGCTGCCACCAGCGGGCAGCGGCTACCGCGTCCCGTAGCTGTGAAGATCGTTCTCGACACGCTGACGGGCCTGCACGCCGCCCACGAACTCAAAGACGAAATGGGGCAGCCTACGGAGCTGGTGCATCGCGACGTGTCTCCGCAGAACGTATTGGTCGGACTCGACGGGATCTGCCGGATCACGGACTTCGGTGTGGCTCGCGCTGCGTCGCGACTCAGTGCCACGCGGGTGGGACAACTGAAAGGCAAGATCGCCTACATGGCTCCGGAGCAGGCCATGGGTAAGAGCGACATCGATCGCCGCGCGGATGTCTTTGCGTCAGGCATTGTGCTGTGGGAAGTGCTCGCCGGTCGACGGCTGTTCAAGTCTGAGAACGAGGCCGCCACTCTTTCGCGGGTTTTGACCGAAGAGATCACCCACGTATGCGAAGTTGCGCCGGACGTTCCCCGGGCGATTGGGGATGTGGCGATGAAAGCGCTCGAGCGCGTCGTTTCTGCACGCTATCCGACCTGCGCGCATTTTGCAGACGCACTCGAACGCGCAGCGGACGAGGCGGACAAAGTGGCGTCGGGCCGGGAGCTTGCGTCTTATGTGTCGGAGGTCATCGGCAACGAGATTGCGCAGCAGCGGGAGGCAGTGCGCGCTTGGCTGGCTCGCAGTGAGCCGAGCCAGATCCAATTCCCCACGGCCGAGATGATCCGTGCGGATCGCACGGATCGGTCCGGCGTCACGCAAATGGCCACCCCAAGTGTGCGTTCGGCGATCTTGGAGCAGCCGCAGCCGAAGCGTTCGCGCGCGTGGCTGCTATTGGTGGGGGCATTCGCGCTTTGCGGAGTGGCTGCCATCGCCTGGTGGGTGGGGACCAAGAACCGAGACAACGCCCCGGTGGCGCCTGGGACCGCGTCCGGGACCGGCCTTTCTACGGCAGCTCCGGAAGCCACGGCCAGCGCCCCGGCGACAGCTCTCCCCAAAGCCTCGGCCGCACCGGAGGTGAATCCGCCGGTAGAACCGTCAGCCCTCACGCCCACCCAGGCCCCCCGCCCCCAGCCTCGCGCCCCGCTGCGACCACCGCCGCCGAAACCCGGCCCAGGCGGGGAAGATTTGCCCAGTAATCCCTACCGCTGAGCGGCGAACGGGCCGCGCCAGATTGACAGTCGTGGGGTCGGCTGCTACCTGTCGGCGCCCATTTTCCGGGGTTCGGCGTCAACGGCGCCGGAGCCCGCTCACCTCAGGAAGGCCTGCCGTGGCCGTCAAGCGAGTCTGTCTATTTACGGGTAACGCCAATCCAGAACTGGCCGTGGAAATCGCCCAGGTCTTGGACACTCCTTTGGGTGAGGCCCGTGTCTCTCGTTTCAGCGACGGGGAGACCTTTTGCGAACTCAAAGAGAACGTTCGCGGACTCGACACCTACGTGGTGCAGCCGACTAGCTCGCCGGTCAACGACAACCTGATGGAGCTCCTGATCCTATGTGACGCACTGCGGCGCGCGTCCACGGCGTCCATCACTGCTGTGATTCCGTACTACGGCTACGCGCGCCAAGACCGAAAGGTCGCCCCGCGCACACCGATCACGTCGAAGCTGGTCGCCGACCTATTGGTCGCCGCCGGCGTCAACCGGGTCCTGTGCGTCGATTTGCATGCCGGGCAGATCCAGGGCTTCTTCAACATTCCCTTCGACCATCTGCATGCGCTTCCCGTCATGCTGGACGATTATCTGAAGATAAAGTTCGACGAAAACGCCGTTTTTGTTTCGCCGGACGCTGGTGGTGTCGAGCGTGCGCGCGCGTATTCGAAGCGCATGCATGCCTCCCTGGCCATCATCGACAAGCGTCGAGAAGCGGCCAACGTCAGCGAAGTCATGCACTTGATCGGTGACGTGGAGGGTCGTGATTGCATCATCATTGATGACATGATCGACACCGCCGGCACGTTGTGCAACGCAGCTGCGGCAGTCATGGAGCAGGGGGCTAGGAGTGTCGTGGCCTGCGCTACGCACGGCGTGCTGTCCGGCCCAGCCGTTCAGCGAATCGCCGAATCCAAGTTGACCGAGGTGGTCGTCACCAACTCCATTGCGCCTTCCGAGGAAGCGAAGGCGTGCAGTAAAATTCGAGTGCTTTCAATCGCGCGACTGTTGGGAGAGGCAATTCGCCGCATTCACAACAGCGACAGCGTCAGCTCGCTGTTCGTCTGAGGGCACCACGGGAAAAGAAGAAGAGAAGACTCATGGAAACCGTAAAGATCGAAGCTAGTCGTCGTCAGGCCCAGGGCAAAGGAGTCGCGCGCCGACTCCGCGCAGCCGGTCAAATCCCCGCCGTGGCCTACGGCAAGGGTCAGCCCGCGGAGGCGGTCTCCATCGCTCCGAAGGACGTGAAACGAGTCCTCGCTGCAGAGCACGGCCGCAACTCGGTGATCGAGCTTTCCGTCGATGGCAAAGACACGCTAACGGTGCTGTTGACGGAGTACCAGTATCACCCGGTGTCTCGGGATCTGTTGCACGCCGACTTCTACCGGATCTCCCTCGACGAACCCGTCGAGGTGGACGTGCCCCTCGAGCTCAAAGGCAAGGCTGCCGGCGTGGTGCTGGGTGGGGTGCTCCGGCAGGTGTTCCGTAGACTCCCCGTCCGCTGCCTGCCCAAGGACATTCCAACGAAGATCACGCACGACGTGACGGCGTTGGAGATCGATGGCACGGTCGCAACCAGCGATCTGCAACTACCGCCTGGTGTCGAGGTCCGACTGCCGCCGGCGCAGACCGTCGCGGCGGTCGTCACCGAGAAGCGCCGCATTGACGAGGAAGCCGAGGCCGCCAAGGAAGCCGAGGCGACTGCAGCTGCCGCGGCTGCCGCACCGGCTGCAGATGCCAAGGCCGAAGGCAAGGACAAGTCCGAGGGCAAGGACTAGGTCTTGGGAGGGGCGGTTGGCGCCGTCCCTTTAGATCGGCGAGGCCGGCACTCGCATGGCTGATCTGCTAGCCAGACCCCGGGTGGTCGTCGGCCTCGGCAATCCGGGTGAGGCGTATGCGTCCACCCGCCACAACGCCGGACGCATGGTGGCTGAGCGACTCGTCGAACGCTTCGGGCCGGGACGGGTTCGCAGCTTTCCGCCGGTCAGCTGCGTGGACCTGAGTTGCGCGGGCCGCACGCTGACTGCTGCGATGCCAGGGACCTACATGAACGAGTCGGGCCGCGCGCTGCAGGTGCTGGTGCAGCGCCTCGGCATCAGCGCCGACGATATCCTGGTCGTGCACGATGAGCTCGACTTGCCCGAGGGGAGTCTGCGGCTGAAGCGGGGAGGGGGGGACGGGGGCCATCGCGGCCTGCGCAGCATCACCGAGCAGCTGGCCAGCGCGGACTATGTACGCCTTCGGGTCGGGATCGGCCGCCCGGCCGAGTCTTTTGTCGGGACGGTGGCGGATTTCGTGCTAGAAGCCGTTCCCCTTGCTGCTCGCGCCGCCCTGGATTCCAGTGTGGATCGAGCCGTCGAGGCCACCGTGCTCTGCGTCGATATCGGCTATGCCGCGGCAATGAACACGGTGAACCAGCGCTAAGGCGCTGGCTCCTTGCTCCCGACACCTCGTCGGGGGCCGAAACAGTCCGAAGGGAGAAGCCATCTCAATGTCGATTAGTCAGAGCGTCGGGCAAATGCCCGCACGCGAATACGAAACCATCTACATCCTACGCTCGGATACCAGCAAGGAAGCGGCACAAAAGGTCGCGGACCGAACGAGCGACGCCATCAGCAAGGAAGGCGGCAAACTCACCGCCGTCGAGAGCTGGGGTCGTCGTCAGCTGGCCTACGCCGTGGGCAAGCAGCGCCGCGGCGTTTACGTCTACCTCAAGTACCTGGGTCAAGGTCCCGTGGTTGCTGAGTTGGAGCGCAATCTCCGGATGCTCGATGACGTGATCAAGTACCAGACGGTGCTGCTCAACGACGCGGTTGATGCATCCACGGTACAGGTGGATCCGACTTCGATTGTCTTTGACGCGGTTGAACCACCCGGCGACGACGAAGTGGAAGAAACCCTCGAGCAGCGTCTTGGGCTGGTTGAAGGCGCCCGTCGCGTTCCTCACGATGAGGACTCGGACGATTCCGATGACTCCGACGACGATGATGGAGATGTGATTCCGGGCAAGGCAGTTGCCAAGAGCGAAGGCGCGGCTGCCAAGAGCGAAGGCGCAGCTGCCAAGAGCGAAGACGCACCCGCCAACAGTGATGGCGAGGAGGAAGCGAAATGAGCGGCTACGGCGACAAGGGCGGCTACGGCGACAAGGGCGGCTACGGCGACAAGGGCGGCTACGGCGACAAGAAGGACTTCAAGTCTGGGGATGGCGCGTTCCGCCGCGGTCGGCCTCGGGGCTGTGGCTTCTGTTCGGATGAAGCTCTCATCATCGACTACAAAGACCCACAGTCACTCAAGTACTTCGTGACCGAGCGCGGCAAGATCGTGCCGCGTCGCATTTCCGGATCCTGTGCGAAGCACCAACGCGAGCTGGCCGTGGCCATCAAGCGTTCCCGAAACATCGCACTCCTGCCCTTTACTTCCACCTGAGGAGACCGTTATGGCGACATCCATCAAAGTGGTCCTTCAGGACGACGTTGAGAGCCTGGGCGGCAGCGGCGACGTAGTCAAAGTACGTCCCGGCTACGCTCGCAATTTTCTGATCCCCCGCGGCCTTGCGGTTCCAGCAACGGTTGCGAGTTTGGCCCGCGTGGGAGACCTCAAGCGCTTGGCGGCCCAAAAGGCTGAGCGTGCGTTGGAAGAGGCGAAGGCGCTGGCCATCAAGCTGGAAGCGGCGAGCATCAAGCTTGAGCGTGCGGTGGGCGCGGAAAACAAGATGTACGGTTCTGTGACGTCGAAGGACATCGAAGAAGCGTATGCGGCCCAACACAGCTTGAACTTCGAGCGGCGTAAGCTGGTTCTTCCGGATCCGATCAAGACCCTTGGTCTGACCGAGGTCCCCCTGAAGCTCCATGCAGACGTGGTGGTCCAGCTCCGCGTAGAAGTTGTCAAGCAGGGCTGAGTCAGGTCGGACTTAAGCGACCCTTACGCACCCCGGCAGCTACGGTTGTCGGGGTGCTCTGCATTTCGGGGCCTGATTGGGCGCCTGGGGACAAGTCGTGGACAGATCCTTGAGAAGTTCTGGAGAACCTCAGTCGTATGTCGCGGGCGTGCCGCGTGCCGTGCTTCGGGTGTGACGGGTCGGAAGTAGTTTGTCCGTCCGGGACCCTTTGGGTCTGCTACCAAGATTGGATCGTCCTTGTATGCGGGCGGTCACCATGATGAGAGAGAGTTGATGCAGGCGCACCCAGTATTCGACGAAGAGTCCCGCGGAGCGGGCGGACGCGTGCCCCCGCAAGATCTCGACGCGGAAGCGGCGGTTCTTGCCTCGGTGCTACTGACGAGTGAGGCTTTCGACCGCGTTCAAGAAATCCTCCAGCCCGATCACTTCTATGCAGATCGACACCGGCGGATCTTCGAGGCGGTCTTGGATCTCCAGCGAGAAGGCCGGCCCGTTGATTTGATCAGCGTGGCGGGTTGGTTGCGAGATCGTGAGCGGTTGCACCAGGTGGGCGGTTCTCCCTATTTGGCCCAGCTCGCAGACGCGACCCCAGCGGTCGCAAACGTTGAACACCACGCGCGCGTCATCCGAGAGAAGTGGCGCGTGCGCCAGCTCATTTCAGCGTGTCAAAGCTTCGCCGCAGAGGGCTACGCGGACTATGGTGAGGCCCAGGGATTCATCGACCGCGCGGAGCAGGCGGTGTTCGACATCGCACGCGTTCCCGAAGGCACGACCGTCGTTCCGGTGCGGGATGCGATTCATGACGCTTTCAAGATCCTGACCGAGGCTGCCAAGCGTGGCGGGGCTGTGACGGGCACCCCGAGCGGGTTTACCGAACTCGACAAGCGTTGCGCCGGGTTGCATGGCGGCGACGTGTACATCGTGGCGGGCCGCCCTGGCATGGGGAAGACCGCGTTCGTGCTGAATCTGGCGGTGAACGTGTCGCAGCCGCGTAGGCGCAGCACGGCGGATTCAGCAGACCCCTACGACGACGCTTCGGTGGAGGAGCCGGGGGACGGGGTAGCGTTCTTCTCTTTGGAAATGCCCCGGGAGCAACTGGCCTCGCGCATGCTCGCCAGCGAGGCGAGGGTGGACGTATCGCGGATCCGGAGCGGGGACATGCGCCGTGAGGACTGGGAGAAGCTCACCGGCGCGGCGGCTCGGCTTGGCCGACTGCCACTGTTCCTGGATGACACTCCGGCGCTCACGCTACTGGATTTGCGAGCCAAGATCCGGCGACTGAAGGCAGAGCTCGAGCGCGGTCCCGAAGGGCTGAGCGTGAGCGGCAAGCTCGGCCTCGTCGTGATCGACTACTTGCAGCTGATGCAAGGTCGGCAGAACGCTCAGAGCCGTGAGCAGGAGATCAGCGAGCTGTCCCGGGGCCTGAAGGCCATGGCCAAAGAGATGCGCGTGCCGGTCTTGGCCCTCAGTCAGCTCAACCGCGGGGTCGAAACCCGCGCCACCAAAGACAAGCGCCCGCAGCTCAGCGACTTGCGCGAATCCGGCGCAATTGAGCAGGACGCTGACACCATCTTCTTTATCTACCGGGACGAGTATTACTTCAAAGACAGCCCGGACAAGGGGGTCGCAGAAGTGATCATTGCCAAGCAGAGGAACGGGCCTACGGGCAATTTCAGGGTCAAATTCACACCGGAGTTCACGCGCTTCGATAACCTCGCCGCAGACGAATACGAGTTTGACCAGCACGACGACTTCGACCCCTCCGGCGGTTGAGGGAGCGTCTCTATGCGGTCTCTGAGCCCGCGCTGAGCCCTAAATTCCGCCCGTTACGTGGCAGCGGCCGGGGATCTTCGCTACGCTGATCACCCATGCGAAGCGTGTGTCTCGTTGCTCTGCTCTTTGTCACGGCCTGTGGCCGGTCCGGGCCCGAGGATCTGCTCGACGACGGATTCGACGGCGGGGGCTTTGGCGGCGTGGGGGCGCTGGGCGGAAACGCCGGATTTGGCGCGACGGGCGGCTTCGCGGGCACGGGCGCGACGGGCGGCTTCGGCGCGACAGGCGGCTTCGCGGGGACGGGCGCGACGGGCGGCTTCGGCGCGACAGGCGGCTTCGCGGGGACGGGCGCAACAGGCGGTTTCGGCGCGACGGGCGGCTTCGGCGCAACAGGCGGTTTCG
>CALMUT010000102.1 GCA_937872925.1 uncultured Myxococcales bacterium | reverse complement strand
CTCCGTCTCCGCTAACACTTTATGCAAACCATGTCCGGCCCCGAGGGTGTGCTCGGCCCCTAAAGGGGCCTGCGCTGCCTGGGTCACCGCTCTGCAACAAGCTGCGCGATCCGATTCAGAGCCCGGGGACACTCGGGCGCCATCGGTTTCGAATCCCTCCGTCTCCGCTAACACTTTATGCAAACCATGTCCGGCCCCGAGGGTGTGCTCGTACGCCGGCTTTAATTTGGGGGGGCGTGCAGGCCCTTGCACCCATCGTAACCGGGTGTCCGTGCGGGCGGCGTGTGCGCGGTTGCGGCACGAAGCGCGGCTCCGTTCACGCCGAGCAACGCGCCGTCCCCGGAACTGACATCCGTCACTCGCGCGGCGCCGCAGGCTCATCGCGCAACCCCGCACCGCTACTGCACTTTCCGAACAGTTGCGCAGAATCTGCTCAATTGCCCCACGGCACCGCGGGGCGTGGGTCGTATAGTGAGGAGCAACATCATGAAGCAACGACTGAGGAATCTGCTCTTGATTGCGCCGCTCGCCGCGCACCTCGCCATGACGGCATGCGCCGAAGACAAGGGCAAGCGCGCCCCGGACTCCGGAGTGGCGGGAAGCGCGGGCATGGACGGCTCCGCCGGGTCGGCAGGAGACGCGGCCAAAGGCAATGACGCAGCGCTCGACGGCGGACCGGATGCACTGCCGGACACGGACCCGTGTCCGCCCTACGACTTGAAGAGCTACGACGGCAGCACGGACGGCCTGTGTCCTGCTCGCGAGAACACGGGGTGCTTTTGCTTCGAACTGACGCAGGGCGGCGATGTTGAGTGCGATCCGACGGGCGCTGGGTGCGCGTACATCGCTTCCAACTGCGACCGCTGCGGTTGGTTGAGCTGCTACTCGTTTACGTCCGAGTGCGCAGCGGTGTACTCCGAACAGTACGTCGAAGCGGTGAAGAACGGACCGCTGAGCAGGCCCTGCGTGAACGACACGGACGACTGCGCACCGTCCGTGACGGGCGAGTACTGCAACCTTCGCATCGGTAACCGCATGTTCTGCGGACCGCCATGACCCCGACCTCCCCCTGCCACGCGCAGCAGCCAGCGCTTCGGGCCCGACGCGCCGCGTGATCGGCGTGACGCGTTGGCGCTGGCTGCGAGCATGGCGTTGGGGGAGGTGGGCGCGGCGCAGCCGCGACCGGTGGGGGCAACAAGACTGCAAGGGTACCGAGGTCTCGAATCCCTCCGTCTCCGCAACACTTTATGCAAACCATGTCCGGCCCCGAGGGTGTGCTCGGCACCTAAAGGGGCCTGCGCTGCCTGCCGGTCGATCCCGACGCGCTGCTAAGGTAGCCGCAGCGATGGCTTCGGTTGATAACTTCGAACGGATCCCCGGTGTGCTCGTCGGGGTGACAAGCAAGATGTTCTCGTGGGGAGACTTTCTTCCGCCAGGTGACTCGCGTGGCTTGGAGGCGGAGTTTTTCTTGGAGCGGCTGCGGTCGCTGTTTGGAAAAGCAGAGAACGACACGTGGGTGTTCCGCCATCGTGGAACGGGACTGGTGGTAACCGCCTACTGCGCGCAGAGCGGTCCGTCCTTCGGCGGTGGGGCGCGGCTCGCTGAGGTGGTGCCCCTGACCGCCAGCGACGCTCAGATCCGCGAGGCGCTCAGCCATATTGAGGTGATCGGGTTGCGTGTGGTGGAGCCGCCCCCGCCGACGGACGCGCGGGTCGGGACAGCGGACGCGTCGTCCGCCGAACTGGCAGCGCTGCACGAGGACGAGAGACGCCAGACCTTTCGCATGCTGGAGCAGCGCGCTCCGGAGGGTTTTGCCGCTGCGGCCGAGGAACTCGCACATTTGCTCCTTCGTGACGACGCAGGGTGAGTGGTCCAGGTGTGCCCGCAAGGCGCGCACGATCGGATGTGCATCAGCCGTGCGGCACTGGCTGCGCTTGCGCGGCGGCACGCTGTGAGCCATCGTGGCGGCGAGTGAATCTATGCGCCGCACGTCCTGGTACGTCACCGTTCTTACGGCTTTGATTGGGCTGGCTCGCTGCTCCAGCGAAAGCGCGGAACCGCAGGGCGGGTCCGACGCGAGCGTTGGCGATGCAGCGACGGGCGATAGCGCCAGCGGCGAAACCGGGCCGACGGACGCCACGTCCGAGGCGCCGGAGACGGGCAGCGACGTCGACGCGGGCTGCGAAAACGTGGCTCCCAAATGCTGTGGAGTCGAATACGACCTCGACGCGGACGCGGACACGGCGGGGCTGTGTGCCGCAGCGGACAACAACGAATGTACCTGCACGGACTGGCCGGCCGCGGGCACCGTGCAGTGTTCGCCCGACGGCAAGCACTGCTGTAGCACGGTCAACCTCTGCACTCCCAGCCCGCGCTGCGGTTGGGTCGACTGTGGAGAGCAGACGCTGCCGAACGCAAGCTGTCCCGCGTCCCAACAGGTCTTCGAAAGCGGTCGAACGTTCTGGTGCATTGCTTGCGCCAGGGACGCCGATTGCACCCCGGGAAAAAGGTGCTCCGTCCGCCTGGGCAACCGCATGTTCTGCGAGAGCTAGCTGCGGGCAAGTGCAGACTGCATGAAACTCGCGCCAACAAGGCGTGACCGAGGCTACGCGCTCTTGCGGCAGGCCCCTCGACGCCGTTTCGCCAGTGTGCCAGCCTGACGGCGTGCGCTACCTCTCACTCGCACTCTATTTCGTCGTATCCGGCTGCGGGCTGACTCGAGATCTGGAACAGTACAACGCCGGCTCGTCGGCGGGTGGTGGCGTGAACGGTTCGGGCGGCCAGGCCTCAGCGGGAACCGGCGGCGGGAGCGCGGGTATTGCGGGGGCTGGCGGCAGCGCGGCAGCGAGTGGTGGCGCAGGAGTTGGTGGTGGCTCGGAAGTTGGTGGTGGCTCGGGAGTTGGCGGAGCCGCCGCAACCTGCAACCCAACCGACTGCGAATCCTTCTCGCTCGGAGGCCTGCCAATGGCAGGTTGTTGCCCCTCGGAGTCGTCGGCGTGCGGCGCCCAAGTGGATTTCACGACGGGCACGTTCTTCAGTCTGAAGTCGGGTTGCCGATTGCTGAATGCGCCCGGAACACCGAACGCGGACTGTCCAACCTATGTGTTCATCAGTCCGGTCTCCGCGAAGGAGGAGTCCTATCCGCCTTGCTGCAATCCCAACGGCGCCTGCGGCGGGATCGTCGACGCGACGGGCATCGGGGGCCCGAATTTCGGCTGCACGGATGTGTGGGGGGCTGCCGCGCAATCTTGCACGCCCTGAAGCCCGGTTGCGGCGCGGCGCTATTGGCACGCTACACTGGTTTGCCACACCAATCCCGCATCCGGTCCCGCAACACATTCCGTCACCATCCAGCCGCTCTTGCCCAAGGGCGCGCAGGGATAACCGCACGGTGAGGTATAGCCCCTCTCTTCTCCGTCAAAACACATCTCACCGTCTGCTTTTGGCGTCGCTGGACACGGCACGGGCGGGTTCAGACCGCCGCGCAGAACCCACTTGCCATTTTCGTCGCAGTACACCTCGGTTCCTGGGCACGAATCGTAGAGTTTGGACGCGTCGCAGTCCTTTGGGCTGAGCTGCCAACCGTCTAAGCCCTTCTTGCACCAAATAGAGAACGTCTGGGGCCCGCCCTGACACTGCACGGTGTACTCGCAATTCTCCACGTCTGCTGAGCAACCGACATCATTGCTCAGGGTTGGTGGACATTGCGTTGCCGCATCACCGGCGCCGCCCACGCCACCGGATGCCCCGTCCAATCCACCCGCGTCTGACGCACCACCCGACCCGCCCGCACCACCGCTCGACTTGCTGTTGGCGCTCTCCGTACTACACCCAAACGCGGTCGCGCCGGCGAATGTGACGACGAAAGGGAGCCTGAGGCGCCTCCTGTGGTACCGCATAATTCGCCAGAGAGTAGCATTCCCTGCGCCAGTCGTCGCAGGGCTGTAAGGCGGATACGAAAACCCGAACGATCTGAACTCTGGCCCTCGGCGTGAAGCGCGCCGCACCAGTTTGGTCCCGCGATCCCTGGGCGATACGCCCATGCTAGGGTCTCCCCCCGTGAAGGATGCCTCGGAGCACTGACCGCGAACTGGCCGTCATCCACCGTGCTGCTCTTTCCTGCTTGGTGCTTGCTGCCGCGACGGGGCTGCTGTGGCGCACACAAGCGGCGTTCGGGCTGACCCATTTCGACTTTCGGCTGCTGCGGCACGCGCACTCGCATCTGATGTTTTTTGGTTGGGTCACGCCCGCGGCCATGGCGCTGATCGCACGCGCGGTGCTCAAAGAAGTGCCCGGCGTGCAATTGCCGAGGAAGACGCTGTGGGCCGCGCTGGCTCTGGGCTTGTGCAGCCACCCGCTGTTCCTCGCCTTCGGATACGGCAAGGCACAAGTCGGCAACGTGGCGCTGCCCTTGTCGGTGATGGTGGCAGGAGCCAGCACTTGGGTCTGGTACGCCTTCGCGCGCTGGTACGTGCAGGCGCGCCGCGGGCAGCCCCGCAATAGCGAAGACCGGCTGGGGGACCTCGCCCTCGGGCTGCTCGTGCTGTCCACGGCCGGGGCCTGGGGGCTGTCGCTGCTATTGCCGCTGGGGGTGAAGGATCCGGCGTGGACCGAGACCCTCAAGTCTCAGTTTCTTTCTACCTTCGCCGAAGGCTGGTTGGTGGCTGTGACGCTCTACGTGCTGCACAAGGCGGCGACGGGCGCGGCACACCCACGGCTGCGCGCAGCGAACTGGATGCTGCTGTCAGCCGCGCCCTTTGCGTTCCTCAGCACCCTCGATCAAGCTACGCTGCCCGGCTGGCTGGCGAAGTGTGGCAGCGTCGCCAGCGTCGTGCTTGGGCTGGCGCTGTTGCTGCACGCAGCCATCCTGCGGCAGCGCCGGGCGTACCTGGCGCCCTTGGTGTTCCTGACGTTTGCTGCGCTGGCTCGTATCTTGGTCGGCGTCACCCCCCACGCTAGCTGGCAGGCATTGCACGGGCTACGCGTCGTCGTGCTGCACGCGGTGCTGCTCGGATTCGTCACCCTCAGCCTGGCGCGCGCCGGTCAGCCCCATCGAGCTTCGCGCTGGCCACAAGCCGAGGCAGCGGCCGCGACGCTGCTCGTGATCAGCGTCGTGCCGCTCTCCGAACTCTGGCCCACGCGGTTTTCAGGAACTTGGGCGCTGCACTTCGCGGTTCTCACCGCGCTGGCAGCCACCCTCGTCTTTGGCGCTTCGCTGGCGAATAGCCGGCGAATGACGACTCATTGATCGCGCAGCATGGCGATCGCGTCACGAAACGCGTTGGCACCGAGCTCGTGGCGCTCGACCAAGGACGGGCGTCCGAGCTGTTTGGCGGCTTGCTCCATGTGCACAGCTTCACGCTCCAGCCGCATGGCCTCGCGTTCCAGCATTTGGAAGACCACGAGTTTTTGGTCGTCGGGTTGATCTGCCCAGGACATCAGCTTGCTCCCGGTTTGTTTGGCTGGTTCTCTGACGGCGTTTCGGGGGTCCAACGCAGTCGCGGCTTGCGCGCGGCGCGGGCCTCGTCCAGACGCCGCAGCCGCGTGTCGTGTGGGGCCTGTTTCACCAGCTCTGGGTTCTCCATGGCTTCGCGCTTGATATCCGCCATGGCCTGTACGAACTCGTCGATGGTCTGTTTGGTTTCCGTCTCCGTCGGCTCGATCATGAGCGCGCCTCGCACCACGAGGGGGAAGTACACGGTGGGGGAATGAAAGCCATAGTCCAAGAGCCGCTTGGCGACGTCGATGGTCTTGACGCCCGTCGCTGCTTCCAGCTCCTTGTCCGTGAACACCGCTTCGTGCAGAAAGGGCGTCTCGTACGCCAGGGGGAAATGCCTGCGTAGGCCCGCCGCAAGATAGTTGGCGTTGAGCACCGCCATGTCACTGACGGCCTTGAGGCCTTCCGGCCCAAGCTCGCGAATGTAGGTGTAGGCCCGCACCATCATGCCGAAGTTGCCAAAGAACGAACGCACCCGGCCTACGCTCTGGGGGCGGTCAGCGTCGACCACGAAGCGCTCCCCGGCCCGTTTCACCACTGGGCCAGGTTGGTACGGCTCCAGGTGCTTCTTGAAGGCAACCGGGCCCGAGCCCGGGCCGCCGCCACCGTGGGGCGTGGTGAACGTCTTATGCAGATTGAACTGCATCACGTCGACGCCTGCGTCGCCAGGGCGTGCGCGCCCGAGCACTGCGTTCAGATTGGCGCCGTCGCCGTAAACCAATCCGCCGCAGTCGTGCACCAGCCGCGTTAGCTTCGGCATGTCGCTCTCGTACAAGCCGAGGGTGTTCGGGTTGGTGATCATCAGCCCGGCTACGTCGCCCTTTGCGCCTTCGAGGGCCGCGGCCAGAGTCTCGACTTCCACGATGCCACGAGGACCAGCGGGGAACGGCACGGCTTCCAGGCCGTTCAGGGTGCAGCTTGCCGGGTTGGTGCCGTGCGCGCTGTCCGGGATGAATACCTTCTTGGGACTGCGCCCGTTGGCCAGATGGTGCGCGCGGATCATCATCAATCCCGTCAGCTCACCCTGGGCGCCGGCGGCGGGCTGCAGGCTGACGCCATCCATGCCAACGATCTCGGCAAGAATGTCTTCGAGCAGCACCATCAACTCCAAGGCGCCCTGCGCGAACTCCGGCGGGGTCAGGGGATGCAATCCGGCAAATCCGTTGAGCCGGGCCGCCCACTCGTTCACCTTGGGGTTGAACTTCATGGTGCAGGAACCCAACGGATAGAACTGGGTGTCGATGCTGAAGTTCCACTGCGACAGGCGCACGAAATGCCGGAACGCTTCCGGTTCGCTCACTTCGGGTAGGCCCGCCGGGTCTCGCCGGAAGGCCGCGCCAAGCTCCTTTTCGAGATCCACCGCGGGCACGTCCAACGGTGCGATGGACGCGCCCGTTCGGCCGGGCGCGCCGCGTTCAAAAATCGGAGGCTCTTCGAAACTCAGACCGGGAGACGCCTGACCAGGCACTGCTCACTCCAACGGCGCGTCGCCGCCGCCTTCGCCTTCACCGTCACCGCCACCGCTGTTGGTGCCGGGGGCGGTAGTGCCTTCGTCCCAGCCGCCGCCCGTGCTGCGCCCTTCGAGTTCGTCGGGCATGACGCTATCGGGATCCGAGCGCATGTTCTTCTGCTTGACGGCTTCCCAAGTGCGACCGGTTTCGTCCGTCTTCAAGCCCCACTCTCCCTTGATCTCGTGAGCCTCGTCCGCGTTGGGCACCAAGTACTGGAAATAGCCACGCCCATAAGACGCCGCTGAAGCACCCACCATGCCGATAGTGTGCTCCTTCCATTCGTACTTGAAGAGATTACCGGTCACCTTCCCGCTCATCTCTCCCCACTTGTCACCGGCTGCCACGCGCCACTTGCCGCTGATGGTGTCGCCTTCTTTGACGAGATGCAGATAGCCGTAGGTCTTGCTGAAGTACACGCCGGTCCAGTCGCCGCCTACGGGCAGGTCGCCAGCGGTGACTTTGGCGGTCTTCGGGCCCTCCTTGGGGCCGCATGCAACCATGCTGAGGCCCAAAGCGGCAGCGGTGAGTGTCACTCGGAAACGGTTCGAGGAAAACGGGCTGAGGCCAAACATGCGCGGGACTCTAGCACGTGGTCGGAGCACTACTCACGCGGGAAAACGGTGCGCCGCGGTCCGCACCACAGCGGGAAATCACCAATGAAATCAACGATTTTTCCAGCACCCACTCCACGTCCAGGACGGCCACGGCCCTGCCCGTCAGGGTGGCCGGAAGCTTGACCGCACATTTGGAGGTCGTGAGCCACAGATCCACGGCGGCCAGAGCCCGCGGCGGGCGGGGCGCTCGGTGATCGGCGTCGAGCCATACCGCTTCAGGACGAATGCCCGCCGCGAGCAGCATGTCGAGCACGCGCTCCGGACGCGCAACGCCCAAACACACGCCGACGCGCAGTCCTGTGAGTTGCTCAGGTGGCAACACTTCTCCGCTGTCCAAGCGCGCACCAAGTAAGCGCCGCGCAGCCGCGTAGCATGGCCGAAGCGCGGGTTCGGTTGGCGCGCCGTCCATCTGTACCAGGGCATCACACGCCTGAAGTAACTCGTGGCGCGCAGCGCGCAGATCGCCCGCGGGGGGACAACGCCCAGCGCCCCAAGGCCGCGCACCGTCGAGCGCCAAAAGCGAGAGCGTTACCGGGTTGGGCGTTGCTTGCAGCAGCCCATCGATCACAACGATGCTTGCGACGTCTGCTGCCAAAGCGAGCGCGGCGGCCCGAGATGGATTCACGAATACGGGGCCGCTGGTGCTTTGCAGCGCAGGGGCGAGCAGGAGCGCTTCGTCGCCCACCCGCCGAAAGTCGTCGTCAGCGGACACCACGCGAGCAGATGCGACACGCGCGGGATAGGGAGACGCAACGACTGCGACGGGAGCCCCCGCTTTGCTCAACGCCCGCGCGACGCTCAAGGCCAGCGGCGTCTTACCGGAGCCACCGAGCACCGCACCGCCAACGCCGACAACGCGCAGGTTTGCGGGCACGCGCAGCGGGCGGCGCGCCGTAGCGAAGCGCTGCCACAACGCTGCCCCGCTCCGGGCCAGCACGCCGGAAAATCGAGCGTCTTCTAGGGTTTCCGCGGCCCGGCGGGACCAACTGCGGGCGATCATGCCTGCTTCAACAGCGCGCCCAGTTCGAGGCCGATCCGCTCGGCGTCCTCTGCGCTCTTGGGCCACGGCGCCCGCACCTCTTGGGTGCGCAGCCGCGTGCCGTCGGGTTCCGCCAGGAGCCCGCGCAGGAACATGACCTCGCCTTCCCGCAACGCGTAAGCAGCCACGGGCATCTGGCAGCTGCCGTCGACAGCGCGCATCACGCCCCGTTCTGCACGCACCCGGCGAGCTGTCTCGACGTCTTCGAGCTTCTGCAGAATACTGAGGGTCGCGGCGTCCCCGTCGCGGATTTCGATTCCCAGTGCACCCTGCCCTACTGCAGGCAAACACTGCTCGGGCTCCAAGAGCTGTGTCCCGCGATCTGCAAGGCTCAGACGCACCAGACCGGCTTGCGCCAAGATGATCGCGTCCACCTGACCTTCCGAAAGCTTGCGCAGCCGCGTGTCGACATTCCCGCGCATGGGCAGGACCTCAAGATCGGGTCGCAGCAGGGCGAGCTGCACACGTCGACGTAGAGACGATGTGCCCAGCCGCGCGCCTTGGGCCAACTCACTCAGCGGTTTGTTGTCACGGGTGATCAGCACGTCCCGCGCGTCCTCCCGGGAGGGAATGCAGCCGAGCGCCAAGCCGGGGGCGAGTTCCGCGGGTACGTCCTTGATGGAATGCACTGCCACGTCTGCGCGCCCATCAAGCAGGGCTTCTTCGATCTCTTTGATGAACAGACCCTTGCCGCCAATCTCGCTGAGTGCTCGGTCTTGCACTCGGTCACCGGTGGTGACGATGTGCAGTTCTTCAAGCTCGAGGCCCGGGTGCGCATCGCGCAAGCGCTGCATGAACGCCCGGGTCTGGGCCAAGGCCAGCGCGCTTTTTCGGGTCGCAACCGTTAGCTGGGTCGTCATCTGGAGCGCGCACGCTCACAGAACGCGCTCGCAGCGTCAATCATCGATCGCTCCCCGTCGGGCGTGGGCGACTCGCCACTTTGCCCTGGGTCTCGGATTCTTGCGTGGCCTCTTGTCCAGAAGGTGGCACCGAGCGACTCGGCGGCCCATTGTCGGCATCGTCGCCGGGTCCGAAGAGCTCGTCGAGCAGGGCCGCCAACTGCTCGGCGCGTTGCTCGGCGCGTTGTTCCGCACGCTCCGCTTCTGCGCGGTCGCCGATCGCTCTGCGTCGGAGTCGCTTGGTGGGCGCGTGCAACAACTTGTTCACGGAGGCGTCCAGCATGTCTTGTAGTGCTTGGCGCTCTTCGTCGCCGAGGTGTTTCAAGCGACTGCGAAGGCTCTTGTCGAGTTCCTTGCTGAGAACCGTTGAAAAATGCTCACGCAAGGCGACGATGGTCGGAGTGACCAGCTCTGCGTCGGCCCAGCGCTCCCAGCCAGCTGTTTCCTCGGCAACGATGGTTTCGGCGCGCTCGGCTTCCCGTTCCCGGGAGGCGAGGGTCTCGGCAACCACATGCGAGAGATCATCGACGTTGTAGAGAAATACGTTGTCGAGCTGCTCAACGCTCGGCTCCACGTCCCGGGGCACGGCTAGGTCAATGAAGAATAGGCTCCGGCCGCGTCGCTTGCGACGCAACCCGGCGACGAGGGATTGCGGCACGACGAATCCTGGTGCGCTGGTGCTGGTGACAACGACGTCCCCTATGGTGAGCGCCTCATCCAAACGCTCCCAAGTGAAACCCTCACCACCGACTGCGCGGGAAAGCAGCGACACGCGCGCCGCGTTACGCCCCACGACGATGAGCCGACAGCCGGCGTTCTTCAGGAGTTTCGCCGCGGTTTCCGCCATCTCTCCGGAGCCCAGCAGCACGACGGTACGGCCTTTCAGATCCCCGAAGATCTGCTTGGCCAGGTCGACGCCGACGCTGGGCACGCTCACTTGGCCCGCACCGATGTTGGTCTCGGTGCGCACCCGCTTGGCGGTGCGGAGCGCTCTGGGCACGGTGCGGTGCAGACAACGCCCGACGCTGCTCAGACGGCGTGCCACTTCGAACGCTTCCTTCACTTGACCCAGGATCTGGGGTTCCCCCAGCACCAATGAGTCCAATGACGATGCGACCCGAAATAGATGCCGCACCGCATCCGCGCCGGCATGTACGTATAGGTGGTTTTTTACGCCGGGAGCGATCTTCGCGATGGCTTCCACCGCTTCGCTTGCCACGCGATCCAGCTCCGCAGACTCCCCGTTACCAGCCGCCACCAACTCGACGCGGTTGCAGGTGCTGACCAACATCGCCTCGCCGATGCTGGGCTGCGCCAGAACCTCCTGAAGCGCCTTCTCGACCTGGTCCTTGCTAAGCGCGATGCGCTCTCGGATCTCGATCGGCGCCGTGCGGTGGCTGAGCCCTACGACGACGATCACCCGGTGCCTCCACCGCCCGCGCGGACGACATAAAGGAGCATCACGATGACCACGCAAAGCACTCCCGCCAGCGTGCCGTACGCGGAGCGACGACCGCGCCAACCCGCCACAGCGCGCATCACCAGCACGAGTGCAGCCAAGATCCATGTGGCGTAGCCGAGTGCTGCGCGGATAGCTGCGGCGCTCGTGGCACTGCCCAGTTGGCTCGCGAAGACAGCGCCCGTCACGATGCCGAAGGTGAGCAACGGGAATCCTGCAAGCAGAAAGCGGTGCTCCGCACGATCGAGAGAATCAAGAGGTGGCAACTTGGCGACGAAACCGCCCATGCGCTTCTCTTTTAGGCGGCGTTCCTGCACCAAATAGAAGGCACCCGATGCACCCGCCAAGAGGAACAGGCCGACGCCGATCAAGTTCGCTGTGATATGCGCCGCCAACAGCGGGCGCGATACATCCGCCGCAGAGCGCCCGGCATCGACGAACTGCGCGCCGACCAGAAAGGTCAGCGCAAGCGGCGCAACTACCGCGCCGATTGCGTGGATGCGCGCGCGACCTGGCATGACCAAGAACGCGATCACGGCGATCAACCCGCTTAGACTGAGCGCGAAGTGCAGCGACTCGACGGGGCACACGTGGGAGAGCAGACTCGCCGTAACCACGTGTGTGCCGTGCAGCAGCGCGCCCGCTGCGAGCGTGACGGGGCCCCACACACGCGCCAACGGCTCCTTGCGAGCGAGATCCAAGAAGAACAGCGTGGTCGCCACCGAGTAGAGCACCACACCCAGCATGAACGCCGCAGTGGCTAGATCTGTCATGGGGGCGGTTACTCCAAAGTCTGCATTAGGTATTGCGCGAGCAACTGCTCGTCGCTCGTGGGTGCAGCGCTGGCGGGGGGCGGCGCACTCTTGGCGCGGTGCTCGGAGAAGCTTCCCACCGGCGTACCCATGAAGCCAGGAATGACTTCATACGCCAGATCACCAATCACCATGGAGGTTCCGAGTAGCTCAGCGCCTAGCTCCGTCAAGTAGACGACGCTCTTGACTCGCCCCACGAGCTCATACTCGTCCAGTCCACCGGTTACCTCTGCGATGACCCGCACGGCCTCAACCACGCGGTAGCGGCGCCCCTCGCCTTGCACGATGACCTGGCCGTCGAGCAAGTCGACACGCCCCGTACCCATCCAGGTATCCAGAGCGTCTTGGGGGAAAAAGATGCGATTTGGCCCCATGGTGAACCGCCGCGAGTGTACCCCGCCGGCGCGGAGGTCAAAAACCTTTCAGCGACCGAACGGCCAGGGACGCCACCCTGCGGCCTCGGGGGCGATACCAATGCGCCGCAATGCGGCGACCAACCCCAGATCGCGCAGCCTTTTCGCCCGTTGCTAGTAGCCCCGGCGAGAAACGGCCCGGTCGCCTGGCTCGATTTCGCGATGCGACGCGGTCACCATTGCGATGGAGCTGTACTTGTTGGCTCGCAATACGCGCAGCTCACCGACCACTTCCTCGGGGAACTTCTTCTCGTCGCCCTTGAGCGGCGTGGAATCCGAGCGGGACGCTTCCGGAGTGTCCTGGCGTACCCGAGCGCGTGCGGACTTGCTGGCGGTTTTGAGCGTATGGCGCCAGGCGTCACCCTTCTTCACGATGAAGAGCCGGTTGCCTGCAGAGAGACCGTCCTCTGTACCGCGGTCGATGAACACCACTTGATTCTGCCCATACAACTCGTGGGGGTAGATGCTGGTGAGCACCCGCGCCCAGCGGTCGACGCTGGCGGGGCGAGGCGGCACCACATCGAAACGGCGCCCAACGGGCCCGATCAGCGCGCCACGTTCGATCACGTCCGTAGATTCGACGATCTTCGCACGGGCGATGCGGGACTTCTCGTCCCAGTGGTCCACGCGCACGGTGCCTTTGATGGCGATGATCATACCCGGAGGCCGTCGTGCACCCTTGACTTGTTCGGGGCGGCGCACCGCGCGGAAGATCGTGAGCTCCTGACCGATCTGCACGTCGTGGTTCGGCTTGATCTGGAGATAGGCGTTGTTGCCTTCAGACAGCAGCATCTGGTCCTCGCGGGAACCGATGAGTTCTCCCCAGACTTCGCGCTCCGGGTCGTCAATCATGCCCTGCCCGCGCAGGAACACAGTGTTGCGGGGCACCGCCGGTCGCCGGTTCACAAAGCCGCCTGCGCCCGTGCCCATCAAGTTCGCGCTATCGCGCATGCCACCTTCCCCCGCCCGGCGCATGCGCAGCTGATCTCCAGGGTGGATCCAGTGGGGATTGGTGACCTGTGGGTTGTAGCTCCAGATTTTCGGCCAGTTCCAAGGGTTCCCGTAGTAGCGACCGCTCAAATCCCAAAGCGTGTCGCCCTTCTTGACGGTGTGGATCGGTGGCACGCTCATGGCGCGAGTGCCGAGGATCGCGCTCGAGCCTTTGCCGCCGCGCACGGTGCCGCCGCCGGAGCCGGGAGAGTTGAGGTCGAAGCCGTCGCTAGAACGTGAAGTATCCGTCGTGGCGCGGGCGCTCGACGGCAAGTAGCTGTCTGAGCCCGGCGCGGGTGCGCCGTAGCCGGGCGGGGGAACCGAGGACTGCGTGACCGTAGTCGCTCCGGGGGTCACGATGACGTCACCGCCCCCCGAGGGGACCACGACGCTGCCGGGAGCTGGCCCTTGCTGCGCCTGCGCGGCTCCTGACGAGCTGAGCAGGACGAAAACGGTGAGACATGTGGCGCGACGCATAGCGGGTCCTTTCACCAACTCTGGCGCAATTGCGCAACGCGTGCATCCTCGGGCCGCTCAAGTAGCGCGCCCTCCTTACCTCGCAGCTTGATCGTGGGGCGGTCAGCCTTGTCGTCGGCGGGTTCCGCGGGTTCCGCAGCCTCGGTCGCAGAGCCATCCGGCGCAAGCTTGATCACCTTAAGAGGCGGTCGCTCAACACTGGTGTCTTCGGCCGCCTTCGCCTTGCTCGTCTTGTTCTTTGTGGAAGCTTGCTGCACTTCGAGCGCCATCAAGCGCTCGCCCACGCGATCCTGGGAATTCTGCAGGCGCGTGATTTCATCGCGCATCTCCGTCAGGCGTTTTTCGATCTTGTCCTTGTCGGAGCCGCAGCCCGAGACAAGACAAGACATGACGACGGCGGCACAAACGGCGGCAAAGCGATGGTCCATCCACCCCATCGTAGAGGCAGCTTGAAATGGCGGCAAAAATCCGGGGGATTTGAGCCGGCCCCAGGCGCTCGCGCCGCCTTCTGGACGGCCCAGCATCTTGGCGGTACGGTGGGCTTCGTGGGTTTTTCGCGCTCAAAAAAGGCCGGGCGTCGTCTCAGGCGGCGGCTGAACCTCAGGAAGAGCCTCTTCCTGCTGCCAAATATGATCACCCTGGCCGCGGTGTTCTGCGGTTTTAACGCGATCCGCCTTGCGGGCGGTGCCCAGGGTGGCGGCGAAGACCTACACCGCGCCGCGGTTTTGCTGATTTTTGCCATGCTTTTCGACCTACTGGATGGGCGCGTGGCGCGGCTGACCAAGACCGAGAGCGCCTTTGGCCTGCAGCTCGACTCCCTGGCGGACGTGATCTCCTTCGGCGTGGCTCCAGCAATCCTGGTCTACCAGTGGGTGCTGTATCGGCACCCGATCCCCGGCATCATCGTGGCCTTCGCCTTTGTGGCCTGCGCTGCTGCGCGCCTGGCCCGCTTCAACGTGTTGTCTTCTGCACCCAGCGGCGAACCGAAGAAGCCGAGCAAGTACATGCTCGGGCTTCCAACTCCCCCGGCGTCCGGGATCCTGATCTCCCTCGTGGTCGCGGACTCCGCCGTCGGCGGTGCCATCGGGCAGGAGCCGCACACGGTGGTGCTCTTCGTCGTGACGGTGGCTTGTAGCCTGCTGATGGTATCGAACGTGCGTTTCCGTTCGTTCAAGGATCTGTCGCTCAACCCAGCGACCGTCCTCTTGGTGCTCTTTGTCATCGGCTCAAGCGCATTCGTGTGGCAGCGCTACAAACCCCAGCTGGTGTTGATTTGGCTGCTTTCGGTGTACGTATTCCTCGGCATCGCCGAGACGGTGCGCATGATCGGGCAGAGGCTCCGCAATGGACCTCCACCTAGAGACACGCTGCCGCCCACTGTTGCGGAATGAGCGCACGGCCTTGGCTTGGTCGCTTCGTGTTCTACTCCTGATCCTCACCCTCGCGCTCGGAGCGGCGGGGTGTCGATGCGAGGCGAGCACCGGCGACAAACCGGACCCAACAGGTGCCAAGCCCGTCAGCGGCCAGCTGCCGCCCCTTGAACTGCGCGACGACACCGAGAACCTGCTGTTGACCTGGATCGACGACAAAGGCGACTTCCACGTCAGCCAAAAGATCGACGCCATTCCAGAAAAGGCCCGGGAAGCCGTGCGCGTGGTGATCACCACCAAAGTGGAGGGCACGGGCAAGCTGGTCTACGTCGCCGACCTGCGCAAGAAAAAGCCGGACGGCAGCTACGCGGTCAGCACGCTGTCGCGCGCGCAGTGGGACGAAAAAGGTGCAGCGAAACGCAAAGCACGCATGGAGGCACTGGCTCCACCACCGCCATCTGCGTCGGGCGCGCCGCACCCGCCGGATCCCGGAGTGGATCCCGCCGCAGATGGTGTGGTGGTCATCGTGTATGGCGCGGAGTGGTGCAAACCCTGCCACGACGCAAAGCGCCACCTTGAGCGCCGCGGTGTGAAGGTGATCTACAAAGACGTAGAAGAAAACGAGATCTACGCCAGGGAAATGAAAGAAAAGCTGGCCCGCGCCAACCAGCGCACGGCGTCGATCCCCATCATCGACGTGATGGGGCAAATCCTGGTCGGCTTTGAACCCCGCGCCCTCGACCGTGCCGTCGAAGCCGCCAAGAACTCCAAGACTCTGTAGCAGAGGACCCCGTGGAGTCCCATAAGCTGCTCACGAACATTTGGGCGTATCTGCCGGTGTTTCGCGTGGTGGCGGAGACACAGCACCTGCCTACGGCGGCAAAGCGGCTACACATCAGCCCATCGGCGCTGTCGCGCTCCATCCGCCTGATCGAAGAGGCCCTGGGGGAAGAGCTTTTTGTGCGAAGCTCCCGGCGCATCGTGCTGAACGCCGCGGGCGAGCGCCTGCTGCGCACCCTGCGCCTGACCATGGGCAGCCTGGAACGATCCCTCACCGAGGTGCTCGAACACGAGTTCGCGGGTGACTATCGCTTGAGCTCCCTGGGCGTGCTGACGGACTATTTCGTGCTGCCGTCGCTTCTCGAGCTCTCGCAGCGGCGCCCAGGCGTCACCCCGTGCTTGACGACTCTCTCGTCCATCGAGGCCAATCGACAGCTGGCCAACGGCATGATTGAAGCCGCATTCTACTACGACGCCACCATGCAAGAGGGCATCCATTGCCGGAAGATCGGCGCGCTTTCCAACTCGCTGTATTGCGGCAAGGCGCACCCGCTGTTTGGAAAGCGCATCGACGAAGCGGGACTGCAAGAGTATCCCTTCAGCGTGCCGGCCATCGGCGATCGGGGCACGCCGATGGATAGCTGGCCAGTAGAGCTGTCACGCAAGATCGGCTTTCAGATCTTGATGCTTTCGACCAACCACCAGGTGGCGCTGTCCGGCCGCTTCGTGTGTGTGCTGCCCGACGTGGTGGCGGCTCCAGATGTGCAGGCGGGACGCTTGTTCCGCCTTGCGCCTGACGTAGTGCCGGACACCCAGGTCTACGCCGCCTGCCGCGAGGAAGACGCGACTGCCAGCTTCACCATGGAGGTGATTGCCGAGGTGGAGCAGCGCCTCTCCACCGCGCCGCGCCTCGGAGGCAAGGCGCCGTCGCCCGTGAAGAAGGCGCGGCGTTCGAAAGCACGGCGTTAGTAAAGCAGCCGTGGCCGCCGGATCGTTTCCGCTACGCCGACGCGTTCCGCTACACCGGCCCAATCTACCTCGCTCCATGGGGCGCCAGCTCGTTCCAATGATTGGAACGTTATCGACAGTTCATTCTAATGGACGCCCCAGCGCCCGCCGCTAAGCTGTAGTCCGAAAGCGAGACCCCACCGCAATGACCCAACAACGACTCACCCGACGCACCGCCCTGGGCGCACTGGCTGGAAGCGCGAGCATGCTCACCGGCTGTGGGGGCTCGGATTCGAGCAACACGGCAAGTGGCGGCTCGGGTGGCAGCTCGGGTGCTGGCGGCAGCGCCAGCGGCGGCGTCGGCGCCAGCGCGGGTTCCGGCGGCGCAAGTGGCAGCGCGGGCAGTGCGGGCGCGAGCGGAAGCGCGGGCACGGCGGGCAACGCCGGAGCGGCAGGCGGCGGCGGGCTCTCCTGCGTGCAGCCCACTCCGGGTTGCACTATCACCGACGACAACATCCTGGGTCCGTTCTACTCGCCTGGAGCACCCGAACGCACCGACATCCGCGACGGGCAAACCGGAGAGCGCGTCGTCGTGCGCGGCACCGTATACGGCTGCGACTGCAAGACACCGCTGGCAAACGCCATCGTGGACGTATGGCAGGCCAACAGCACCGGCGCCTACGACAACGTCGGGTTCGTGTTGCGCGGCACCATGAAGACCGACAGCCAAGGCCGCTACGAGTACACCACCATCTTGCCCGGCTTCTACCTGAACGGCGCGAACTACCGCCCGCGCCACATCCACTACAAGGTCAGTCACCCCAGCGGCTTGCCGCTGACCACACAGCTCTACTTCGAAGGTGACCCAAACTTCGGCACCGACGCCTTCTGGAAACCAGGCCTGATCAAGGCGCTGGTGCCGGATAGCGACAGCCAGGGCAAGCTATTGCGCTGCGAGTTCGACATCGTGCTGGGTTGAACCATTTGGCGACGGGTGACTCGTGTCCGCGGCTGCCATCGCCGCCATCACCGCCCACGCGCGTGACTTCTCAAGCTGTGCTACACGAGACAGATGGAACCGTCGGCGCTCGCTCGGGGGCGGAAGGCGTTCGATGATTGTCGGTGGAAGGCGGCGCTTGAGTCACTCACCGCGGCCGACAACGAGTCTCCGTTGGAGGCCGGCGATCTCGAACGACTAGGAAACGCGGCCTACCTGACGGGGAAGGACGCGCAGGCGACCTCGGCATGGGCGCGGGGCTACGACGCGCTTGTCTCCGACGGCGATTACCGCAGGGCAGCTCGGCTGGGGTTCTGGCTGAGCTTGGCACTTCTGCTCGGCGGCAACCCCGCCCAAAGCCGAGGTTGGCTCAACAAGACACAGCGAATGATCGACGATGCCGAGACACCCTGCGCCGAGCTCGGTTTGCTGCTGGTGCTCGACGGCCTGTTCAAGATGTTCGGCGGCGGCGCGGCCGAAGCGGCGGCGCAGTTCGAGCGCGCGACAGCGCTAGCTCAGGAGCACGACGACTCCGAGGCGCTCGCCGTCAGCGTACTCAGCCACGGTCAAGCGCTAGTGCAGATGCGGCGCGTGAAGGAAGGGATCGCTCTGCTCGACGAGGCAATGGTCGCGGTGACGTCAGGGGCGGTCTCGCCGATCATGGCGGGCGTGATCTACTGCGCCGTGATCCTCACCTGCGAGAGCGTCCACGACCTTCATCGCGCTCACGAGTGGACCGTTGCGCTCGACCAATGGTGTGGCGAGCAGTCGGAGTTGGTCGCTTTCCGCGGCCAGTGCCTGGTTCATCGCTCCGAACTGCTGCAGTTCAAGGGCGATTGGAGCGGTGCACTCGAAGAAGCCCGACGCGCCAGCGAGCTCCTGCCCGAACGTTCCGGAACGCTGGCGGCGCGCGCCATGTATCGGCAAGCGGAGTTGCATCGTCTCACCGGCGACTACGAGCAGGCCGAAAAGCACTACCAGCTCGCTGGGGCAAAGGGATTCGAGCCGCAGCCGGGTCTGTCGATGTTGAGGCTCGCCCAGGGCGACGTCGAATCGGCCACGGCCGCAATCCGTCGAGTCGTGGGTGAGGCGGGGACTCCACAGGGACCGGGCGCTGGTCCCCAGCGGGTCCAGGTCCTCCGCCACTACGTGGAGATCATGCTCGCAAGCGAGGACCTGGGCGCCGCGCGTGCGGCCGCCGAAGAGCTCGAGGCGATTGCAGCCGACACGAACGCCCCGGTCCTGAAGGCCACCGCCGCGCAGGCGCGGGGGACCGTGGTGCTCGCCGGCGGCGAACCCGAGCGCGCGTTGCCATTCCTACGAGAGGCGTGGATGATCTGGCAGCAGCTCGACGCCCCCTTCGAATCCGCCGCTGTCCGAGTGCTCATCGGTCGGGCCTGCGTGCAGGAAGGGGACGCCGAAACGGGAAAGATACATCTCGATGCGGCCGCCACTGTCTTCGAACGCCTCGGTGCTAGCCATGACGCGGCCGGCCTGCGCCAACACAACCCTATACGTGGCGATGCAGCAGCCAACCTATCCGCCCGCGAGCTCCAGGTCCTGGCCGCGGTCGCGACGGGCAAGACCAACCGCCAGATCGCGGCCAAGCTTGGCATCAGCGAACACACCGTGGCCCGGCACATGGCGAATATCTTCAACAAGCTCGGCGTGACAACCCGAACTGCCGCAAGCGCGTTTGCCTTCGAGCGCAACCTCGTCTGATCGGGGCGTGGTCAATTCTAACCATCGAAGAAACATCACTGCATGGCTGATCCGCGCGATGCGGGCGGATCGGAGTCCTTCTAGGTTTGCACCAGGAGGACGGGATGAACCAAGCAAGCTTCGACGCGCGTGACTACAGCGGCACTGGCCCGCAGAACTACCAGAAGTACTTCGTGCCAGCGATCGGCGCTCCCCTTGCCGAGGATCTCATCCGCGCCGCCGCCCTGCAGCCCCAGGACCGCGTGCTCGACGTCGCCTGTGGCACCGGGGTAGTGACGCGCCTCGCTGCCAAAGCCGTGCGGGGTGAAGGACACGCAGCCGGGCTCGACGTCAACCCGGGCATGCTTGCCGTTGCACGGACCATTTCGCTCGACAATTCGATCGACTGGTACGAGACCAGCGCCGCGGCGATGCCCCTGCCCGACGAGTCGTACGACGTGGTGCTGTGCCAGATGGGCCTGCAGTTCATGCCCGGCAAGCCGCAGGCCCTCCGCGAGATCCGCCGCGTCCTCGCTGCGGGCGGACGCGCCCTGTTCAACCTGTCGGGACCGAAGCCGGCAGTGTTCGCGATCCTGGCCGACGCGTTGTCCCGACACATCGACCCCAGATGCGCGGACTTCATCGACGTCGTGTTCTCGCTTCACGATGCCGAAGAGCTCAGCAGCCTCATGGCCGAAGCGGGGTTCGAGAAAGTCGAGATCCAAACGGAGACGCGGACCCTGAAGCTGCCGACCCCTCAAGATTTCCTGTGGCAGTACGTGCACAGCACCCCGCTCGCTGGGCTTGTCAACGAGGCCCCACCACAAAACCGCGACGCCCTCAGCGCTGACGTCATCGAGCGCTGGCAGCAGTTCGTCGTGAACGACGCTCTGAGGCTCAGGGTCGACATGACCACTGTGCAGGGCAAGCGAGCGCAGGAGGGATGAACGTGGCGATCAGGACCGAGTACAGCCGCTTTTCTCGTGACCAGGTGAAAGAGATGGGTATGCGCAGGTTAGCTCTGGGTTTGGGTGTAGCGCTGCTGAGCGGTGTGGCATGCGGTGGAGGTGAGCAGCGCACCTTCTCGAGCGAAGACGCCGGCGCGGACGCCGGCGCAGGTGGTGGCATTGGGGGCGACGCTACAGGCGGTGCGAGCGGCCTCTCGGGGACGGGTGGAACTGCGGGCGCAACGGGTGGAAATGCTGGGGCAACGGGCGGAACTGCCGGTGCAACGGGCGGAACTGCGGGCGCAACGGGTGGAGCTGCGGGAGCAACGGGCGGAGCTGCGGGAGCGCCCGGTGGAGCCGCGGGAGCGTCGGGGGGCGCGGGTGCTGCCCCGTGCGACACGCTGACTCACGTCTGCACGCCCGACCTGGAAGCGGGCTGGACCGGACCGATCGCGTTCCACGCGGGCGCGGGTACACCACCGAGTTGTCCGGGTAGCTACGCCGCGAAAGTCGCCGATGGAAAGGCCGGGCTCAAGCCGGGCGCCGCTTCCTGCAAGTGCTCATGCGAACCTGCAACGGGGATCAGTTGCACTGGCACGGCCAAAGTGTACGACGTCACCGAAGGTGTCGTCGGGTGCACGTTGCTGCCTGGGGGGGTCGCCAGCTTGGCAAGGGTCGCCAACAACGTGCAGCAATCCCACGGCAAACACTGTCGGCCAAGTCCAACTCGTCACCCCAGCACCGAACAACAGCGGTAGCTGTGCGCCAAAGACCGATCACACCTTGCCCACGCCGACGTGGACTCAAGAAACCCGCATCTGCAGCGGTGCAACGCCAGCCGCCGGCAGCTGCGCGCCGGGCCAGACCTGTTTGCCCCAGCCCGGCGCCCCCTACGACGTCTGCGTATATCGTTCCGGAAACATGGCGTGCCCGGCCGGATACACGAAGAAGTCGACGGTCTACGACGGTTTTGCGGACACCCGGAGTTGTTCCACCTGCAGCTGCGGTGCCGCCAGTTCCAAGTGTGGCGGCAGCGTGCGATTTACCTCGGGCTGCTCTGGATTTGTGATCACGCACACGTCGGTCTCCGGCTGCGCGATTCCTGCCGGAGGCGTCAACATCTCCACTGCCCACTGGGCGCATTACGCCCCGGATCCGTCGGGCACCTGCCCCGCATCCACCCCCACGCTGACGGGCGCCATCACGCCGACTGGAGAAGTGACGGTTTGCTGTATGTGAGAGCACCTAAACGGGGGCCGCGACACTGAGTCGAGGTCGGCTCCAGCGCGAGCATGGGTCCGCCAAGTCGTCTACGCCCACGAGCCACTCAAAGATGAGCGCCAGCGCAGGCGCCTGCACCCTTCCCCGCTCAGCACGCTATACTCCGGAGCTGACGCAGCTACCCGGCCGAGCACGCCGCTTCGGAGGCGCCGATGGGGAGAGTCATGGCCACACCGCAAACCAGCAACCCTACCGAATGGCTGAAGCTACTCGCTGTAACGGTCGATCCGAAGTCTCGCGGGCTGCAAGTCCACCCGGCGAGTCCAGACGCCACGCTTCTGGGTGGGATGCACGTTGCCTGACCGCAGCGATCCCGAAGGGCCGTTCGCGTTTCTGTCACGGCGACGTGCGCTGAAGTGGGGCCTCGGCGCGGGCGCAACGCTGTTGGGCGGCGTCGGAGGCCTCGCGCTACTGCGCGGCAAGGCGCCCGCCGTGGCGGGGCTTTCGGTGCTGAGCGATCACGAATACCGCACGCTGTCTGCACTAGCGCGGGTGCACCTGCCCACGGGTGGGGCGTTCGAACAGGGCGCGGAAGGCCTCGATTTGGCGCGTGCTTTCGACGGCTTCTTGGCTGACGAACACCCGGAGAACATCCGCGATCTGCGACGGGCGCTGACGCTGCTGGAGCTCGGGCCCGTGCTATTCGAGGGATCACTGACGACGTTTTCCAATCTGAGCGCAGCTGCTCAGGAGGCACACTTCCAAGCCTGGACCGTGAGTGACCTGCTGTTGCGGCGCCAAGTGGCCTTTGCCTTCCGCAAGTTCCTCTCCTTCGTGTTCTACGACACGCCGCAAGTGTGGAAGCACATCGGTTACCCAGGCCCTTCGCTGCGGGGCATGCCATGAGCGGACAGATCCTTGACTTGTCCCAGGCGCCCCCGCCGCCACTGATCGAGGCGGACATTTGCATCATCGGCTCGGGCTCCGGCGGTGCCACTGCCGCGCGCGTGCTGGCCGAAGCGGGACGCGATGTGGTCGTTCTCGAAGAGGGCGCGGACTACCCGGGCGAACGCCTGACCCAGCGGGATGGAGAGATGTATTCGGCGCTGTACATGGACCGCGGCGGCCGCACCACGGAGGATCTGGGCGTCACCGTGCTCCAAGGGCGCGTGCTGGGCGGCGGCGGCGTGATCAACGCCAGCGACGTCGTGCCCATGCCGCCGGGCGTGCGCGAACACTGGCGCAGGAAGTTCGCGCTGTCAGAACTCACCGAAGAGCGGATCGCGCCCTACGAAAAGCGCGCGCTCGCGGACCTGCACGCCAGTCGCATCCCGGACGCCCAGGTGAACCGCGCCAATGGACTCTTGAAGCAAGGCACCGAAGCCCTTGGCCTACGCGGCGAAGTCATGCTGCACAATCGAGTCGGCTGCGCCGGGCTCGGCACCTGCCTGATCGGTTGCCCGATCAACGCCAAGAAGAACCCCCGCTTCGTCGCCATCCCGCTGGCTCTAGCCGCAGGCGCACGCTTCTACACCCGCGCCCAAGCCCGACGCATCCGCTACGCGGACCAAGAGTTCAAGCGCATTTCGGTGCGCGTGCTCGAAAGCGGCGGCCTGCGGGTCATTGGACAAACCGAAGTTCGAGCACGCACGGTCATTGTCGCGGCGAACGCCATCGCGTCGGCGGAGCTGCTGCTGCGTTCGGGGATCGGCAATGGCCACGTCGGCCGGCACTTGATGTTGCAGCCGCAGCTCCCGATCACGGCGGTATTCCCGGACAAGGTCGTGGCGTTCCGGGGCATTCCCCAGTCTTACGCCGTCACGCACTTCGAAACCGAAGACGACCCGAAGCACGGCCTGTGGGGCTTTCGCATCGAGGGCGTCATGGGCACGCCGGGCATGGTGGGCTCGCTGCTGCCCTTCACGGGCGCCCAAGGCAAAGTTGCGATGACCGAGTACGACCGCATTGCCGCCGCGCTCTTGCTCGTGCCCGACGAGCCTTCCGGTACGGTGCGGGTGTCCAGCAACGGACGTCTGGTGATCAGCTACATGCAACGCGAAAACCACAAGCGCCGCACGCTCCAAGCTTTGCGCGAAGCCGCGCGCATCTACTTCGCCGCCGGCGCAGAGCGCGTGATCGTACCGGTGGCGCCTCCCGTCACGTTGACCCATCCCGATCAAGTCGAAGCGCTCGCCGGCGTCAGTCTGCGCGTGGCGTCCGCACCGTTCATCTCCGCGCACCAACAAGGCACAGCCCGCATGGCACCCTCCGCCAGGGACGGCGCACTCGACCCAGCGGGGCGGGTGTACGGGGCGCGGGGCGTGTACGTCTTCGACTCGTCAGGATTTCCGTCCAGCTCGTCGAGCCACACCATGACCCCGATCATGACGATGGCGCATTACTTCAGCGACAGGCTGCTCGCCGAAGCTCCCGCGTCGTAAGGCGCGCGCTCAGTGCCCCTGAGCTCGCAAGTAGGCCACGAGCTCGCGATAGAATTCCTTATGCCGCCAGCCGTTGGTGAGCCCGGGCACGTCCCCGAATAGCTGACCCACTTCGTCCAGATGATCCGCTGGGATACACCCCAAAAAGCTGCCCCACTTTGCGTCCTTCACCCGCACCAAGCCGTCGTTCGGATACGGATTGAGCACGCCGCCGTCAAGCAACGCTTCGGTCAGAGCAAAGAGCGGATCGATAGGATCGAGCTCGGTCTTGTACTTGGCGATGAACGGCGGCGCCGCGGGCACGTCGCAGTCCTTGCCGCCTAGGTGCCAGTCCGAGCGCCCGGTCACCGAGTAATAGCGCACGGAGGGTTGGTCCGTGATTTCAGCGTTGAAGGCGGCGATGCCGGCCGCTGAAAACAAGTGCATTGGCTTGGACACGGCCGTCTCGTTGCCGACTGCGTCGTACAGCGGCGCGCCGACGCGTTTCACCAGCCAGTCGATGAAGCCCTGGGCGTTGGCGTTGGGCACGATCTTCAACACGATGTCCGCAACCGGCGTGCCGCCGTGGGGCGTGGCCACAGTCGCGACGGCGGAAACCAAGTCAGGACGACGGTGGGCAACGACCCGCGCGTCGAGGCCCCCCTGGGAATGACCAATGATGTTCACCTTGGCGTGGCCGGTGACCGCAAGGTACTCCTCGATGTGCTTTTCCAGCTCGGCGCCGCGAAAATGCGAGTCGTTGAAGGGGTCGACCGCAGGCGTGAGCACGAGGCTCTCGCCGTGCTGGGCCAGGTCGTCTTTGACTTGGTAGAAGTACGTGACGAAGTTGACGCCAGCGAACTGTTCAAAACCGAAGAAGCCGTGCGCCAATACGATGGGATAGGGCGGGCCAAGCTTCGGAGCATCCACTCCGACGTCTCCGAGCCCACTATCACCAACACCGCCGCTGGCGGCTGCGCCGGCTTGGCCCGCACTCCCGTCATCGCTCCCCTCAGCGGCGGCGTCCATGCCCCCACTTCCCCCCGTGGCAGAGGTTGCTTCGTCAGTCCCGCCACACGCCCCGGTGGTGAGCGCGGTCGTCAGGAGCAGAATCGCGGCACTGCGGGGCATTCGGCAGGATGGATCGCCTGGACCGCGCTGTCGCGTGGAGCGGTTGGGTTTTGGCTTCATTTTCAGGCGGGTGGCTTGACGTAGCTTTGTCCTAGACTAATACCATTCCGTGATGGAGCAGCCGCAAGAAAGCGCGGAAGCCGGCGGATACTCGATCCGGATCGCGTCGCGATTGACCGGCCTCTCTGCGGACACGCTCCGGATGTGGGAGCGCCGCTATGGCTTTCCAAGCCCCGCGCGCAACGCTTCGCGCATCCGGGTCTACTCCAGGCAGGACGTGGAGCGCCTCACGCTGATCGCCCGCGCGCTCAAGAGCGGGTACCGCGCTGGCGAAGTCGTCGGCAAGGACGCGGAATCCCTGCGCGCTTTGCTCAGCGACGCCGTGGTGGAGGATCGTGTCGACGACGAGCAGAGCTCCCCCGTTGCGTCCCTGATCGACTGCCTGCGTCGCGACGATGCGGAAGGTCTCCGCGCGGGCTTGCGTCAATGCGTGGCAACCCATGGGCCGAAACAATTCGTCACCGAGGTTTCCAGCCCGCTGATCAGCGCCGTGGGGGAAGAGTGGGCCCAGCGTCGGTTGGACATCCGGCACGAGCACATGCTCACAGAGGCACTCACAACTCAGTTGCGTCTGTTGCTTTCAGCCTATGAGGGCTCCGCCCGACGCCCGGTGGTCTTGCTCTCGACGCTCCCCGGAGAAAAACATGGACTCGGCCTCGAGATGGCCGCTCTGTTTATCGCGTTGGAAGGCGCGACCCCCAGGCTCCTCGGCGTAGACACTCCAGTGGATCAAATTACCGAGGCGGCCCACGCGCTGCGCGCGGACGCGGTGGCGATTTCGATCGCGGCGGGCGCAGACCGCAGTACTCAAGAAGCGCTGCTGGGGCTCCTGCTCCAGAAACTGCCGCCGCGCGGCGGGCTGTGGGTCGGCGGCGCGGGGTCCGAGGGGCTGCAGCTCGCCGACAAACGCTACCAGCCAACGCGGACCTGGGAGGCCCTCAGCGACGCCCTGGCGCGCTGGAATGCATGAGCGGCGCCTGCGGCGTAGACTAGCGGAACCGATGTCGCGCTTGCTGTCGCTCTGGAGTGTGTTGCTGCTCTGCGCCTGTGGTTCCGAATCTGCTAGCGGATCCGTGGACGACGTCGATGCGGGAGGAGCCGATGTCGGTGCGCCAGACGCGACTGTGGACACGGGAGCTCTCCAAGACGTCGCGGCCGATAGCAACCTGGCCGAGGCCGCCTCGGACGCGACCAGCGACGCGGCCATGGTCGACGAAGACGGCGATGGTCTCGACGACGGCTTCGAGCTTCAAACCGCCAAAGCCTACTTCCCGTTCTACTCCTTGGACCCAGCGGACAAGTGCCCGCGTCACGGTGTGCTGTTCCGGCTCAGCCCACACCCCGACAATCCCAACTGGCTGGCCGCCTGGTATGTCGTCTTGTTCGAACGCGACTGCGGGTTGACTGCCCATGTCGGCGACAACGAAGTTTTCGGGGCCGTGATCGATCCAAGCCAGGCCGCACCCGCGGGGCTACTCGCGCTGCGCGCCATTGCCCACCAGGCTACGCTGTGCAGCAACACAACCACTTGCGGAACCTTGCCGGGCTGCTCCCCCTGCACGCTTTCCAGCGGCAAGCCCGTTGTCTTTTCGTCCGTGAACAAACACGGTGGCTACGTCAAAGAGCAAACCTGCGACCTGAACGTCATTTGCGATCTTGGCGGATGCACGCTGAATCCAACGCCAACCGCGCCGCCCTTCGTCAACGCGGGCGAGCCCGGCAAGCCGCTGGTCACGGACTTGAGCCAAGACGGTTTCATCACGCCCGCCTTGGGCTGGACCGAGACGTCCCTATTCGGCTTCAACCCCTGGGGCGGCCAGGATTTCGGCAAGGCAGGCAACGTCACCGACGATCTCACGGACCCGGCCTTCCTCGTGCCCGCAGCCGGCTGCAATTGAAGCTGCGCCCCAGCGCTAGCCGAGACGCTGCAACACTTCAGCCGGAGATGCCGTGCACTCGGCTCGGGCACGCACGGTAAATGGCTGCCGACCATTTCCTTCACGGCTCAAGCTTGGCTCGTTGCCGAAGGCACGCTTCAACACGGGGGCCCACGCTTCTGTCACCGCGGCGAACGCGTCCGGCATACTGCCGAGTGCAAGTCGGTCGGTGATGGTGAGGCGGAGCTCGTCCGTGCGAAAGCGCAGCGCAAGCTCCGCACGGGCTTCGAGCTTCGCCGCCGCAGCAAGGGTGCGGCGCAGCACGTCGGCGGCCCGCTCAGAAACCGGCACGTGATCACGCTTGCGGCTGCAGCTCAGTCCGGCGCGCCCCTCAGAGAGTTCCAGCGCGTAGTCCGACGCATGCCCAATCAGAACGATGCCCGGCCCTTCGTGCACGTGCGTGTAATCCACGGTGTCGATCAACAACTCACCAAGCGCATCTTCGCTGATGAAGTCATGAAACGCGATCGTGACGGAGTTTAGCTGCAAGTCCCGAGGCTCGGCCACGTAGAGTTTGAGGGCGAATTTTTCGAAGTGCATGCCGGCCTCTCTAAACAGACGATGCTCCGCCGAGCCGCGTGTAACATTGGTGCGCCGCGTCGATGAAGAGCTGCGCCTCCTCAATCACCTCGTGCGCACCTTCAGCGTCGGCTACGGCCAGCCCCGATGCATGCATGCCAAATAGGAACTGGCTGAACTTGCCGCCTGCGTACTGATCCCAGAACAGCCGGGTGTCGACTAGTCTCGCTTTGAACTCGCTGATGATCTCGTCCGGGTCGTCGCCAAGGTTCGCATTCTTCTCGCGCGTCAGCGCCCGTGCCGCAGACAGCATCGCTTGATAGGCGCGTCGGGCAGCGTCCTTGGCCTGACCTTGGTCGAGGAGCAATTGGGCTTCGAATACCTCTCGCTCGCTCGCGGCCAGGCCCATTTGCGCGAAAGGCACCACTTCACCGGCGCACTCACCGACGCCCATATCGTCAATGGTGTATTCACGGGGGTCGCCCCAGTCGCTGTAGTAGCTGGGGTCGTCGGCGTAGCTTGGCAGCTCGATCAGGTCTTCGATCAAGCCGCGCACGGACTTCTTGCCAATGCGTTCCACGAAGCGACGGTAGGTTTCGCCTTCTTGGCGACTCTCGGAATAGTGCCGCGTGAGGCGCTCCACGACCTTGGGCACGTTCTTCGAAGGCACAGCGCCGATGGCCAAACCGTAGGCACCGGCGTTCTCTGTCCACTGCCCGCCTACGACCAGCTGAAAGTGCGGCACACGTCGGCCGCCCACGTTGCGGCTGACTCCCAAAAAGCCGATGTCGGCTACATGGTGCTGCCCGCAGGCGTTGAAACAGCCGCTGCATTTGATGTGCAGGTCTTTGGCGGCGTCCGGAACTTCAGCGCCCAACACATGGAGCTGCCGACGCAGTTCACCGGCCAGGCCGCGGGAGCTGGAGATCCCAAGTTTGCAGGTGTCCGTACCGGGACATGCCGTCACGTCTGACAAGGTGCCGGCACCAGCCTCGCCCAAGCCGGCCGCCAAAAGCGCAGCGTGCAGTGCGGGCAGGTCCGCCTCCGGAACCCAGCGCAAAAGCATATTCTGATCCACGGTCGCGCGCAGGGTGTCGCCGGTGTACGTTCGCGCCAGATCAGAAATCGCCCGCGCCTGGCTGCTCGACATGTCCCCAAGAGGGAGCGTGATGGTGGCAACGGCGTAGCCGCTCTGGGCTTGCTGCCGGACGTTCGTTCGACGCCACGCCGCGAAGGCGCCACCCGTCGTCGCGTCCGGCGCTAGGGGCATCCCAGGCTTCTTCGGGCGTTCTTCTGTCGCGCTCAGGTCTGAGAGGTAGTCGGTCCAGCGCGGGTCCGGCCGCAGCTTTTCGCGCTCTTCTAGTACCAGACGCCGGAACTCATCGATGCCGAGCTTCTTAACCAGGAACTTGAGCCGCGCCCGGCTGCGGTTTTCCTTTTCGCCCAAACGACCGAAGACGCGGCACAGCGCCTGAGTCAAGGGCATCAGCTCTTCTTCGGTGACGAACTCCGCGAGCAGACGCGCGGGCTGCGGCACACTGCCCAGGCCTCCTCCGACCCAGTACTCGAATCCGCGCACAGACTTGCCACCCACGTCGCGGATCTTGGCGACCAACCCCAGGTCGTGGAAGTTCGTCAATCCGCAGGGTTCGTCTTTGCAGCCACTGAAGGCGACTTTGAACTTGCGGCCGAAGTCTTGGGTGTCGTCGTGGCCCAACAAGAAGAACGTCAGCGCGTTCGCGTACGGGGTCACATCAAAGGCCTGTGTATTGCACGTGCCCGCGTAGGAACACGCCGTCACGTTGCGCACGCTGTTGCCGCATGCCTCTCGAGTAGTGATACCGACGGCAGCAAGGCGCCTCATCAAGTCTGGAGAGTCTTCGATGTGCACGAAGTGCAGCTGAATGTCCTGACGCGTGGTGACATGCAAGATCGCGTCGGAGTATTCCTCGGCGAGGTCGGCCATCACGTCTAACTGTTCCGCGCTGATCTTTCCGAATGGGATCTTGATACGCATCATGCCCGGCGCGTCCCATAGGGTGTGGGGACCCTTGGTGGCACGCTCGGGGAAAGGCAGCTTCTGGGCTTCGCGTCCGTTGTGACGCGTGCCGTTGTCGTAGCGCTGTCCGTACACTCCGCGGCGGAGACGGGTTTCTGCGAACAGCTTTTCTTCGATCTTGTCCTGCTGGCGCAGTTCGATCTGTGTTTCGAAGATGTCGATCTCTCGCGCCCAATCTTCACGGATCTTTGGGGCGAGACGCTCTTTCCAAGTGGTGGGCGCTGGCATGGGAATTCTCAACGGCGGAGGAGGTAGCTTCCGCTCGCCAGAGATTTACCCCCTATTTCCGATATGACAAGTCGGGAATAGTTCGATCGCGCAGAAGATCACTAGATCTGTAGCGAAATACCCGCCGTGTACTTGACTGAATGAGTGCGACAATTGCGCCGGGCTTCGGTCCAGCGAAGCCCGGAAGATGCCGGAACGGCTACTGGCTGGGCAGCAGGCAGCCGCAGCCGCACTCGTCAAAGAACGCGGTTCCGGATTCGCAGAAGAACTTCACGAGCTGGCATTGCTGAGGACTCGTCGCCACGTACTTCCGACTCGGATCTTGGTAGTTGCAGGCGGGCTTGCACTCGCCAGGGTTGTAGAAACCCTTGCTCTCGCCCTCGCTGCCGGCGTCTGCCCTCAGACCCGATTCGAATGCGCAGGAGTTGCTATAGGTCTTTTCCGGCGAGTCTTTGATCACACCGCAGACTGGCTTGTACACCTGAATGCAGGCCCGGGGTTGGTTGCACGGCCCCTCGATGACCTGACGATCGTCACCGTGAGGAAAGCTCTGTCCCAACCAGGCCCAGGCATCCTTTTCGGAACTGAAGTTCTTCGCGTAGAAGGTCGGCGAAATCGCGTTGGGCGCGTTGACGTAGGTCGTCGCACAATACGAGGCCCCAGTGAGCCGCGTGTAAAACTCCGACGCGCGCAGTTCAATACCCGAACCGGCCATTCCCCAGGTCTTCCAATGCCATCCGGCGACCAGAATTCCGTCCTCGGCTAGCTCTTGATGCCCGGCCATCACCGCTTTGGGGTCTGCTCCGGAGGCGTCCAGATCAACGCCGTGGATATTGCGGCTGTAGCCGTGATTCAGCAGTGCCTCGTTGTAGCTCGGGCACGGCGACGTGATGCAGACAATGCCGCTGCTCTTGACCTTCCACACCCCGCCGTAGGCTTCGGAGTGACTCTGACCGACCCACGCCTCGCTGGCCACCAACGTGTGGGCCCCGTTCACGAGTTCGAGCTCTCCCCGTATGAGGCCTTGTCCGGCACCAAAGGTCCCGCTAGTGAAGTCGCTCGCGGCTTGCTCAGACAGACCCAAGCCGGAGAGATCTACGTCCACGGCGTGACACTCACTGCGCCATGCCCCATCAGCGCAGCGGGTGAACAGGCGATTCACGCGCTTCACGAAATAGCCACCGCACATCGGATGCATGCACTTCCGAAAGTCCTGACGGGTCACGACGTAGTAGGTGCTGACGTCCTTGTGCAGCTCTTCGGCGAGGGACTCACCATCGGGCTCGGGCAACGGCCCCACATCCTCGGTGGCGGCGCTGCAGGCAAACAAGGCAAAGGCAAAGAACGGAAGAATTCGCTTGGACATCGGTAGCTCCCGGGGGCGGTTACATCCCCCTACATGAGGCGCGGATGTAGTCAAAATGCCGCGGCGTGTCAAACCCCACTTCGCCGAGCCCAAATAGCCGCCTGGAACCACAAAACTCGGGTCGAGGCAGCCCGCCGCTCCCAGGTCCGCTGTGCTACGCAGGCACCATCATGCGGTTGACCCACGCACTCGTACCGACTCTCAAAGAAGCTCCCGCGGACGCCACCAGCGTGAGCCACACGCTTCTGCTTCGCGCTGGGTACATCCGCCGCGTCGGTGCCGGCATCTACAGTTATCTGCCCCTTGGGGTGCGAGTGTTGCGCAATGTGGAGCGCATCGTGCGCGAAGAAATGGACAAGGCCGGCGCCCTTGAGGTGCTCTTGCCGGCGCTGCTGCCCGCAGACTACTTCCGCGAAACCGGACGCTGGCATTTGTTCGGCGACAACCTACTGCGCCTCAAGGATCGCAAGGGCAGTGACTACCATTTGGGACCCACCCACGAAGAGATCATCACAGACATGGCGCGGCGCGAGGTCCACAGCTATCGGGACCTACCGAAGAATCTGTATCAGGTGCAGACCAAATTCCGCGACGAGCCACGGCCCCGCGGTGGGCTGCTGCGTTGCCGCGAATTCACCATGAAGGATGCCTACTCCTTCGATGTCGACGAAGAGCGCGCCAAGCTGAGCTATGAGAAGATGCGCGTCGCCTACACCCGCATCTTCGACCGCATGGGGCTCAGCTACCGCATGGTGAGTGCAGATTCTGGGGCCATGGGTGGCAGCGGGAGCGCAGAGTTCCAGGTCCTGGTGCAAAGTGGAGAGGACTTCATCGCCGCCTGCGGGCACTGCGACTACGCCGCAAACCTGGAAGTCGCCGTCACCGCGGAACCGCCGCCCGCCGCAACGCAGAACAAAGACGGTGCGCCGGAAAAAGTGCATACGCCAAAAGCGGGCACCATCGAAAAAGTCAGCGCTTTTTTGGGCGCGTCCCCAGACGTGTTCTTGAAGAGCCTGATCTACCTTGCTGGCGAGGAGGTCGTCATGGCCGTGGTCTGCGGCAACGACGAAATCAACGAGGTCAAGCTGGCTAAGGCGCTGGGCGTCGGCGAAGTCGTCCTGGCCAGCCCGGACGATGTGTGGCGCGCCACAGGCGCCAAGGTTGGATTCGCCGGACCAGTGGGTTTTAAAGGCAAACTGCTGGTCGACCGCGCCGCCAAAGCGCTCCCCCTGGGTATTTCCGGAGCCAACGAGACCGACTACCACTTCAAGAACGTGCAGCCGGGCCGGGACTTCGAGGGAGAAATCGTCGACATCCGCAGCGTGCGCGCGGGGGACCCCTGCCCCAACTGCGCAGATGGAAAGCTGGAGGTGTATCGCGGCATCGAGGCGGGTCACATCTTCCTTCTGGGCACGCACTATTCGGAAAAGATGGGGGCCACCTTCCTAGACGACAGTGGCGAGACCAAGCCGGTCGTCATGGGCTGCTACGGCATCGGTGTCTCCCGTCTAGTGGCTACGGCCGTCGAACAATTCAACGACGCAAACGGCATCCTTTGGCCCGCCAGCCTTGCGCCGTATCAGGTTGCGATTGTGCAACTGGGTAGCGAGCCCGAGGTCATCACGGCGGTGGCAGAGGTCGAAGCGGCGCTAGAAGCGCGAGGCATTAGCGTTTTGGTGGATGACCGAGAGGAGCGCCCCGGAGTGAAATTCAAGGATGCGGATCTGGTTGGCATCCCGCTCCGCGTCACCATTGGTAAGAAAAGCTTGGAACGCGGCGGCGTGGAACTGAAGCCGCGCACGGAAACAGACCCGAAAAAAGCCGAACTCGTGGCCGTGGAGAAAGCCCCGCAGACGATCGCGGACCGTGTCGCGGCGCTCGCCAAGTCCCTTGAGCCGAAATGAGCGACGACGAGCGCTTCGCGTCTTCGACCCAGGCCGTGCACGCTGGCACGGACGCCGAGCGCGCTCACCACACCCTCGCTCCGAGTATTGCACAGACCGCGACCTTCACCTTCGACAGCACGGCCGATCTCGAGCGCTATATGCGCGGAGAGGATGGCGACCCGGACCGCGAAGAGTACGGTCGCTATGGGAATCCGACCGTTCGTGAAGTCGAGCGACGCGTGGCGGAACTCGAGGGCACCGATGACGCTGTCGGCTTTGCTAGTGGCATGGCGGCGCTCTCCAGCGTCACGTTGGCGCTGCTGAAAGCGGACGACCACGTCGTGCTCTTCCGCGACTGTTACCGTCGCACGCGTCAGTTGGTGATGCGCGTCTTAGAGCGGTTCGGCATTCAGCATTCCTTGGTTGCCCCGGGCGCTGTAAACGAACTTCGCGCCGCGATGACGCCTCGGACGCGCTTGGTCATCGCCGAATCCCCGACCAACCCGTATCTGTATTGTACCGATCTGGATGAACTAAACGCCGTCGTCAAAGCCCAGGGCCGCGTGCGCACGCTGATCGATTCCACTTTCGCGACTCCGATCAACCTGCGCCCGGCGAGATACGGCATCGAGCTCGTGGCACACAGCGCGACCAAGTACCTGGCAGGCCACAATGACGTCCTCGGTGGATTTGTTGCAGGGCCAAGCCACTTGATCTCGTTGATTCGCGAGATGCGCGGCGTGCTCGGCGGGATCCTCGATCCGCACGCGGCCTTCCTGATTGGCCGGGGGATCAAGACACTGGCGCTTCGTGTGCAGCAGCAGAACCAGACTGCCGCGGAGGTTGCCATCTTCCTGTCGCAACACCCCGGCGTCGCTCGCGTCTACTACCCGGGCCTTGAGACTCACCCAACCCACGCCATCGCCGCCCGCCAGATGCGCGGCTTCGGCGGGGTAGTGAGTTTTGTCGCCGAAGGAGGTCGCGCCCACGCATCCAAGATCGTCGATGCCTGCAAACTCGCGCGGATTGCGCCGTCCCTCGGCGGCGTCGAGACGTTGATTGAGCAGCCCGCGATCATGAGCTACTTCGAGCTGGATGACGCCGGGCTCGCCGAAGTGGGCATCGACCCGGGTTTGATCCGGCTGGCGGTGGGTGTGGAAGACTCCGCAGACGTCGTCGCCGACCTGGCGCAAGCGCTCCAAATCCGCACCTGATTCCGCGCGGAAGTGCTGGAAATACCTCGACTTTCGACCGGATTCTGGGTTGAGCAAAATCTGCTCAACTTGTCGCTTTCGACAGCGCGCCGGCCCGTCTCTATACTGGGGGTTCGGTGGGAGAAGTTCGTACCTGGTTTCTACGGGATGTGCTGGCGCTGGCGGAGCGTGAGCGTGGGGCGGGAGCCATGGCTTTTGTGTCCAGCGCATTTCCTGAGCGCGTGCGCCAGAGTTGCTCAAAGCAGGTGCTTCAGGACTCCGGACCGACAGCGACGGTGCCCGCCAGCGACGCCGAAGAGTTCCTGAGCGCGATCGACGGGAAGCTCGGCGATGGAACTGGGAAGTTTCTAGAGGAGCTTGGCACCGAGCTCACCTCTCGCACCCTCAGTCAAACTGGCGGAAGCGTCATCGTCGGAGATCTCCATGGCACCCTGGCCCGTTTGCGCGTGCCTTTCGAGCACCCTTTCGTGGACATGCGAATCAGCTACGAAGTCACGCGCACGCCCGGCGGACTATGCCTGGAAGTGGGGGCGCTCGGCCATCCACGCCTAACGCGGATCTTGCGGCACTTGGCTACCGGCAGTGTGCACGCCGCGCAACGCTTCGCGCGTTGCCAGGCGCCACAGTTTCGCATTCACGGGGAGACGCGTGGCGAGCGAGCGCGGATCGACGTTCTCCTGTACACCGACTCGGCTCCACCGGAGTCCGCGGACCCAGAGTCAGCCCCGCCCCCCCGTCCCCCGCGCCCCCTGAACTTTCCGATCAACCAGCCTCCCCTTTCGGAGCAAGCCGCTGCGTTTTTTCCCCGCCCCCCCCCCCACGTGCCCCCCGCCCCGAGCGCCCCGAGCCGCCGACTCTCCCCCACAGGCTACTCGGTACAGGATCCAGAGCACGGCGAGCTCGAATCCACGCCGCCGGATCGCCCCCGGCGCGCCACCACGCCCCCCGGAGCACGGCCCCGCAGCAATCCGTATCCCATGGCCGCGACGCGCCGCTCCGAACCGCCTACACACGGCCGCGAAACGCCGGAACGCACCACCGTTCGCCCGACGGTAAAAAGCGCTCCGCCCTCCGTCGACGCGGGCCAGCAGCAACCCGCCGCCAGCAAGGCCCGGCGCCGCACGAAGCCATACTGAACGCAGTCGTCAGCACCCGCCGTCGCGACGGTGCTCAGAATTCCGCGGGGTCGTTATAGGTGCCAAACACGCCGCGCAGTTCGTCGCAGATCTCCTGCTCTGTGCAGTACACCCGAGCCGCCGCGATGATGGGCGGCATGAGATTGCCCCCTCCCCGCGCCGCGTCGCGCACCTGCGACAGCGCCTGATCCACGTCGACCTTGCTACGACCCGCTTTCACCTTTGCCAATTCGGCGAGCTGATTGCGCTGCACGGCTTCGTCGATCTTCAGGGTGGGGATGTTGTCGCCGTCCTCGGCGCTGCGATAACCGTTGACGCCCACCATCACCCTAGAACCATCGTTCAACTGGCGCTCGAACTCATAGGCACTGCGCGCGATCTCCCGCTGCGGGTAGCCCTTTTCTACGGCGACCACCATACCGCCCATCTCGTCGATGCGGCGGATATAGTCGAGAGCCTCTTTTTCGAGGCGGTCCGTGAGCCATTCGACATAGTAGCTGCCACCGAGAGGGTCCGCGACATTGGGCACGCCAGATTCCTCCGCAATGATCTGCTGCGTGCGGAGGGCGATCGTCACGGCATCCTCGGTGGGAAGCGCGTACGTCTCATCCATGGAATTGGTATGCAGACTCTGCGTACCCCCGAGCACCGCGGCCATCGCCTGCAACGCCACCCGCGCTACGTTGTTGTACGGCTGCTGCGCCGTCAGGGACACACCAGCGGTTTGCGCGTGGGTGCGCAGCTTCATGCTCTCGGCGCGCGCGGCACCGTAACGCTCCTTCATGAAACGCGCCCACATTCGGCGCGCCGCACGAAACTTGGCGATTTCCTCGAAGAAATCGTTGTGCACGTCGAAAAAGAAGGACAGCCGCGGCGCGAAATCGTCGACCGCCAGGCCACGCTCGATCGCGCTTTCCACGTACGCCAGGCCATCTGCCAGAGTGAAGGCAAGCTCCTGCGCCGCCGTCGCGCCGGCTTCCCGGATGTGATAGCCGCTAATGCTCACGGTGTTCCAGCGCGGGACCTCCTTGCTGCAGTATTCAATCATGTCGGTCACGATGCGCATGGCAGGGCGCGGTGGCACCAGCCAAGCGTGCTGGGCGATGAACTCCTTTAAGCAGTCGTTCTGAACCGTCCCGCCGATCTTGTCTCGAGGCACGCCGCGAGCATCTGCAAGCGCAATATAGAACCCGAGCAACACCACCGCAGGGCCGTTGATGGTCATGCTGGTGGTCACATCTGCCAGCGGGATCTGGTCGAACAACACCTCCATGTCGCGCAGGGTATCGACCGCAACGCCGCACATGCCCACTTCGCCCAAGGCGCGAGGCGAGTCCGAGTCGTACCCCATCAAAGTGGGGAAATCGAAAGCGGTTGAGAGTCCCGTTTGGCCTTCGCGCAACAGATAGCGGAACCTCTCGTTGGTCTGCTCCGGCGTGCCAAAGCCGGCAAACATGCGCATCGTCCACAATCTGCCGCGGTACATCGTCGGCTGCACGCCACGGGTAAACGGGTACTCACCGGGGAGACCCAGGTCACGCATGTAGTCCGTTCGCACGTCCGCTGGTGTCGACAGGTCCGGCAGCTCCACCCCGCTCCAAGTCGAAAAGCTATCCTTGCGTGCGGGCATGCGCTCGAGACTTCTTTTGACTGGCCCCTCACGCCACTTCGCGATGGCGCTGCGCAGCTCGCTCAGGCCTGCGGCATCGAGGCCAAGGGCCTCGCCCTCGTGCGTCGGGATCTCAGCGGGGCCGCGTCGTTCGAATTCCTGTGCCATCTGGGACACATAGCTTCGACCGGCACGGCGCGCTACTTGCCGCGAAACTGGGGCTTTTCCTTGGCCGCAAATGCACGCAGGGCCTCCACGCGATCCTGGCTGCGCAGGCACTCGTCGTAGAAGACTCGCTCCAGTTCGAGCCCGTGCGCCAGCGGCATTTCGTAAGACGCATCGATAGCGGCCAGCGCCGCGCCCTGCGCAATGGGCGCGCCGTCGCGGATCGGTCGGATCCATTCGAGAGTGTCTTCCAGCACATCGACGCCGCTGGGGGTCACTCGATTGACTAGGCCGATGGCATACGCTTCGGCCGCTGTCAGTCGACTACCCAGGAGGATCAGTTCTTTGGCCTTGGCTTCGCCGACGACCCGCGGCAAACGCTGCGTGCCGCCGGCTCCAGGGATGATTCCCAGAGTCGTCTCGGGGAGCCCCAACTTTGCGCTTTCGACTGCAACCCGCAGATCACATAGCAATGCTAGCTCCAGGCCTCCGCCGAACGCGACGCCGTTGATAGCAGCGACGACCGGAATTGGCGAGCGGTCCAACCAGCCGAGTTCGGAACGGTACAGCGACAGCTGGCCGCGCACGTCGTCCATGCTCATGCCCTGACGCTCTTTCAAGTCAGCGCCGGCGCAAAAGGCGCGATCGCCCTGCGCGGTCAAGACGATGGCGCGCACGCTGGGATCCGCAACAATGTCGGCGCGTGCAGCACGCAGGGCGAGCAGGATGTCCCGAGCCAGCGCGTTCATGCGGTCGGGTCGGTTGAGCGTAATGACCGCTGCGCCATCGCGCCGTTCGATCAAGATGGGCTCCGAGCTCATCGCTTCCCCCGCTTGGATTTCGCTGGCTTGGCGGCAGCAGGCTTGGATTTGGCGCGCGCAGGGCGATTCCGAGTCTTGGAAGCAGTCGTCTTGCTCGATGGGGCACGGCGTTTGGCGGGCTTTTTTCGGCGCAGCGTGGTCTTCGGCGGGACCCCGGAGCTTGGTTCCTGCGCCGCGCTCGGCGCAACGGCTGCCGCTTCGGCGGTCGTTTGTGCGCGGCTTTTCTTGGCGCCACTCTTCTTGGTTGCCGCCTTCTTGGTTGCCGCCTTCTTGTTGCCGCCTTCTTGGTTGCCGCCTTCTTGGTTGCCG
>CALMUT010000101.1 GCA_937872925.1 uncultured Myxococcales bacterium | reverse complement strand
CAGCGGAGGCAGCGGCAGGGGCGGTGGTAGAACTGGCCACCAGCCGAGATCGGCTCTAGGTTGCGCGCACTGTCCATGGCACGTTCGCGCTCCCACACCAGCCGCCGCGCCCCCCGCCAAGTGTGCGTTCTTGCTGCGCTGACGCTGTTCGGCCTGGAACAGACTGCGAGCGCGGAGACCTTGCAGTGGCGGGAGGACCGGCCGCGCTTTCGTGCGGTGGAAGGCGTGGTGGCGGCGGCAGCTTCGGGTGTGTTCGTGGCCAATACGCTGTGGCTCCAGCAGAACAAACATGGACCCGTCGGTGGTGTGCTCATCGACGATGCGTTGGTGCGCGCGCTGACCATTGATGACCGTCGCACTCGGGAGGGCGTGGTGTTCAGCGGCGAGGTCGCGTTCCTGTCGCTCTTTGCCTATCCGGTTGTGGACGCGGGCGTCGCTTGGGGCGCGCGGGGCAGCAGCGACGTTGCGGCGCAAATGCTGCTAATCGACTGGCAGTCGTTTGCTATCAGCGGCGCGATCTCCACTGCGACGCAAAAGCTCGTTGGCCGTCGTCGTCCGTATGTGGACGAGTGCGCGACGGATCCCGACTACGACCCAGCTTGTGGGGATGACGTCGCCAGTAACCAGAGCTTTCTCAGTGGTCACACCCTGGCTGCTTTCACGGGCGCCGGTCTGACTTGCGTGCACCACCAACATCTGGAGCTCTACGGCGGGCTCGGGGATCCACTGGCCTGCGCCGGGGCGCTGGCAGCGGCCACCTGGGTCGGTGTCTCGCGTGTCACGACGAAGAACCACTACTTCTCCGATGTGTTTGCTGGGGCGGCGCTGGGTATTGGATCCGGTTACGTCTTGCCCAGCTTGTTGCATTACGGCTTCGGCTCCAGCGCTCCAGAAAGGGATTCCTCGGTGCTGCTGATGCCATTCAGCGACGGATCCCACTTGGGTCTGGGGATAGCGGGGCAGCTGTGATTCTTCATGGATCGCTTCGCGGAGCCAGTTGCTCGTGCGCGCGGGGCGCCGCTTGCGTCCGCTCGACACCACAGGCAGGTTCGGATCCGACAGGAGCTGGGCGCCGCCCTCAGCCGCAGTCGACCACGTTGACGACGTAGCAGATCGGCTCGCTGCTGCCGCTGACTTGTACCGCGTACGCATTGCCGGCCTGGGCGGTCCAGCCGCTCAGCTGCATCAGCAGGGCGTCCTTAGCGCCGAAGTTCGGCTGCAGGTGCGTCACGTTGACGGGCATCTCCGTGCCGTTCTGGTCCGTGATCTTGACGGTGGCATTGTCCAAGTCAATGTCGCTGCTCTGGATTGTCCAGCCGGTGCCCTTGATGTAGTCGACGTGTTCGAAGGGCACGTCGCCCTCGGGCGGCCATGCGGTCCACTTGCGCGTGGCTTTGCCGCCGCCGCTGATGACCCACATGCAGGATGCGCCGTCCGTAGAGCCGAGTCCGACCAGTCCCAGGCTGTTGGACAGGATCCAGCGCCGGTGGCCCATGGTGGTCAAGTTGCCGTTGTCGCGCATGTAGCGATCGACGGCGCCCACGCCACTGCCTGTGGAAATGTTGCTCTTGCCCGCGGCTTCGGCGCCGTCGGCGCTGTAGCAGCCCCAGGACGTGCCGGGCGTGTGGGAGAGCTTGCCCTCGGCTTTCATCATCAAGGCGCAGGCTTGGGCCTTTTGGTTACGGGTCGGATCGTCGGTCGCTTCGGGCAAGCCGACCATGTAGCGATACAGGTTGATCAGTCGCAGGGCGTTGGCGCGCCCGTTTGCGGAGATGTCGCCGGGATCGCACGACGACACGTTGCCGCTCCAAGTGCCTTCGCTCAGATCGGCGCGATCCGCTTTCCAGCGCGCGCACACGTCTGCTGCGCCCTGGGTGGTGCAGCCTGCTGGGAAGCTGCCGCCGACCCCGCCCGTGGCCGCAGCGTTGCCACTGCCGCCGGTGTTGCCCGTGCCAGCCACGTTGCCGGAGCCGCCGCTGCCGCCCGCAAGGCCAGCGCCCCCGCCGCCCGCCGTGCCCCCAAGACCGCCGTCCACCGGCCCGCCGCCGGATCCGGAACTACTGCACCCCAGCAAGACGGCGACACAAATCGGAGAGAGCAAACGCATGGGGCAACTCTACCACGCCCAGGCGTCTGCACCGGCGTCGAGCCGTGGCAGGCGGCACGCGGCGCCAACCGATGACGGACACAGGGGGCAACCAAAAATACAAACAAGCGGCCGAAACAACTCGGAGTACCAATCCGAGGCGCTTTCGCCCCACGGCCGCACGTTCATACGCTCGACTCGCACCAGTCGATCGAAATTAGCGTCAGGTGCGCACTTGCGGATCCGCTGGCACGCTTCCATTTATCACGGAGATTCACTACGAGTTGGCTGGCACGGTCGATGCTTTTTCAGCCGGCGTCATGCGGCGAACCAACAGGGTATGGGTCACGCTCGCGGTGCTGGCCCTCGGCTTCGGACGTTGACCTCCTGGTGGAATGGAACGGCTAGCGGCATTGGTCTGCCAAGTGTTGGCCCCGACCATCCGCGCGGCCAGCTCGGGGCTCGCTGGAATGCCGAGGAAGAACCTCTGAGCACTCAAACGACGATCAGGAGCCCGCCTGCGTTGCGTCCCGCACGGGCACGCTTACCGCCACCTGAGCTAGCATGCGCCCATGACGAAGCGGCACAAGGCGCGCGACGTTGCCCAGGATCGCGGCTGCGGGGAGTTCTGGATCGAACACGCCAAGATCACCGCTGACGACCTGGAGTGGCTCGCGAGCGCAGAGCGATTGACGCTGTGGAACGTGCAGGTCCCCGACGGATTCCTGTCGAAGCTCGACAAGCTTTGGTGGCTGGACTTGCGAGGTGGTTCGGCCGCGAACCTAACGGCTGCAGAAGGTTGCAAGAAGCTCCGCTATCTCTGTGTCAACCAAGTGCGGGGCATGCACGACTTGAGTTTGGTGACGAGCTTCAAGGCGCTTCAGCACCTGTCTCTCTACGGCTTGGCGAAGGTCCAGGCTGTGCCGTCGCTGCGCGGGCTCAAGGAACTGTTGCGCTTGGAGGTCGGGCAAATGCGTACCCTCGAGGCTTTGGGTGGGTTATTGGACGCACCAAAGCTCGAGGAACTACTCATCCACAACTTGGTCGGCATCACCGACAAAGACGTGAAGCGCATCAACTCGCACCGATCACTGAGAGTGTTCGATTGGATTGCCCTCGACGTGCCCGTAGAGTTGTCCGCCCCGGTGGTCAAAGCCGTCAAGCTGGAGCGCGCCAAATCGATGCATGCCATCGAGTGGTTCGAGTCCAGGGGGTTGTAGGGGTCGGTTCAACACGCTGCGGGATACCCGACGGGGTGCTGGGCCGAGCTGAGCGACGACTCTTGTGCGCTAGTTCGGCTCGGGCGCGGGACTGGGCGGTGGCGCCAGGGGTGCGTCGTCGGGGGGCGGGTAGCTGGTTGGGGGCGGCGGCTCGGGACCCGGCTCAGTCACGAGGGGTGAGTCACCCAGTTGCTCGTCGTTCTGCGGTGGGCGCTCGTGGTCTTCCTCGACAGCGGGTTGGTGGCGGCGCCTGGGCTCGGCGGACCAGAGGTTGATCGGGAACTTTAGCAGCAGCCCGATCTCACCGTAGCTTTCGGTCTGTTCGCCACTGAGGATCCAGCCGGGACCGCCGTAGATGTGGATGACCGCCAATGAAAGCAGGAAGCGCGCGCGTACTCCGCTCCAATCCGCGTCGCCGAAGCTGCGCACGTAGCCGACATCGAGGCCGTATGCAGACACGCCGAACTCGGCGCCAGCGCTCCAACGTGTCGTATCCGAGCCGAAGTCGCGCAGCAGGTCCGTGTATACGCCCGCCCATTTGGCACTGTGGTCCAGGTAGACAAGGCTCGCTTCGGCACCGAACAGGAACCCATTCGGTACATGCGACGGGTTGATGGCGTAGCCCGCGTTGATGCCAAGGGGAAACCAGAACGAGTCCTCGATCTTGGGGCCCGCGTCTGCCAGCGCTGTGCTTGGCGCACAGACGGCGACCAGCATCAGGGACCCCAGGAACCGTTTGGTCATGGAAGCTCCAGTCTAATACCTTAAGACGCACCACCTTGACCCGCGGGTGATTTTCGCGAGCCGCCGACGGGGAGTGGCGATTCGTCGTCTGCGCGCAGTTTATTGCCGTCGCGCGGTGGCAGGCGGCACACGGCGCCAGCCGATGACGGACACAGGGGCCAACAAAAAAACAAACAAACAGCTGGAAACAAGACCGGCACGGATCCTGTAACGCCAGGGGGCATGTGGCATTCGAGGTGTGTGGTGGTGGCGGTGTTTGCTCTGGCTTCCGTGGCATGCGGACCGGAAGTGCGTTTCGAGGACGACGCCGCCCCGGCGCCGGACCCCACGGAACAGGCGGCAGCGCGCGCGGCGGAGAGTCCGCTGACGACGTCCGTGCTTCCGGTGCAAACGTTGGCGGTTGGCGAGCGGGTGCAGGGGCGCGGGGAGTTCAGTGCCGATGTGTACGATGGGCGTACGGGCGACCTGTCCGCGGTGATCTTCGCGGCTGAGCCGATGCTGGTGATCGACGCAGGGGCCGAGCCCACCGAGGAAGCGTTCGAGGACGTGAGCGTGGGCGGTGACAGCACGCGGGTGTTGCGTCGACGCGTCGATGCTGCCGAGCTCGCGGCGTACGCGGATGCGACGGGTCGCGAGTACTGGTTGTATGACAGCGCTGGGTGGGTCTGCACTGCCACGGCGGCAGACGTGTGGCGCGTGCGCGAAGAATGGGGGGAGCCCGAAGACGAAGAGCTCGGAGACATCGTGGCTCCGAGTCGCGAGCTGGTGACGGTGTCTTTGCTGCCCACCGAGGGGGAGTGCAGCGGCGCAAGCTTCGCGGCGCCCGCGGGCGGCGCGCAGACGCTTTTCGCCGAAGTCAAAGCAGCAGCAGCGCCATTGAGCGTGCGGGCGATGGCGGCGTTCTTGGCATTGCCGGAGTACGGCGAGATCCAGACGGACTACCTCAGCGGCGACTGGCAACCCGACGTGGGCGGCACGCCGTCGGCGCCGCGCGGCCACTGGACGGAGTACACCGACTCGGGCAGCAGCGTGACGCAGTACAGCGACGACAGCGGTCGCAGCTTGGTGCGCGTGGCGGCTTGGGCAGGGGTGGGCTGTGGTGACTTCCGCGGCGACCTGTGGGCGGTGTGGGAGCAAACGCCGGCGGGCTTGTCCCTGCGCGCGGTGAGTCAAAACGGCGCTGGGGCCGCATTCTTCTTGGAACGCGACGGGAGGCTGTCCTACGGCACCGAGTCGCAGCTACACGCGGCCTCGGGCAACCACTGGTCGCAAAGCTTCGCGCCCCTCGAACCCTGGAGCTGCCCGTGCTGATGCGCTAGGCGCGCTCTTTGCGAAACGCCATGCCCGCTTGCTCGGCGGCTCGACCGTCCGCGTCGTCCCGGTCGCCGATGACCAAGCAGTGCTCTGGAGCCACGCCCAATAGCTCCGCGGCACGCAGGTAGCCGGCGGGGTGCGGTTTCAAGCGCGGTGGTCCTTGGCTTTCGCCGCTGGCGATGATGCAGTCGAAGAGCTCGGTCGCGCCCATGGCGTCGAGCTTTTCCCGCGCGGGGTAGTCGGTGACGCAGGCGGTTTTGCCGCCGGCCGTGCGGAAGGCGCGGATCTCGTCGAAGAGCGCAGCATTGATGTGCTTCGCCAGATGCTTGCAAGGGCGCTGCACCATCCAGTCGTCCACGATGGCCTTCACTTCGCTTTCGTCACGACCCAAAGCGCTTGCGGTGCGTCGGACTTGTTCCAAGAACGGGCTGTCCACGTCGTGGTCCAAGCTGTCCCGTAGATGTTCATGCTCTTGACGGAAGCGCTTCAATACACCCACCACGCCCCAACCGCCCAGGCCAAGTTCGATGGCCATGCGGATCTTGACCGGACGCGCTCGGTACAGCGTGCCGTCGAGATCGACGAGCCAGGCGCGGTACTGCGTGGTCACGACTGCAGCCCTCGTAGGACGGGTAGCTCGAGACCCGCGTCATCCGCAGCGGCCAAGGCGCGCTGGAGTCGCCGTGGCGCACTGCGCCCGGTGCAGGCGTGGGTCGGATCTGCTTCGCCCGCGCGATCCAACGCGGCAAGGAGCGTTGCGCGGTCCAAGGGCTGCCCGGTGAGCGCCTGCTGCAGTGCCAGCACCTCATCGAAAACACGCAGAGCGAAGTCCCGATGCGTAGAGAGCAGCGTTCCCACGTCGCCCCCGGTCTGGATCCCGGCCAGGTTCGTGGTCCAGATGTACATGTTCTTCTGCACCAATGCGGTGATCAGCGCGCTGCGATCTTGCAGTTGCGTGCAATGAATGCCGACGTTGTGGAGCGCGGTCTCCAAGAGGTCTGCATGTTTTCCGAAGACCGCGCTGGGCAAGAGCTCAGTCACTGCTTTGCCGCGCTTTTTCTCGAACCAGACGACGCACACGCTGGGGTCGGGGATGCCGTGCTGCTCCCAATGCGGGGGAACGAGCTCGTTCTGCAGCAGCGCGACGTTCGCACGCCACGGCTTGGGAAGCGTGGACAGCACCGGCGCGAGATCGTCTTCGCCCACGGCGACCAGCACCAGGCGCGGCGCCGCGACCTGCTCAGCAATTTGTGCCGCGTCGTCGCCGCGGCGCACGGGCACCACCGTCAGCCCGGCGCGCAGCAAGCCGTGGGCGAACAGGCCACCCAGCTCGCCGACGCCGATGACTATCGCGATGGACATGCGCGGGAGAGTGCCTCAAGCCGCAGCGAAAGGGTAGCTGTCGCTCTCAACGGGCTAGGACCAAAGCAAAGCAAACGCCGTCTTCCTCTTCATCGTACCTCCAGAGAAAACGGCGCGCTGGCCATGTTGTCCAGAAAGGCGCGAGCTTCCGTCGTGTCCGGGTCGCGAATGGGTAGGCTCTGGGACTGCAGCGCGCTCTCGAAGTCGATGCCGTCGAAGATGGCGCCGTCGATGGTGAGCGCGGCACGTATGGCCAACGTTTCCGGGCCATCGCGATCGATTGCGACGTCGAGGGCGTGACTGCGAGGAGCCACGACGGGTAACTCAACGGTCAGCGACGCTTCGCGGCCGGCATCCGGGACGTCGCGAACGCTGGCCGTGACGCTTACGGAGCCGAAAGAGAGCGCGGCCTTGTCCAGGTGCGAGCGCGGCAGCTCGCGGCTCGGATCCACATCCAGGGGGATCAGGCGCGGATCTTCGAGAGTCTGGACGGTTTCGTCGAAGTGGAAGCTGACGATGGACTCGAAGCGCGCTCCGCCACTGCCGGCAAGCTCGGCTTCGATGTCGGCATAGGGCACCAGGCCGCCATCGTCGGCGTGGCAGTGGCCTCCATGACAGGAACTGTAGCCCGGTGGCGGGTTCGCCGGGTCGAAGCTGCCTTGGCTTTCGCTGCCGCTCGACTTCAGCTCCTGCAGGCTCAGGTCACCAATATCCAGAGTGAAGGACGAGACATGCACTGCGTAGCCCAGATCCGTGAGCACCGTGTTGCCGCCCAGATCGCGTGCCGCTCCCGGATCGAAGCGGACGTCCAGCTGGGCGCTTTCTACGCTGGCGTAGGCGGTGCCACGCTCGAAAGTGCATGCGGTGCCGAGCAAGGCGACACCGAGGAGGGCACAGCGGGAGAGCAACTTAGAATCGTTGATGAACATTGGACGACCTCAGAAGGTGTGCGCGCCGTGAGCGCCAGCAACGAGCTCCGCAGTCAAGAAGGCAGCGTAGATGGGCGAGTCGCGAAAGTCGGGCAGGTCGGCGCTGCCCTGCAGCCGAAAGCGGGAGAACTCGGTAGGGAAGTGTGACAACGACGCCGAGAAGCGGTGGCGCATGCCGTCCCATTGCGGATCGAGGGGATCGATGACGCGCCGGCCGTCGAGGTCGAAGGGCGTCGAGCCCAGCTCGTAGCGCCCCGCGCTCTCCCAGCGGCGTGCGAAGCGCCACGCGGTCTGTGTGTAGCCGGAGACGTCCCAGACCACGTTGTCCGGCACTTGGCGACGTCGGTGGAATACTTCGGTCTGCCAGCGCACCTGGGTGTAGCGAGCGCCAGCCAGCGGCCGGTACTTCAAGAAGAAGTCGACGCCGTACACTTCGGTGCGGTTGTCACGACCGCTGGCGTTGGGACCGAACGCTGCGGAGGTTCCCCATAGAAGTGACCAGGCGTCGCTGAGGCTGAAGAACTGCTTCGCCGCCGCAACCCACAGCAAGTCTGCCGGACCTTCGGTGCGCCGGTCCTCGGCACCCAGGAAGCTGCGATTGCGATCCTCCCCCTCCGCGTCGCTGACAGACGTCACGAGTTCAACATGCCAGGGCAGCGGCGTGAGCCAGCTCAGTTCGACCCCAAGCCCGCGCTGGCCTTCGGCACCGAAGATGCGACCCAAGGCGAAGGGTTGGTCGGCAAAATCCCAGCTGTGCGGGTGGGTGGCGTTGATGCGACCGAAGCGCGAGGCGAATTGGCCAAAACGCAGCTGCAGGCCCGCAGGAAGGTCCAAAGTAGTGCCCGTGGCTTCTTCCAGCTCCACGCCGAAGAGACCGAACACCAGGAAGGCATCGAAGCGCAAGTACGGATCGACCGACGCCCGCATGCTGACTTCCATCTGCTGCAGGTTGAAGCCATTTTCGGTGGGATCGTGGGCGCCGCTCTGTAGCGGCGCTTCGTCGGAGAACGCCGCCAGGGCGAAGTCCGCCACCACGCTGATCTCTGGGTTCATCGCAGCAGTCGTGGCGGGCGCCGTGGGCGCGGGCGTGGCATCGGCCGCGGGCTGCTTCGGCGTCGGGGATTCGAGGTCGCTGACCAGTTCGCTGAAGACGTCGGGCTCACTTTGCGTAGGCGCGTTGGCGCGCGCGCGCGCATCCGCAGGCGATTCGCGCGACGTGCCTTCTTCTGCACCCGCAACGGACGCCAGCAGCGTCGAAAGGAATATGAATCTGGGAATTAAACGTCGCATCACTCACCCCGCAGCCAACGCGCGGACGTTTTCGCGCCACGTGCGTGCTTGTTGGAGTCACACCGATATGCGTAGATCGCCGAGGGAACATGCGCGCGCGCCGCGCGCTGAGGCGCAGTGGCGCAAGGACCCCGACGTCAGGCGCTTGGTGGCGCGAGCTTGGGTGCAAGTGCTAGCAGGCCGATCGGCGGGAGCGCCGCGGCGCGGGCGATGCTGGCCACCACTTGCTCCGCGTGAACCACGTCGCCTGCGCTCACGCTGACCACGGGAAGCAGTGCGTGTTCGTCGACACGGATCCAACCATCGCAGTGGTCGTGATCGTCGACACGTGGGCTGTCGCCCGTAGTGACGGCGATTCCGGGGCAGGATTCGAGCGCCGTCTTGGGCAAGTGGGACGCGCTGCCCTCGTGGTGCATGTCCCCGTGCTCCGCACACACCGTATGCTGCACGAGAACGAGATGGCCCAGGCCGCTCAGTTGTCCGAGCGCCAACAGCAGCGCCACGCACACGCCGAAGGCGCGCGTCAGAAGCTGGCGAAGGTTGCGACCGAGCAACATCGCGCGCAGTCTGTCACGGCGCTCTCAGCTTGGCAAAGCCCCAAACCGTCGCCATTCGGCAGCCCCTGGACACGCCTACTGGAACGTGACCTTTACGCTGGTGTCCGTGGGGAACGTGATGCTCGCCTTTGCCGTCGAGTCGGAAGTCAGCTGCGTGAAGCTGTTGCAGAAACCGTTGCCCGTCGTCGCGTCGCAGGTGCATCCGGCGCAATCTGCGGCTGCCTCGGCGGTGATTTCGTAGACGCCCGCCGCGGCGGCCATGCGCTGCCGGCAGCTCGCGGTGCCCGAGGGTTTGTCGAAGAAGCACTCCCCGGGCATGTCTACCGCGTCGTACAGCGCGCCGGACCACATGTAGTCGAAGGTCGATCCCGCTTCGAGCTTAAGGATCCGGGGTGCCGCGCAGGCGGCAGCGCAGAGTCCGGACGTGGTCTGTAGGAGCTCGCAAGTCATGCCGCAGTCTCCAGGTTCCAGCGTCCACTCCTTTTGACTCGAGTCGGCGATGCGGAACAGCACCTCTTCGCCACAGCCGAAGTTCTTGGGCAATACGTAGAGCGTGCCGCTGGTGGTGTTTTCGAACTGTACCGTGATCTCGGATCCCGGCGTGGCGTCTTTGAAGGCTTCACAGGTTCCACCGCCGCCGCCAGCGCCACCGCTGCCGGAGCTACCCCCGGAACCCGAGGTGCCGCCCGAGCCAGCGCTGGCGCCCGTGCCTCCGCTGCCGGAGTCGCCCTCGGAAGAACCGCCACAGGCCGCGGCCAGGGCTGCAGTGAGTACTAAGCCGGCGAAGGGGAGAGCGCGCGTGATCATCATGCGCATCCAAAGAGCAACAGCCGTGCCCAGGGGCAGCGCAGGGAAATGCGTGCGCGCGGCGCCTTGCGCGGCACAGTGTGCCATTCGCTTCGGATCGAGTTGTCGCGCGGTGGCGCTACACTGCGGCTGTGCGATACGGGCCGCCATTTCCGTTCTTGCGGCGTGCAAGCCCGGCTCCGCGCGTGGCGAAGATGGCACCGATGCCAATGAGCACCAGCGTCGCGGTGACGAAGCCGCCAATGAACGGCAGGCTCGATCCGACGAGGTAAAGTAGGCAGCCGAACGCCAGGTGCGCGTAGGCATTGGTGGTCTTGTGATGGATCAAGGCGCCGCCGAGGGTGGTCAGCCCGGCCGCGATGCCAACGTAGGTCGCGAAGGCAAAAAGCAGCGCACCGATCACCGCCAAGGGAATGCCCACCAGCGTCACGCACAAGACGATGAACACGAGACCGGTTAGGATCGTGCCCACAACTCCAAGCGCGAAGGTGCGCATGGGTCGCGCGGCGATCTCCTTTTCCAGGTCCTCCATGCGCCGTGTGGCCAGGGCCAGCAGCACCGCGCCGAAGACAAACAAGAGAGCCGTGCGCGTGAGCGCTCGTCCGGCGGCGCTGAGCAGGCTGCCGCCTTCTCGTGCCGCAGCCTTCGCGGCTTCGTGCACTTTGCCTCCAACGTGCGCAGCTTTGCCGCGATTCACCTTGCCCCCCAAGACGCCTACGCCGCCGCTGATGTGCGCCCCGTCTTCGATGTCGAGTTTGCCGCCCATCACCGCAGCGTCTCCTTCGACGCGGGCACCCTTGCGCAGAGTGGCCGCTCCACCGAGAACAGAGAGATCGCCTTTCACCACGCCGAAGACCTCGGCCGTGCCGCCCATGACCACCAAGTCTTGGACGACTTCGTCGGCTTCGACCACGGTGCGCCCGCCGGCCACCACGCGGTCTTCAACCGCACTTTCCTTGGTTTCGCCGGAGTCCTCGCTCGTCTTCGCGGCCGGCACCTCGGGCGCTTTGGGCGCCGTGGGGGCTGACAGGGGAGCCAGCACCGGAGCCGAGGGCGTTGGCGGAGCAGCCGGCACGGCGGGCGCGATGGGCGTTTCGGGCTTCGCTGGCGGCTCCTCGGCGTCTTCGGTCGGCGCTTTGACTTGCACGTGCACCAGAGTCCCCTCCCGCTTCACGACGTAGTCTCGGTCCGTCAAAAGCAGTTCCAGGATCTTGCGTGGCGGCTGGTCCTTGACGTGCACGTCGACGGGCTGCCGATTTGGCGCGTCGACCACGATGCTCCAGCCGGCTTGATCGGCGAGCTTGCGCAGTGCTTCGGCCCGCGGCAGCTCCGTGATCGAGAGACTGATGGGCTTCTCGCCTTCGGGCCATGTGCCTTCGAGGCTGACGGCGGCCAGCGCGGTGGAGTGCAGCAAGAGCGCGGCACAAATCATCTGAACCCAAACGACAAAGCGAGTCATCGTGTGACTCCTTTCCAAGCGAGTTGCCGTGGAGCAACCCGCGAAATCACCAAACCTGCGAGAGCGAGCAAGACGAAGGCGCCGCACCACGCCGCGATCCAAACCGGGCCTTCGAAACCGTGCCGCATCAGCACGCCGGCACTTTTCGACAGCACCAGCAAACCCTGCAGTGCGGCTGCGGGCAGGCTCATCAGCTCCCGCAGGGAATCACGCAGCGTCGGTAACAGGCCGACGGCGGCAAGTAATACCGCGAGAATCACCGAAAAGACTGGGAATCGCACCGGCGCTGGGGCGGCGACGGGTGCGTCGGCCAGGGCCGTGAAGGCTTCGTGGGCGCGGGCTGAAAGCAGCGCCATCTCGCCGAGTCGCTCGGCGCAGGCTTCGCAATCCCCCGCATGCAGCTGCGCGCTTTCTGGCAGCAGGTCGAGCTCTGCGTCTGCCAGAGCGACGAGCGCTTCTTCGCTCAGGTGCCCGTCGGACTGCCAAACGAGCTCGGGTTCTAGGCCGTGCTCAGTCATGTCGATCTCCTTCATCCAGTGCTTGGGACAGGGCGCGCCGTCCGCGAGATACCCAGGTGCAGACAGTTCCGATAGGAACCTTCATGTCCGCCGCGATTTCTTTGTAGGCCATGCCTTGAAGATGAAACATCTCCAGGGCGCGGCGTTGGTCGTCGTTTAGAGTCGTTAGCGCGGCGCGGACGCGTGCTTTGACCTGCGCGCGCTCGATCTGCTCGTCCACGCCGGGGCTCGAGTCCGCGACGCGATCGATGGGGGAAGCGTCGTCTTCACCCATGGGGGCTGCACGCCGCAGTGCCCGGCCGCGTGCTCGGCCCGCATCGAGGGCGACATGACGCGCGATCCCGAGCACCCAGGGCGCGAGGGGTTCACCGGGGCGTAGCCGCTGCCGCCCCTCGATGGCACGTCGAAATGTCTCGTTGGTCCCGTCTTCTACGTCCGCGTTTGAAAGCGGAAGCCGCAACACTCGCGCGACGACGGCTCGCACCAGCGGGCGGAGCTGCTCGAGGCGCTCCGGTTGCGCCAAGACGGCCGGCGGTCCGAAGACGGGTGGCGGAACTGCCATTCCAAGCGGAAGCATGCTTACCCTCTCTTCGCAGAGGGCCCCCGGGTTATTTCAGTTCCATGGAGCCCTAGCCGGCCGACGGGCCGGGCGGAGCGGAATGTGGAAAAATCGCCCGCGCCACGTTGAAGCGGCACAGACCCGGTTCCAGTGCGTGGGTGACCTTGGGTAGGGAGGCGTCCTTGCCGAGGTCCCAGAGCGGCGGCGGCGATAGCGCGCGTCCCTTGTCGTCGGTGACGCGCCGTACGGGGGGACGCTCGGGTTGGTATGCAGGTGGCCCGGCGACGACCGCCCAGGAACCGTCCTCGAGCACCACCGCGCTGCCGACCGGGAACTGGCCGACGACCCGGGCGAGCACGCTGACCCAGCTGGCGTAGACGGCATCTCCGGAAAGCCCCTTGAGCACTTCGTGTGCGGAAACTCGGGCGCCAACTTCCGTTGTCGAGCAGCCCTCGGCAAACGCGCGGGCGGTCGCGACCAGGTAGGAACGCGGCAAGGCTTCCCTGCGCCCGGCGTACAGTGGGCCGAGGGCGGTCGATCGAGCTAGCCAGCCGGCTTCGAAGGCGGTTACCGCGATGGTTTGTGAAACCTGGTCTGCGCAGAGACGCGCGCCCGCAGACAGCGCTGGAACGCGCGCTTCTGAAGGTTCGGGCAACGCTCGGAACACGTCCAAGTCGAGTCCGGATTTGCGCGCCAACCAGTAGCGACCGAGTGGAACCAACAAGGTCGACTCGACGATTTCGGCGACCGTGCGCTCCGAGACCTCGATGTCACGCGCCATGGCGGCTGCCACGATGGCTGCGTGCGCGCCGATGATGGCGGGGTCCGGTGTGCTTGGGCGCAGGGCCAGCGCGGGCAGCAAGCTCGCCGATGGCTCTTTGGCGATCAACTCTGCAGCGCGCGCCAGGGCGCCTCGGATCTGCTGCGTTTCTTCAGCGGCAGCGGCTGTGCGCACCGCCGCGAAGACGGCGGCAACGGTGCTGAGCATGGTTTGCGTCACGGGTTCCCCGGCTTTCGTTTTGCGCGTTCCGCCCAGTGGGCAAGGGCACGCTCCGCGGCGGCACGCACCGATTCTTTAGCGCCCCAGCGTCGCTTCGCAGCTTCCTCCAGGATGTCCTTGGAGTCCTCCGTCGAAGCAATCGCGCCCAGCAGGTCAGCAGCCAGTACCCGTGCTTCCTCGTGAGCGCTCGATTCCAGCAGCTTGGTATCCAGCAAGATCTCTCCGGCGATCGCCTCAGCGCGGGGCGGCATGATCACACCGAGAGCGTGCAGCAACTGCCGTTTTTCTTCCTGGGAAAGGCCAGCGAAGGCGCTCGACTTGATGCGCAGCGCCAAATGCGGTCCGGCGGCGCGCAACTCGAAGTCGCGGATCGCGCGGAGCGCTTGTACCCGGGCGTCTTCGCTGGGCTCCGTGTCCAGCAGGGCCGTGAGCTCTGCACGGACGCGCGGTCCAGTCAGTCCCTCGGCGCCCGCCAACGCTTCGATTCGGATCAGCGCGAGCCCATGGCCAGCGCCAATGGCCTCGAGGGCAGCGCGTGCTCCCGGCGTGGCGAGCTGCGTCAGCACGCGAATGAGCTTCAGCGCACCCTGGAAATCCGCGGCGAGGGCGGCCTCGGCCAGCAAATGCTCGCGGTCTTCGGCCAAACGTTCCAGCAAACCTGACAAGTCTTCGCCGAGCTCGGGATCGAAGTTCGCGCACAGCGAGTTGGCAAGCTGTGGCAGGTAGTCCTCGCCGAGGTGGTGCAGTGCTGCGCGCAACAGCCCACGTCGGTCAGGCGACACACTGCCCCAAGCGGCAGGAGCCAGCAGTTGCTCAAGAGTCTTCGGTGTCAGAGCGGCACACACGACGCTCGCGTGGACTTTGGAGGAAAACTTGGCATCGCTGCTCTCGCGGTCGACTTGAGCGATCAGATCGATCAATTGCTGGGGGCTCGCGTTAGCGTGGGCCAGCAGCTCCGACACGCCCGAATGGCCACCCACCAAGGCGTTGAGCGCGGCGCTATCCACTAGGACGCGTGCCGCCACGTCGAGGGCACGTTCGAGATCCCCGGGGGTTTCTACTTCGGCTGCGTTTGCAGGCCGGGCCGCGATGGAGAGGCGGCGCCAGAATCGACTGTCGACGCGTCGAGGTGGCTGCGAGTGCCCATCGGCGAAAGCGTCTTCCAACATCAACGCGGAGTCGAACGCGAGAATGCCTGCGAGGCGGTCCAGCTCTTCGCGCGCCGCTGCGTCGTCTCCCACAAGGATCTCGCCAAGGTCGATGGCGTCGGAAGCTTGGGGTGCACTCGGCTCAGCGGGTACTTCAAGCAAAAGCTCGATGCTTGGGTTCCGCTGCGCTGGGGGGCGTGAAGAATAGCGTTGAGCAGGCGGCGGCGTTTGGGTCCGGTCGTCGGACGCAGGGGGGAACGAAGACGTCACCGCGGATCGCTTCGGCGCGGCTGGCGCGGTTGGCGCGGTTGGCGCGGGTGCGGTGGGCGCCGGCGTCGCCAGCGCCGGCACCGTGAGCGCGTGGCCCAGGTCTTCCGTCCTTTGCACTGAGTCCGCGGGTACGGATCCGAAGCGTGGATCGCGGATGCCGGAAAGGTCCAACTCAAGCGGGGGATCATCCGTCACCGGGGTAACGTCGGATTCCGGCGGAGTTTGCCACTGCTTGACCATCTCAGCGGGGGCGCGCTCGGTTGGCTCCGCGGCCTTGGCCGGCGACCTCTCGGCAGCGTCCGCCGCGTCCGCCGCGTCCGCTGCGTCGGCCTCAGTCGCCAATGCATCGGTCGAACGCGCCGCCTCTCGCGTGCCGGACGTCGACGAAGCGATCTTGGATCTGCTTTGGCGTCGCGTGGACGTGGGCGGCGCGGAGACACGCTCGCCGTCCTGAGCGTTGGGCAACACCGTCGCCGCAGCGATGCGGGTCAGGCTGGCCAGCATCGGATCCTGCCGCAGCAGACGGCAGGCACCCGCGAGCTGTGTCGGCGAAAGCCGGGCGTCGGGGTCGAGGGCCAACGCCCGCTCGAAAAGATTCAGCAGTTGCACCGGTGCGTCGGGCGAAAACTCCGTCAGGACTCTCGGCGTGTCCATGCCCGCCTCGCGCACGTGTTGTCCGGTGAGCAATAGGAACAGTAACGCGCCCAGGGACCAGACGTCGGATTCCGGCGTAGCCGCGAAGGACGCTTCGGGGGCTTCGTAGCGCTCCGGATCCGGCGGTCCGGGCAGCTCCATTTCCAGCGCCGCGTCTTGGCGCAGCTCCGAGAAGTTGAAGTCCACGACACTCACGGAGCCGTCGTTGCCGAGCAACACGTGGCCTGCATGTAGCGCGCCGTGCAACATCCCTTGCTCGTGCGCATACGCAATGGCGCGCGCCGCTCCTTCCACGATTCGCAACGCCTCGGACGGAGGCACACGACCGCGGCGCCGGGACGCGAAGCTCGCCGCGCTCTCGCCACGCACCAGCTTGCGCACAACGACCACCCGTCCGTCGATGTGCTCCCTCGCTGCGACGACTGCAGCGATACGAGGATGGTCCAGGCCTTGGGTTGCTTCCGCGCAGGCGATAAAACGAGCACCCAGGGGTTCGGTCAGATCTGGGTGTAGCCGCTTCAGGGCGACGTCTTCGCCGGCGTCATCCTGCGCAGACCACACGTCTCCCAAAAGGCCCCCACCAAGATGCGCGTCAAGCGTCCACGGACCGAATCGAGACCCAGGCTCGTTGGATCCACCAGTCATTATTCGAGCTGCACCAGCACGCTGCAGCATATCCCGACTGTGGCGCGTTCAGCCAAATTGCGTCATTCCACGAGGCGCAGGCCAAGGGGCAGCTCCGCCCCGAAAAACTCCGCTCGATCGGCGTCTGCCAGTGCCACATGCTCCCGCACCGAGCGGACCCATTCGTCGTCGGCACCGAACTGCTCCAAGCGCTTCGCCACGTCCGCGCGTACGGATTCCGGCAGATCCCGACTGCGATCCCCACTCACTCGCACCAGATCCCGGGCGGCGCGCGCGGCCAGGGGCTGGTCTGGCCATTTTTCTCCGATCAAATGCTTCAACCAGCGCTCCGCGGCCGCGCTGGGGATGACGTAGTGCGCGCTGCCATAAGTTGGCACCCGTGCGCCGAGCTTGCCGATCGCCGACCATAGGCGTGGATTCTGTTCAGACCAGGTGCGCTCGATGAGCCATTCGCCCAGCTGCACCCGCCGCTCTCCGGGCACGCGCTCGAGCGCGCCGGCGAGCTCAAGCATCTCGTCCAGCGCTCCCGGCTTGTAACCCTTGGGCTTCTTGGGACCCTGACCCGCTGGCGCCAGAAACGGATCGATCCGGTCGCGGATGCGTGTTTGCAGCGCTTCGTCCAGCCCGCCCGCCAAGCGACGCCAGGCGATCCACAGCTGTTGCCAGCCCCGGGCTTCCCCTGGAAAGCTGAGCCCGGCTTCAAACAACGGGGCGATCTTCTTGATGCGGCTTTCGTCCAGAGGGTGACCGTAGCCTGGCCGAAGCGTGAAACCCGCGAGCATCCAAAACACACGCTCGTGCGCCGCTGAACGCGTGCGGCTCTTTAGGAGGGGTGAAAGCGCGTCGAACAAGGCGCGGGAGAGCTCGCCGCTCCATGTGCTGCGGTCACCCAGCAGTTTTTCCAGCGTGCGCCACAGCTCCTTGACCGTTCGCTCCTTCACGTCGCCGCGACTTTTGCCGAACACGAGCTCGATGGCGGCGAGGGCCTCGTCAAAGCGCGTCCCTTCCGGGCGCATGCTGGGGCTCCTTCCCGGACGGAGGCTTTTGCGTGCGACGTCTTCCGGCGCTTCCGTCGGCGCTTCACCCCGTGTGTCGAAGGAGAGCTGGTAGCGCTTGGTTTCGCTGCCGGCCTCGTCCGCGACGCACTGGATTTCCACGGTACCGACCGGGGACAGCTCGCCGGCCAGCTGAACCATGACCTCCGACGCCCCGTCGGCTGCCTCCAAGGTTGTCGCAAGCGGCGCGAGGCGGGAGTGGGTCTCGCTGTCCAAGGTGACGACGTCACCCGGCGCGGTGGCGCCCGCGTCTGTCGCGTAGACTTCGAAACGCACTGGGGCACCGACCCGCAGTGCGAACTTGCGTCCCGTAGAGTGTCGCGCACCCTCTTCGGCACCGCGGGGCACGACGCATACCGCGCGCTTGTGCTCGTCGCCGTCCGCAAGCGCCACGAAGAAGCCATGTGCGCTGCCGCCTCCAATCAACAGACCGCTGCCCGAAAGGGCGTGTCCGTAGGCGACCGCTCCCCGTGCCACCGCCAGGTCGGGATCGATGCCTGGCATCTGCTGTGGTGAGCCACCGAAGCTTCGAATCACTTCCAGGACACGCTCCGTCAAGACCGGTGAGTGGAAGAGTCCGCCGTTGAACAGCACTGCGTCTGGGGCGCGTCCGTCGGGGGCGTGCCGAGTCAAGAACGCCGCGATGTGACGCGTAATCGCCGGATCGTGTTCGTAGGGTAGTCCGAAAGCCATCAACGCGGCTCTGGCCCGACCGGTCCCGATGCCCTTTTCTACCAGGGGAACAAAGCCATCGAGCACGAGGCTGCGGACTTCATCACGGGAGAGCTCCGTCTTCAGTGTCGCACCGACGAGCCGGGATCCGGTTCCCAGCACGGAGACGCGGACACTTTCGGGCGCGCCCTCGGAAAGCAGCCGCTCTTTGGCACTGCGGCATGCCAGCACCAGCTCACCGAAGCGTCTGGGATCCAGGCGTTTTTGCGCAGTAACCATGCGCGACTCCGCCAAGTGCGCGATCGCCAGATCGATGTTGTCCCCGCCGAGCAGCAAATGCTTGCCGACCGCCAGACGCCGCACTTGAGGTGACTGGTCCGGGCCCGTCACTGAGATGAGCGTGAGGTCAGTCGTGCCGCCCCCGACATCGACGACGAGTACCAGTGCGTCTGCGTCGTTTCTGGGTACGGCGCTCGGACCGAGCCGAGACCAGACATCGTAGAATGCGGCCTGTGGCTCTTCGAGCAGTCGCACCCGCAGCCCCGCGCGGGTGGCGGCTTGCACCGTGAGCTCACGCGCGACTTGATCAAACGAAGCCGGCACCGTCAGGATCACGCCAGACATGTTCCCGAGCTCCAGCTTCGGGTGGGCGTGGTCCCAGGCAGCGCGCACGTGCCGAAGCAGCGTCGCACTCGCGTCCACGGGTGACAGTCGCGGCAGTTCCGGATCGTCCGCACCCCAAGGCAAGATCGCGGCGTTGCGGTCTACCCGTGCGTGACTGAGCCAGCTCTTTGCGCTCGACACCATGCGGTTGGGTGCCTCTTGACCGCGTTGCCGCGCATGCGCTCCCACGACCCAGGGCGAGTCTCCCCAAGCATCTTCCGGCGCCTCTCCCCCGGGCGGCGCAAAAAGAAACGAGGGCAGCAACCGCTCTGCGCTGACTTCCCCTTGGCCCACGATCTGCGCGATGGGGAAGACCTCCGCCGCGTCGCCTGTCTGGGCACAGGCGACCACCGTGTGGGTCGTGCCCAAGTCGATGCCGACCACTGGAGCGTTCACCGGCTCGCTATACAAATGTCGCCGCGCTGTTGCTAGCCTGACCTGCGGTTTCCCTTGGTCCCGGCGGCGGCTCAGGCCGGTTTCCGCCAAACACTCGCGAGCCAGGGCTGCTCTGCCTGCGGGCGGCCTTCGGGACGATAGAAGTGCTCGAGTTCTTCGAAGCCTGCCTGCGTGGCGTAGTCGCGCCACGTGGCCAGGCTCAGGTAGCAGCCGTAGCGATCGCCGTTCCAGTGTTCGCTGTCGGGGCCGCGGGGATTGGAGCAGAACAGCGCCCCGTCGGGCTTGAGCGCCCGATGCAATTGCTCGAGCACCCGCGGCAGCTCTTGGCTCGGAACGTGGAAGAGGACAGCGTTGGCAAATACGCCGTCGAAGCGCGCGTCAGGCAGGTCGAGGGCAAGCAGATCCTGTTGCCACACCTCGCAGTCGGAGTTCGCGCGTGCCATCGCCACGAAGGCTGCACACGCGTCCAAACCGACGGGGCGATGGCCCAGATCACGAAAGGTCATCAAATCCCGGCCAGGGCCGCAGCCGACATCCAAAATGTCAAAGGGCGCCGAGGCACGCACATGCCGCAGCAGCGCGTCCACGTTCTGGCGCACATCATGGTCTTTGGTGCCCTCCCAGAAATCCCGCGCAGCGCGGTGGTAGTGCGCCACCGTCACCGTTCGGATCTCCTCGAGTTGCTCCGGGGAGAGGGAATGCAGCGCGGCAGGCGACAACTATTGCTCCGCTGCGCTGCGCACGCCGAGTTCGACTTTCCAGCGTTCGTCAGCCGTGCGCGCTTCAAAGGGCACGGCTTCGATCAACAGCGTGCCCACGGGAGTGACTTGCGCTTCGAGGTGTACGGGCACGATGTCGCCCGCATTGCGCCCTTCCGTGGGCAGCGTGATCTCGATTGGGGATAGCTCTTCAAGCTCGCTCTCGGCCCAGTCCTCGAGGGCGGTGCCAGCGGGGTCTGTGCGCCGCTGGGTGCTGCCGAAGAAGCGGAACTGCACGGGCTCACCGACCACGACGCCGAGCTCGTGCGGCGGAAGTTCCGCATGGGTGCCTTCTTCCATGCCAAAGGGTGCGACGCACATGGCCAGGATCGGCGGCGGTACGCCGGGCACTGCTGGCGATGGACTCTCGACGCCGATGTAATACGCTCGCGCCGTGCCTCCGCGGATGCGGATGCCCTTGCCCGCGCGCACCCGGGCGTAGAAGGCAGCACCGCGCGCCACCGCCAGATCCGGGTCGTCCCCCGGCAAGACGCGCACCGGCGGAGCGCCGTCGCTGGCGAGCCACTCATTCAGTGCGTCGATCAGCCGCTTCCGGACCGACGGAGCCTTGACGACACCACCGTTGAACAGCACGGCGGTGGGACGCAGCATGCTGCCGTCGCCCAGCACGCTGGCATTTCGCCCCAGAAAACCGGCCAGGTGCCGGGTCACTGCGGGATCCGAGGCGTAGGGCAGCCCCAGCTGCGTGAGCCCGGTGCGTGCTCGCGCCGCCGGGCGCGCCTCCCGATGGACTCTGGGGAAGAAGCCTTCGAGCAGCAGCTGCTCCACATCGACGCGTGTGAGTTCGGATCGCAGCGTATTGCCCATCAACGCTGAGCCCTTGCCGGCGATGGCGATGGGCACACGCTCCGGAGCAGCTTCGCCGAGCAGGCGTTCTTTGGCGCTGCGGCTGGCATGCGCCAAAGCGGCCGCCTGGAATCGATCCACTGGGCTACCCTTGGCTGTGAGCTTTTGCGTCACTGCGTGGGCAAGGGCGAGGTCCATGTTGTCGCCGCCGAGCAAGATGTGGTCCCCCACGGCGATGCGTTCGAGCTCGAGAGCGCCGTTATTCTCCACGCAACGAATCGCTGAGAAATCCGTGGTGCCGCCGCCGATGTCGATCACGAGCACGACATCGTCTGCACGCAAGTGTGTTCGGAAGTTGTCCCCCTGGGCTGCAATCCAAGCGTAGAGCGCCGCTTGCGGCTCTTCCAGGAGCGTCAGGTTGTCCAGACCCGCGGCGTAGGCGGCTTCCACCGTCAAGTCGCGAGCGGCCGCATCGAAGGACGCCGGTACGGTCAGAATCACCGGATGATCCGCAAGCACGCGCTGATGCCGAGACAGCTGCGACTCCGCGAGATGGTCCAAGAAGCGAAAGGACGCCTCGACCGGCGAAATGGCTTCGATGTCTTCCGGAGCGCCCGGCGGCAGCGCCGGGCTGCGGCGATCGATAGCAGGATGGCAGAGCCAGCTCTTTGCGCTGGAAATCACCCGCTGGGGGGCCTCCACGGCGCGTGCGCGCGCAAACTCCCCTACGCAAAAGCGACGCCCGGCGTCCCAAGGCAGTGCCAGCGTGCCTTCAGCTTCTGCCGCGAAGTACAGAAATGAGGGCAGTAGCGCCTGGTCTTCGAGTTGACCGCGGTCCACGAGCTGCGCCGTGCGTTCAACACTCGGAGTCGCCGCGTCGTCCGAGAGATCCAATGACGCAAGCGCGGTATGCGTCGTGCCCAAGTCGATCCCGAACGCGCGCGTCATTTCAGACTTCCAACTCCGCGGGGGCCAGCAGCTTCGGGTCGTGTTCGCCAACTAGGTCTGGGAGTTCGATCCTCGTCGCGCGCCAGCCACGGTGACGCAGGACGCCCGAGTAGGGACCAGAACCGCTGACGTTGCCCACCAACTTGATGGCGGCAGCGTCGATGGGCGCTTCCACGCGGATCTGCGCGCCTTCATCTTCGCTCCGCACCGGCTCGAGGCTCAGATGTTGCTCCAATGTTTTTCGGCAGCCGTCATGCACGACGCGGGCGGCAACGCCGATGTCTTCATCAGAAAAATCGGCGACGTCCTGTCGCAGGAAGTCCACCAAACGTCCCTGACGCTGCAGCAGACTCAGGAGTTGGAGCGCCGGCGAGAAGTCACGTGTCGCCTTTTCTGGCTCAGCCTTGGCCGGTGGCGCGGCGGGCGGAAGGGCCGGCCCGGACTCGAATAGGCCCTGGGCGCGCCGGGCCAGGCGCCCATCGAAGAGCACCCGGAAGAACAACGCAAATGCCAGTCCGACTCGGGCAAAAAACGGTAGAGGTGTGGGGTCACTCACGGCGCGCGCAGCATACGTTGGAGTGGGTACAAATCCAGCCTGCTTCGCATGCTGTCTGCACAACAAGGCATCGCGCGCACGTTCTTCGCACGTGGAAAGCGCCGGCACGCGCTATGGTCCTGCGTCTGATGCCTGTCTTGCTTTCGCGTCTGCTCACGGTGTTGGAAGGCATTGCGCCGCTCTCCTACGCCGAAGATTGGGACAACGTTGGTCTGCTCATCGATCCCGCAGGCACCGCCGCGATCAGCGTCTCGAGGCTGCTGCTGACCATCGACTTGACGCCAACGGTGATGAACGAAGCCTCGGAGCGCCGCGCCGACATGATCGTCGCGTACCACCCGCCGATCTTCAAAGGAGTTCGGCGGCTACGTCAGAGCGCCCCCGGCGAACGCGTGATCATGCAAGCGATTCGCTCCGGCTTGCCGGTGTACTCGCCGCATACCGCTGTGGATGCAGCACCAGGGGGAGTCAACGACTGGTTGGCGCAAGGTCTTGGGCCCGGTGTTTGCGAGCCGCTGGTGCAAGCGGCACACCGAGGCAGCGCGGGTGAGTGTCGTGTGGGTGTGCTGACCAACCCGGACGACGTCGAGCGACTTCAGCGCGCGTTGGTGGAAGAAGTTGGCGTCGTGCGCATCGCTCGTAGCGGCACACGCCGGGTGGATGTGAGCGGTCGTCAGCGTGACGAACTGTGGCTGGAGTTCGTGGTGAAGCAAAGCGCCCTCGCCCAAGTGACCGCGGTGCTGACTCGCGTTCGCCCCGGGGGGGACTGTGTGTGGGATGTGCTTCCCCTCGCGGACAAGCCGCACCTTGGCGCGGGCATGGGGCGCGGTGTGCGTCTCCAAGACGCCCTCAAGCTGCCCGAGATCGTAGCTTTGCTCAAACAACACCTGGGACTCGAGCAGTTGTGGGTCGCGGCCAGCGAGCGCCACGAGCGCAGGGATCATCAGATCGAGCGGGTGGCCGTCTGCGCCGGGGCCGGCGGTTCGCTGTTCGAGAACCTAAAAGGCTACGATCTCTACGTGACTGGCGAGATGCGCCATCATGATGTGCGTGAAAAGGTCGCGGAGGGCGCCAGTGTGATCGTCTGTGGGCACACCAACACCGAACGAGGCTACCTGCCGCACTTGGCACAGCGCATTAACGACGCCTGTCCCGGCGAGCTCAAAGTGATGGTGTCCAAACGCGACCGCGACCCGCTCGTGGTCGTCTGAAGCGACGCTATTCTCTTGCGCGGCCGAAGAGCTTTGCGCCGGCGGGGACCGAACTGGTGATCCACTGGTTGCCGCCGATAACCGCGCCTTTGCCGATCACCGTGTCCCCGCCAAGAATCGTGGCTCCGGAGTAGATGGTGACGTCGTCTTCCAAGGTGGGATGGCGCTTGGCGGCGTGATCGAATTCGCTGCGCTCGCCGCGCTTGGTGGACAGCGCACCTAGGGTCACGCCTTGGTAGATCTTGACGTTCTTGCCGATCACGCTGGTTTCTCCGATCACGACGCCGGTGCCGTGGTCGACGAAGAAGCGTTCGCCGATCTCCGCGCCCGCGTGCACGTCGATGCCGGTCTTGCCGTGCGCGTATTCGCAGATGATCCGCGGCACCATGGGCACTCGCTCTTTGTAGAGCACGTGCGCGACTCGGTACGCAGTGATGGCCTCCAGGGCCGGATAGGAGAACACGATCTCCTCGATGCTGCGGGCGGCGGGGTCGCCATCGTAGGCGGCGAGCACGTCTGAGTTCAGCACGCGCCGCAGGCCGCTCAGGGAGTCGAAGAGGCGCAAGACGACCTCTTCGTTCCAGCCTTCTGCACGACTGATGTCTACCCGACCGACGCGTTCCTCATACGTGACAGCACGCGCGATCTGCTCTACCAGGATCTCGTAGGCGGGGTAGAGGTGCTCGCTCAAGCTATGCCGCAGGTTGGCCCGGCTCAACGAACGCGTTGCGTAGAAGCCCATGTACAGCACGGGCTTCAAATGATTGAAGGCCTCGATGATCGCGCGCTTGTTTGGGAGCGCGGCGCTTTCGAGGTTGTTGATCTCCTCAGGGCCGTCATAGCTTGCAACGACACCGTCGATGGCGCGTTCCAGATCGTCGATTCGAATCAGCGGACGGGACATATGAGGACGCACGCGGAAGAAGTCGCTGCTTTGGGCGGCAGCGGGCGGGTCAGAGAGACCCCGTATGGACAGCTTCTTTTCCACTGTAGCGTTCCCTACTGCTCAGCGGCAGTTTCGGTTTCGGCGCAAGGAGACGGGCTACTTGGTCACTGTCGCCGCAGCCGTCAACGGAGCCAGCAAGGACTTTGGTGTTAAGTAGCTAGATTCATTGAAGATGTCTGGGAGAAATTGCCAGGGCGGCAAAGCGTGCACATCTTCAGCCCCATGCCCGACGAAAAGCCGCCGCCCCCTGCCGATGCCCCTTCTGCCGATGCGCCTGCGGCGGATGGCCGTGGTGCGAGCCAAGACCTCGCCGACGGATTGGAGCTCATGCTGCGCGCAGCGCGCAAGGTGGTGAAGAAGGTCGACCCTGCGAAGTTCGAGTCCGCCAGCCGCCGCGCCATCGACAGTCTGGAGTCCCTTGATGCCAAGAAGGTCGGAGAGATCGGCAAGAAGGCTGCAAAGAATCTCGACCCGAAAAAGATCGAAGAGGTCGCTGGTGACGCCGGTCGCGAGCTGCTGAGCGTGATCGAACGCGTCGCAGACCGTATGGAGAAGATCGTCGACCGAGCCATGCACGAGGACGGTGCGCCTGGCGCGACGTCCCCGGCCAAGCCGTCCGCCAAATCCGAACCTCCCCCGGCTGCTTCTGAGCCGCCGCCCTCAAGCGCCGTGCCCCGCGTGCGTATCGACGAAGGCTAGCCGGCGGGGCGTGCCTTGCGGCGCACTGCAGCGACACCGATCGCCGCAACGCTGAGCAGCCCGGGCAGGGCGCCAAAGGTCAGTCCCAGGCTCGTGCAGGTCGCGGCTTCCGCGTAGCCCACGGTGCGGAGCTTTTCGCGCATCGACGGATCGACGCTGTGACCCGAGATGGCTCCGTCGACGACGCTGCGCCCTTGGAGTGTGCCCAGCACGCCGGCTGCCGGCACGAGCACCGCTAGGCCCACGGCTACCAGGCCAATGGCGAGGCCCCATTTGGGTTTCAAAATCGCCAGGCCGATCGCGACGACGCCTGCGGCGGCGGCGACGATCGCCAGCAACAGGACGATCCAGGCGGCCCAGCCGCACTCCATGAAGCTGTTCAACCCTTGGCTGCCTTCGCCGCGGGAGCTGCTTTTGGCGGCGCTTCTGCCGGCACGAGGCCACCGAGACCCGCCTGAATGTCTGGATGAGTGAGGGGATCTCGCGCGGCGTCGCGCACGACGCGTTTGCCGTCTTCTCCGCCGATACGCACCAGCGCGCGCGCCACGGAGAGCACTGCGTTGACTAGCTCTTTTTGATCCGCCGTCGCTCGATACAGCGCAAAGAAGGTCTTCAGTTCTTCGAGCTCGGACGAAGTGGCGAGCTTTTCGAGGGCGCGCGCTGCGCGCTGAATGTCGTCCGCCGTGTTGGCCGGGTCATTCAGGTGCCTGGCCAAGAGCGGAGCAGCTCGTGATTCATTCATCGCCGAGAGCGCGTCTGCCATGGGGCCCACGGGGGGTGGACGCAGCACGTCCGTCAAGAAGTCGTAGTGCTTGGACAATGACTCCAGCATGTGTTCCGCGCCGGTGCGACGCGAAGAAAGCAACTGGCGCGCGTCTTCGAGCAACATCGGCGTGGTGCGAGCGTTTTCAGCTAAGTCGATCAGCACTTTGGTGACGAAGGCTTCCTTGAGGGCGCCCAGCTCGCGCAGAAGGAAGCGCTGCGCGACGGCCATCTCCGCTTCGCGCACCTCGATGGCCTTCGCTATCTGTTGTGGCAAAGGTGCCGGCGGCTTGCCGCGCGCAACGGTGAAGCTGCCTGCCTGCACGGCGCAGCCGCGGATCGGCTGATCGAAGGCGACGCTGCCAGCGTCGCCCCCGATTTCGTCCCGGAGCACGACCGTGCCGTCCTCTGTGCACAAGGCAAAGCCGCCCTTGGTGCCCGCTCCTCCGATCACATCGCTCTTGGTCGTGGTGACCCAGTGCAGTTTTCCGTCCGTGGCGCCCAGGCCCATGGCGATCCGGAAGTAGGTTGCGGCAAAGCGACCGCCGCTGAGCTCCGATCCGTTCGGGTGGGCAAAGAGTCGGATGCGTTCCCGGGCCGTCGCGTTCGCCGGAGACACCGTGGTGCCATCCGAGAACCACAGGGGCTTTCCCGGGAGCTCACGGGTGGGCAGCGTGACTTGCGTGCCCTGTTGCTGCACGGCTTGTCCGATCCGGTCGTCGAAACGCACTAGGGACAGTTCGCCGAAATAGATGCTTCCGCCGAGATTGGTGGCGTGACTGACTTGCTCTCGCAGTAGCAATCGCCCCACTTCGTTCCCCGCGCCCACGTCGATTGCGGAAACGTACTGATTGCCCCAAGGCACCAGCGCGATGCCGCCTTGGATGGCGGGCGTTCCGATCTCCGCTTCGGGTTTGAATTTTCGCGATACGTTGCCATCGCGTTCGACGGCGAGAAACATGCTGCTGCCGCCGGAGCTACTGCCCAGGCTGACTACGGTGGTTGTGCCGTCATCCCCCGCGCCGCGCAGGCTTCGGCCTTCGCTGTCCACTTGCCACAGCTTGCGCCCGCTCTTTGCATCGAGGGCCACCACTGAGCCGCCGGTGGTGGCAACAACGACGCCGCCACTCACGCTGGGCATCGCATCCACCTTGCCGGCGTGCTTCCACTTGCCGGAGCCATCTAGCAGCACCCCAGACAGTCCGGTGTCGGTGACTCCGACGGCGACTCCGGGTCCGGGATCGACCTTGGCGGCCGCGATCCGTGCTTGCACTGCGGCGATGGACTTACCGCCGTCGTTCTGCCACTCAGGCGAAAACACGCGTCCGCCTCCGGAGCCGCTTGCGCAGCCGAAAACGGCAGAAATGCCCAAGAAAACTAGCTTCTTCATCACTCGTCCTCCGGGGATGCGGTGGCCCCACCCAGGGCCTTCACCGCCGCGTCCACGGCTTGTTTCACGCGCTTGCTCCAATCCTTGGGCCAGCGCTCCGCGACATCGGCCAGGTAGTTGCCGGCGTCCTTGGTGCCGAGCTCTCGCAGACGACCAACGATTCGGATCTTCTGTTCGTCACCCATATCTTTGGGAGAGCGAAACAAGATCTGATCGAATCCGCTCGTAACGACATCAAAGGGCAGCTTGCCCAGATAGCCGGCAAGCTTCTCGCATTCTTCCGGCTTGCAGAGCTGTCCGATAGACGCGGCTGCCTCGCCGACGTTGTGCGATAGCGCCGCAAAGAGATCCGGAAGTGCTTCCCGTGCGTTGAGGGACCCCAAACCGCTGGCGGCGATGCCGCGCACTTGGGCGTCGGGGCTACGTAGAGCGGCGCGCAGTGCTTTTACTGCCGCGGGTCCTCCGGTTTTGAGCAATGCCTTGGCGGCGCTCCGACGCACTTCGGGGACTCGGTGGCGGTAGTACGGCGCAATTGCCAAACTGGAGGTCGGCTGCTTCAACCCGCCGAGCACTTCCAGGCAGCGCGACAGAACGGGCACGCTGGCCCCGCGCCGTGCCAGCGCCTCAAGGTGTGGCGCGGCGGCTTTTCCCGCATCTTCCGCGTCCTCGACCTGCTGCAGGGCTGCAAGCATGCGTTTCTCGTTACCGCTTTCGAGTTCGGCCTTGATCTTGGCAGCATCGATCTTGGTTGCGGTGACTTTGCCCTTTGTCTTGCCCTGGGCCGCAGCGTCGGGCGCAGCAGTGGCAAAAGCCAGCCAGCAGGCCGCCAATATTCCAAGGTGTGTCGTTCGGCGCATTAGAGTCATTCTCCCCATGACAGCCGTCGATGTACCCTCGGGCGCCCGGACCGGCAAGCCCGGGCGGGAGGAACTATGAGCGACCGGACGCAGAACATTCCAAAGCCCCCCTACGTACGCCTGGAAACCGTGGAAGATCGTTCCCCCGCGGACACTGGCGGCTTTCTGCGTTTGCTGCGCCGACGCTATCTGGCGCACTACCCCGACGGCACCATCAGCGCACCTTTCAACTACGACGAGGTGGACCGTCCCGCCATCGATGCAGTGGTCGTGCTGGCATACTTCCAGGCGCCGGGCGGCGGGCTGCGTGTGTATTTGCGCAGCGCGGTGCGGCCGGCGGTGGTCATGCGCGATCGCAAGCGTTCGCCCCTGACTGAATCCGAGTCCTTGGGTTGCGCCTGGGAATTGCCGGCCGGTTTGGTGGAAACTTCCGAGCAGAGCGAAGCCGGCCTACGCTTGGCGGCGAAGCGGGAATTGATGGAGGAACTTGGATTTGAGGTGGCGGAAACGGATCTCATTCCCCTAGGGCCGAGCACCTTCCCCGCGCCTGGCATCTGCGCGGAGCGCCACTTCTTCTACCAAGTGCGCGTCGACCCTGATGCGCGTGAAGAGCCGGCGAATGACGGCTCGGCGCTGGAACACGGCGGCGCGGTCGTGCATGTGGCGTTGGAAGCGGCGCTGCAGGCCTGTCGCGCGGGGCAGCTCGAAGACGCGAAGACGGAGCTGGCGCTGCGACGGTTCGCGGAGCAATCCGCGTGAGCGCACCGCGAGTCATCGTCGTCGTGAAGCGCTCGGCGTATCGACGCTACGTCGAGGAAGAGGGAGACCCACGCGCCCGTCGGTTGATCCGGCGCAAAGACCCAACGGTGGCGCATTGGCGAAAAGCGCACGAGGAACATATGCGCACGGTAGAAGCCGTGGACTCTGCCCTTGAATCCTTTGGCGCGCGGGCCCTGGTGCTCAAGGGAAGCCACGCCGCTTTCGATGCCGCGGACGCCGCGCTCGTCGTGGCGGTCGGCGGAGACGGCACGTTGCTGGCGGCCTCGCACAACGTCGGCAGCATCCCGGTTTTGGGCGTCAACAGCGCGCCGCGCTTTAGCGTCGGGTTTTTCTGTGCGGCGCGTCGCAGCAATCTCAAACGCATGCTTGGCAACGCGCTGGACGGCACGCTGGAAAATGTGCGGCTCGCGCGCATGAGCGTGAGTGTGAATGGCCGAATCCGCTCCAAACGCGTGCTCAACGAAGCGCTGTATTGCCACTCGTCGCCAGCGGCCACGTCTCGCTACCTGCTCTCCCACAAGCGGATCCGCGAAGAGCACAAATCCAGCGGTTTTTGGATTGGGCCGGCTGCTGGTTCCACGGCGGCGCAGCGTTCAGCCGGTGGGCGCATTCTGCCGCTGCGCTCCCGCAAGCTTCAGCTGGTCGTGCGCGAGCCCTATCCGAGCTTCGGCCGGAAGTACCGCTTGTCTCGGTTCTTGGTCAGTCCGGGCGATCGAGTGGTGGCAGAGAGCATGATGACGGACGCGTGCATGTTCCTGGACGGGCCCTATCGGCGGATCGGGTTTGGTCTGGGGGATTCGGCGAGCTTCGCGATCAGCGAGGAACCCCTCGTGGTTCTGGGTTTGCCGGGGAAGCGCGCGCCACGCAACGCAGGCAGCGACGCCTGACACCGCGCGTTACACACATTGTGCGACAAGTTTCGCGCCAAGCTTGGATCTGGGCGGGTCCCGACCGAAGAGCGCGCTATGCTGCCGCTGGAGTGATGCGCATCAGGTACCTTTCGGCGACGTTGACGAGTCTGTGCTTCATTGGGTGTGCGACAGGCGAGGGTGTGGGTCCGACGGACGGAACTGCCGGCTTCGGCGCGGCGGGTAGCGCGGGCGCCGCGTTGGACGGGGGCAAGACGGACTTCCCCGGCAGTGGAGGCATCGGTATCAGCGGCGCTGGCGGCACCAGCGCGGCGGGCGGCGTGGGCTCGCAAGCCGGCGCCGGGAGTGGCGGTACGGCCGGCAGCGCCGGCGCGCCGGGCACGGGCGCGACGGCGGGCAGCGGCGGCACAACGAGTTGCGCGCCGAACGAAAAGAAGTGCGGCGGATTGTGCGTAGAGCCCAGCGCCGGAGTGGGTTGTGACCTGACGGCCTGCAGCCCGTGCGGCATTGTCGCCAACGCGAACTTGAAATGCACTGGCACCCTATGCGACTTCGACTGCATCTCCGGTTACGTCAAGAGCGGGTCCAGCTGTGTGCCCCAAGGCGGGTCGGGTGGATCACCGGGCAGCGGGGGCAGCACCGGCACTGGGGGTGGCGGAACCGGCTGCGCTTTGCCCTGTGATTGGACTTCGGGCAGTAGCCAGTTCGTCTGCACCGCGTCGTGCCTGTTGGCTGGCAAGAACTTCGGTCTGTGCGCGCCGACCAACTGCTGCTTGTGCACCTAACCGCGCCCAGCGGGCGGAAAAACCAAGCGGCAACCGGTCTGTGATACTTTCACGCTTGAGGAAGATCATGGCGAATCCAGTCTCGAAGCTCGCGCTCAATCTAGGCGTGCTCTCGGCCTTGTGCGCGTCGGCAGCATTTGCCGATGAAAAGAAGCCGATGGACGACGACGACGTCGTCTTTGACAACACCAAGCCCAAAAAGGGCGAGCCCGACGTGGTGTTCGACAACACGGCGCCTCCACCGGAGGAACCGGACAAGTTGGAGAACGCCACGACCTTTGCGACGACGAATCCGGACGCCCCCGACGAACGTCGGCGCCGATTCAAGCCGGGATTCGCAGCGGGATTCCAGCTGGGGTGGTCGCTACCCGGTGGCTCCTTCGAAAAGACGGCGGGCGGGGAGGCGAAAGTCGGCACCTCTGTGGCGGGCGTGCTCGGTCTTGGCATCGACGTGGGCTATCGCTTCACCGAGAACCTGTACGTGGTCATGCAACTGGGCGCGGGCTACGTATTCCCAAATTCCTGTGGCGGCGGCGCCAGCTGTTCCGGATGGCAGTTCCAGGGAGGCCCCATGGGCGTCTGGCGCTTCCTGCCATTTCAAGACGTTTCCCCGTGGGTGGGACTCGGTGCTGGTTACGAATACATCGTACAGTCCGTCAGCCTGGGCGCCTCGGACTTCAGCTCCGCCTACCACGGCTTCCAGTTTCTGCGCCTAGCGGGCGGCGCACATTTTCGTACGTCACGTACCTACGCAGGCCCGTTCATCAGCTACGTGCTCGGCCAGTACGGTTCGACTTCCACTTCCGGGACGATCGCCGGCGTCGACAGCAGCGACTCAGGCTCGGTGGATGACCCAGCAACACACCACTGGATCACCCTCGGCCTACACGCGATCCTGGACTAGTCGGGCGGCTACCCGCGCGACAGCCCACTCCCTCGGTCGCGGTCGCCCGCGCCCGAGGTATCTAAAATGTCCGCTGCCCTTGTAGCTGCGTGAGCTTTCTCTACGCGGAGAATCGCGCGAAGGGAGCACGGCCTGAGTACACTTGTGCGTCTTCCAGCTCTTCGGCAATGCGTAGCAGCTGGTTGTACTTCGCGATGCGATCACTGCGGCTCAGGCTGCCCGTTTTTATTTGCCCCGCATTGGTGCCGACGGCCAAGTCCGCAATGAAAGCGTCCTCGGTCTCCCCGGAGCGATGCGAGATCACCGACGTGTATCCGGCGCTTGCACCCAGACGGATCGTGTCGAGGGTCTCCGTGAGGGTTCCGATTTGGTTGAGCTTGATCAGAATGCTGTTGGCAATCTTCTTTTCAATGCCTCGGGCAAGGCGCACGGGGTTGGTGACGAACAGATCATCGCCAACGAGCTGGATCTTGGAGCCCAGACGCTTGGTGAGCAGGTCCCAGCCCTCCCAGTCGTCTTCCGCCAAACCGTCTTCGATGCTGACAATGGGGTACTTGTCGCAAAGCGCCGCATACAGCTCGATTAGCTCCTTGGAGGTGACGACCTTCTTGTCGAAGGTGTACTTGCCGTCTTTTTCGAATTCGCTCGCGGCGGCGTCGAGGGCCAGGCCGATCTGTTTGCCCGGAGCGTAGCCCGCAGCCTCGATCGCCGCGACGATACGCGCCAGCGCCTGCTCGTTGGACTCGAGTCGCGGCGCAAACCCACCTTCGTCGCCCACTGCGATGGTTAGCTTGTCCTTCTTCAGATTTGCTTTCAGCGCGTGGAAGACCTCGGTGCCAGCGCGCAGTGCTTCGCCAAAGCTTTCGAAGCCCAGTGGCACGATCATGAACTCTTGGACCTCGAGTCCGTTGTCGGCGTGCGTGCCTCCGTTGAGGATGTTCATTAGGGGAGTCGGCAGGACACGTGCTGCGGTTCCGCCGAGGTAGCGCCACAAGGGCAACCCCACCGTTTCAGCGCCGGCGCGGGCCGCAGCCATGCTGACCGCCAAGATCGCGTTGGCGCCGAGTTTGCCCTTGTTGCTCGTGCCGTCCAGTTCGAGCATGCGGTGGTCGATGTCGGCTTGCTCCAGGCAGGAGAGGCCCATCAGCGCGGGCGCAATGACGTCGTTCACGCTGGCGACGGCTTTCAGCACGCCTTTGCCACCGAAGCGCGCCTTGTCGCCGTCACGCATCTCGAGTGCTTCGTGTTCACCGGTGGACGCACCGCTGGGAACCGCAGCGCGACCTTCGCCTGCGGTCGTCACGACCTCGGCTTCGACCGTGGGGTTGCCACGGGAGTCCAGAACTTCACGGGCGTGGATGTGGAGTATTTCGGCCATGCCGGCCGAGTACCATTTCTATTGTCGGTCGCCCATGATCGCCGTCCAGGGCTGGGCGTCCCTGAAAATGCGGACCAGCTCGGCGTCGATGTGGCCGTCTTTGACCTCAAGATTGAGGATGTCGAGGGCCTTTTCAACGGGCACTGCACGTTTGTACGGGCGGTCGCTGGCGGTCAGCGCGTCGAAAATATCGCTGATGGTCATCATCTTGGATTGGATGGGGATCTCCGCAGCGTGGAGCCGGTTGGGATAGCCCGTGCCGTTGAGGCGCTCGTGGTGCGCGCCAGCGATGACCGCGACGCGCGAAAACGTCTTGCCCCAGGGGATCTTGGACAAAAATCGGAAGGTATGGGTCACATGACTCCGGATCTCGTCGTACTCCTCTGGCGTGAGCGAGCCGCGCATCACGCTCAGGGACTTCACCTCGCGTTCGCCGAGCAGAGACGCCTCGCTCCCGTCGAGGCGGGCGTACACTTGGCGCCCCAGGTCCGCGATCTTCTTGAAGTCTCCAGCGGCTAACACGGTGGGTTCGTTGGCGTGGGTGATGGTCTGCCAGGCTTCGTCCAACTGCGCACGTCGCTCGACCAGCTCTTGGTCGAAGGCCGCAAGCTCGTCTTTTGAAGCGCCACGCTCCATGGCGGAAAGCTTCCGTTCCAGCACGTCCAACTCCACGGTTCGTGTCACGAAGTCGAAGCGCGCTCGAACCGAATCCAGCTCGTGCGGGTACAGCTTCTTGGCTTTGACCAGGACATGCTCACGAACGCCGATCTTGCCGAAGTCGTGCAGCAGGGAGGCGTACTCCACTTCGCGCAAGTCCTCGGGCTGCCAGACCAGGTCTTTGTAGGGCCCCGTGTCTTCTCGTTCGACGGCTTGCGCCAGGCCCACGGTGAGATCGGCAACGCGGCGACTGTGACCGCTGGTCGTCGGGTCCCGCTGTTCAATTGCGTCTACGCTTGCGCGCACGAAGCCTTCGAAAATGGTTCGGATCTCTTCGTAGAGGATCGCATTTTCGAGGGCGATGCCGGCCTGCGCAGCCAGGGTCAAAAGGAGTTGTTCGCTGCGGTCGTCAAAGGGCACCACCCAGCGCTCACAGTCTTCCGGGCAAGTTAGCTTCTGGCTGGGCTCCTTCTTCTTGTTGATCAGCTGCAAGACGCCAATGACTTCCCCGCCTTTGCTGATCAGAGGGGTGCACAGCATGCTCTTGGTGCGGTAACCGACCTTCTCGTCAAAAGAACGATCGAAGCTGAAGGGCGAGCCAGGTGGCATCTCGTAGGCGTCGTCGATCCGCAGCGTGGTTTTCTCCAGGGCCACGTGGCCTGCCATGCTGCGGCGGCTGATGGGCATGGTGAATTCCCGTGAATCGAAAGACACGGAGTCGTTTTGACTGGTTTTGAAGCGAAGCTCCCGTCGCGACGGGTCCGGGTCGCTGCCTTCCACAACGTACATGCTTCCCGCGTCAGCTCCGGTGACGAAGCGGCTCTTCTCCAAGATCAAATGCAGCAGCTTGGCAATCTCGCGTTCCGTGGTCAGGGCTCGGGCGATCTCGATCAACTCACCAAGCTCGTACCGATAGCGACTGAGCCACTTGCCGCGACTTTCGCTGCGAGCCTTGATCTGCATCAGCTCGAAGGCTTGCTCCAGGGCAACGGAAATCTCCGCGGGCCGCGCGTTTTCGTTCAGAACTGCGAACAGCCCGCGATTCTGAGCCTCCGAAAGTGCCGTGCTGTCGACGCTCCCGACCAAGACCAGACGCATCTCGTAGGCCGCGAGTGCGTCTGCGTAAGGTGCGAATAGCTCCCGCCCAGTTTCCCAGGTGATGCCCGGTGCCAGAAGCACGCGGTGGTCTTCCTTCCTCACCATGCACAATAGTGGATGCGGCCGCACGACGGTCACGCCCGTGAGCCCAGGCAGCTGACGCAAGGCATCCGCCATCGCCTCCATGCCCTCAACCGCCGCATTGGCAGTCGCGCTCAACGCGCGCGGCGCCTTTCCCCCACTCTCTGTGCTCAACGTCATTCTTCCTCGTCTCGCCGCGACCCTGAACGTCCAGAGCGTGCGCCCCCATTGCTTTCGCGGCGCCGCTCTTGCTCAAGTAGCAACTCAGCGTCGCGCTTTTCGTACGCAACCACAATCTTTTGTACCAGGGAGTGTCTTACGACATCCGCGTCTGTGAACGCGCAGAATGCAATGCCGGGAACCGCGGACAGTAGCTCACTGGCCTCGCGCAAACCGCTCCGAGCGCCGGTCGGCAAGTCGGTTTGGGTGACGTCGCCGGTCACGCACGCCTTCGAACCGAAACCCAGTCGCGTCAAAAACATCCGCATTTGTTCCGAGGTAGCGTTTTGCGCCTCGTCCAAGATCACAAAGGAGTCGTTCAGCGTGCGTCCACGCATGAAGGCAAGTGGCGCCACCTCGATCTGACCGCGTTCGCGCAGTTGTTCGATCTTGTCGAAGTCCAACATGTCGTGCAGGGCGTCGTACAAGGGTCGCAGATACGGATTGACCTTCTCGGCCAGATCCCCCGGCAAGAAACCGAGCTTCTCTCCTGCCTCGACGGCGGGGCGGGTCAAGATGATGCGCTTGACGCGTTTCTGTATCAACGCGCTGGCGGCCATGGCCATCGCCAGGTAAGTCTTGCCGGTGCCTGCCGGACCGATCCCGAAGGTCAGGTCGTGTTGGCGGATGGCCTCGATGTACCGACGCTGCGCTTGCCCCTTGGGCGCAATGGGTTTGCGGTGCGGCGTGATCAGAATCACTTCGTCGATCAGATCCACCAGCGTGCTGCCCGGATCCTGGCGCAGCCCGCGCACGGTTCGCGCGACGTCGTTGGGGCCGATCTCGTAGCCCTTGCTGACCAACGTCGCGACATCCGACAAGAAGCGACGCGCCACGCGCACGTCGCTCTCCTCTCCAGAGAGGTAGATGGTATTGCCTCGCAGGCTGACCTCGGCGCCGCTCTGGCGGGACAGCTCTCCAAGCAGCGCGCTCTGCGGACCCGACAGCGCCATGAGCACGGAGGTGTTTTCGACTTCCAGGCTCTCGCTATGCGGGGCTTCACTCATTTTGGGCGCTGGGTCTCCGGGTGCTGATGTGCGGGTGGCTGGGCTGGCGAGCACCAGGATATCGCATTCAGGATATCCCCGAAGGCACAGGTTGTCCCGGCAAGGACGGAGCTTTCCCGTCGGGCAGCCACGGGTCCGGACCGGACCTCCCGCCCGGGCGGCGGTAGATCGCACCTTTCTTGGCCGAAACAGCCCAGCGCCGGTAACCCGATGGCATGCGTGGTTGGACCCGCTGGATTGGCATAGGCGCTGCGGCGGGGCTGGTTTTTGCCCTGGGGCCCGGAGTGGGTGGCGACATCGCCCTCCAAGGCGCCCTGCGCAAGATCGCACCGCGCGCGGCAGACGCGCCGAAGGCGGGACCGAATCTTGAAGGATTCGATCTGATGCGTTTGGATTTGCGGCCACGGCGCGTGCTGGCGCCGCTCTCGGACGGTCGCCACGCAGAACTCACCCTGGATCCCGTCATCCAGCGTGCAGCGCTTACGGAGATGAAGAAGTACCGCGTCCCCGAGGCGGGAGTCGTGGTGCAGGATGTGAAGACGGGATCGATTCTGGCGTACGCTAGCTACGTAAACGAGGGCGCCAAGTTTGATGTCAACGCCAAGGCGGAGCCCCCCGCCGCGAGCGTCTTCAAAGTGATCACCAGTGCGGCGCTCGTAGAAAAAGCCGGGCTGAACGCCAAAACCGAGCAGTGCTACCGCGGTGGCAGGAGCAGGCTCATGGCTGACGAGCTCCGCGACGACCCGGCTCGCGATAAGTGGTGTGCGACCCTGGCCATGGCGATGGGGCGCAGCCTGAACGTGGTGTACGGGCGCCTCGCGCAAAAGCACCTCACGCCAGAGGACGTCACGGCCATGGGCGGTGCATTCGGGTTTGGCGCGTCCGTGCCGTTCCCGGTTGTGAACGAAGCTCCGACAATCGAGATACCCAACGACCCATTGGAGTTCGCGCGCGCCAGCGCCGGCTTTTGGCACACGACGCTCTCGCCCTTGGCGGCCGTGACCATCGCTCAAGCGGTGGCCAACGGCGGCGTTACCCTAGAGCCGCGCATCGTGCAGTCCATTCACAAAGGCAAAGAGAAGCTCTGGGAAGACACCCGAGAGCCAATGGTGCTCCGCCGTACCGTGAAGCCAGAGACCGCCGCCGAGCTGACGACGATGATGATCCAGACGACGCAGAACGGATCGGCATTCAAGAGCTTCCACGATCGTCGTGGCCGTCCGTTCCTGCCCGGCATTACCGTCGCCGGCAAAACCGGCACGCTGACCAAACACAAAGCCAATCGCCACTACACTTGGTTCATCGGCTTTGCCCCCGCGGAAAAGCCGGAAATCGCGATTTCCGCCCTGGTGGTCAACACGCCCACCTGGCGCATCAAGGGGCCAGAGCTCGCGCGCAACGTCTTGCGGGCCTACTTCTCCAAGAAGGGCGCAAAGGGCGTCTCGCCTCCCTGAGCTTGGGGCCTGAGCTTGAGGCCTGATTCAGGGCGGATCGCTGCTCGCACGCGCAGGCATGCGCTGGCCGCGACCTTCCTGGCCGCAAAACGGCCCAAGTCGCTTTTCAGTGGCAGCCAAAAATCCGTCCATGTGGGTGGGTGGACGACCTTGCCCCACGCCGCCGCCCCGGCAGCGCGGCAGGAGGATTTTCCCTCAGATCAGGGCTTCCCGGGGTTGGACTCGACGGCATTGGTTGCTAAAGTAATCTGGTGCAAGTCGTGTTGCGAAAGCTCGGTCGTGGGTCCCGCGCAGTGACGGGGCGACTGGTCCGAGCTCCTCGAAAGGGCTCGGTCGTGGTGATCGAATTCTCGGACGGCATGCACGAATACGTCACGACGCCCGTGAAGCGCGTGCTGCGCTTGGCTTCGAGCGACGTGTTCTACATAGAAACCGTAAACAGCCGGTATCGCCTTGAGGTTCGCGACCGCGAGCGCACGCTCGAAGACGCGTCCAGCGGCTGAGCGTCTAGTTTACGGCTCCCCAACCACGTCGGGCTGGCGCCGCCTGCGCCTTTCCGCTATTGACGCCCGTCGCGACGCAGTTTTAGCGACGCAGGATTGAGAAAAGGACGAGTCTGAGCATGGGACGTTTTGATCGCCGTAGGTCTTCCAAGATGCGCCGCCGCAGGAGCCAAGCAAAGAAGAAGGAGCGCGACCAGCGCCGCGTGGAAGAGAAGAAGTCCGAGAAGAAGCCAACTGGACGCAAGAAGTCCGCAAGCTGACCCTAGGTCGGAGTGAACGCGCGGCGCGCCGCAGGGTCGCGGGTGTAGTGACCCGCGCTCGGCACCGCCGCAGCGTCTCGGTACAGTGACGCGCGGCTCGCCGCCGCCGAACGACATGTAGAAAACCCCGGCCGGCCATGCACAGCCCCGGCGGGGGGGGGGACGACCCCGCCCCCCCCGCCCACAAAACCCATATATCCC
>CALMUT010000100.1 GCA_937872925.1 uncultured Myxococcales bacterium | reverse complement strand
GGCGCACGTGGGTTTATTCTTGCGCGGTCACGTGGGTCGGCATTGGGCCAAGAGTCTTTGTGTCGTCGCGGGTCACGGGTCGTCGTCGGATCGCGCCTGATCGTGGATCTGTTTGGCCCGGAAGCGGGGGAAGCTTCCCCCGCCGAACCCCCTCGCTCCGGGGCCCCGGCCCCGTCGCTCTGCTTGTTTGGGTGGCTGCTAAAGGGCTGACGCGTCGTGACGGAATTGGCGCACGTGGGTTTATTCTTGCGCGGTCACGTGGGTCGGCATTGGGCCAAGAGTCTTTGTGTCGTCGCGGGTCACGGGTCGTCGTCGGATCGCGCCTGATCGTGGATCTGTTTGGCCCGGAAGCGGGGGAAGCTTCCCCCGCCGAACCCCCTCGCTCCGGGGCCCCGGCCCCGTCGCTCTGCTTGTTTGGGTGGCTGCTAAAGAACTGAAGCGCCGTCAACGCCCGCGCCGGCGCCCGCTCTCGCTCTCGCTCTCGCTCTCGCGCCCACTCTCACTCCCACGCTCACAAAATGCGACGAGCCCCACCTTCCCGGCAGGGCTCGTACGCGCTGTTTGACGTTTGGTTAGTAGTTGTCGATGGCGAACACGCAGGCCGTGAAGTCATCGGCGCAGTCCCCGGTCGCGGGGGCGGCGTCGTTGTAGCACTGCATGATGTCCATGCGGGTTTGCGGGTTCATGGCGTTGATCGAGTCTTGGCACTCGTTTGCCGTGATGCCCACGGTCCCACCGCTGACGGCGGGGCAGCTTGTGGCCACGTCTTGGCACGTGACGACGCCCGCGTCGGGGAACGTGACACCGCCGGTGTCGCACGCCTGGGGGAACACGCTGGAGATACAGGCGTTCACACCGGTGGTGTGGGATGCGTCGCACGCCGAGGCGGCGGGCAGCGCGTTGAGGCAGTTGAAGAGCTCCTCGGTCACGCCGGCGCGGCCGTGGGCATGCATGTAGTCGCAGAGCACGACGCCGTCCGGGGAAGGTGCCCCCTCGGCTCCCGCGTCCGGGCCCGGGCAAGTGGTCGCGATGTAGGTGAGGTTGCCACAGGGGCCGCCTTCGACGCCTGCGTCGGGGTTGCTCAGGGTGTCGCCCAGGCACTCAGTGCCGGCGTCCGCGCCAGCGGAGCCTCCCGCACCCGAAGAACCGGCCGTGCCGCCGGAGCCGGAGCTGCCTGCGGTTCCGCCGGAGCCGGAGCTGCCCGCGCTGCCTGCGGCGCCACCACCGGTTCCGGCGCTGCCACCACCGGTTCCGCCGGTGTTGGGATTGTCGTCAACGTCCTGGTTGACGGTACAGCCGACGGCCAAAGCGCCGGCGGAGGCCAAAACGGCGGTGATTTTCAAGAATTTCTCTAGCTTGAGTTGCATTAAGCAGCCCTCCTTCGGTTTTTCGGCATCAAAGCGACCGGGCGGAACCCCATTGACGGGCGGTCCCCACGGTCTAAACGATAACCCTCGTCTGACGATCAAGTACGCAAGCGATTCGAACAGACTACCTTAACCGACGAAGTTTTTTCGCGCCAACCCCCAAGCGTCCGAGAATCGTCGGTCCGGCCGGGTGCGCAGGGACAGTCGGGAACAGTTGAGCAGTGTTTTTTCCATGGTTTTAGGGGTTTGAGAAGGCTTGCGCAGGTTCAAGGGCTCTGCTAGTTAGCGGTCCCCTTTTTCTGCGCGACCCCCGTGTGACCTCGAGTTGCCCGGACAGCGTGGAAGGCCGCGAAATCCGCGGTTCAGGTCGCCCGTAAAGGCGGCCGACATGGGGCCGCCCCTCAAAGCATTTCGCGTCGGAATTTTCCGAGGCAGGGGCGACGACTCGGTAACGGCCGAGGTGCACACAGGAATGTCGCAATGATTAGCCGAGCAAAAGCGAACTTTCAGCGAATCAGCCCCCGCAAGGCGCGGATGGTGATCAACCTCGTCCGTGATCGGAACGCAGCGGAAGCGTTGCAGCTCTTGGACTTCGTTCCGAAGGCAGGCGCGCCGGTCGTAAAAAAACTTCTGGCGAGCGCAGTCGCCAACGCCAAAGTCGTTCGGCCCAATGTGGACGTCGACGGGCTGTACATAAGCAAGGCCGCTGTCGACAAGGCCCCGGATCAACACATGCGGCGCTGGCGCCCCCGCGCCATGGGCCGCGCGACTCGGGTCACCAAAGGCATGAGCCACATCATCATCGAGCTGGATGAACGCTGAGGACTAACGATGGGACAAAAGACTCACCCTTATGGCTTTCGGCTCGGCGTCATCAAGACGTGGACGAGCAAGTGGTACGAAGACACCCACTATACGAAGTGGTTGCACGAGGACATTCGCATCAAGCGGGCGGTCAAGGACTACCTGTACAACGCTAACGTCGCGAGCGTCGAAGTCGAGCGCGCGGCAAACAAGGCGAAGGTCATCGTCTACACGGCTCGGCCCGGCATGGTCATCGGCAAGGGTGGCAAGGGCATCGAGATCCTAAAGAGCGGCAACTTGGATTCCGCCGCAAAGGGCGAGACGAAGTTCCCCGGTGTCCAGTCTTTCACGAGCAACGAGGTCTTCATCGACGTTCAAGAGGTGCGCAAGGCGGAGACCAACGCGCAACTCGTCGCTGAGAACGTGGCAACGCAGCTTGAGCGTCGCATCGCATTCCGTCGCGCCATGAAGAAGGCGTTGCAGACGGCGATGAAGTTCGGCGCCAAGGGCGTGCGCATTCGCTGCGCCGGTCGCCTTGGCGGTTCCGAGATGGGTCGCGTCGAGACTTATCGCGAAGGCCGCGTTCCCCTACACACCCTGCGTGCGGATGTGGACTTCGGTCTCGCAGAAGCACGTACCACCTACGGCATTATCGGTATCAAGGTGTGGATCTTCAAAGGCGAAGTCTTGCAGCGCAAGGCCCGCCGGATCCCCGAGTAAGCCAGCCCGAAGAGGCGAGCCATGCTGCAACCCAAACGAACTAAATTCCGCAAAGCCCAGAAGGGCAAAAACCGAGGTCTGGCCTGGCGCGGCAGCGATGTGTCCTTTGGAGACTTCGCGCTGCAAGCCGTGGATCGCGGTCGGCTGACGGGTCGCCAGATTGAGGCGGCACGTATGGCGATTCAGCGTCACGTGAAGCGCGCTGGTAGCTTGTTCATCCGCGTGTTCCCGGACAAGCCCGTTTCCAAAAAGCCCTTGGAAGTCCGCATGGGTAGCGGCAAGGGCGCCGTGGAGTTCTGGGTGGCCGTGGTCAAGCCTGGCCGGGTGCTCTTCGAGATCGCCGGCGTGCCGGAAGATCTGGCCCGCGAGGCATTCAAGCTGGCATCGAGCAAGCTGCCGCTGCAGACGAAGTTTTTGGCCCGAGGAGATCTGTGATGAAGGGCAGTGAACTCAAAGAGCGCACGACGGAGGACCTTAGCGAGCTGCAGAGCGCGCTACGCAAGGACCTGTTTTCGTATCGCATGAAGAACTACACGGGACAGCTCGACGACACGAGTCTGCTTAGCAAGACCCGCAAGGATCTGGCGCGGATTAACCAAGTGTTGCACGAGCGTCGCGTCAAGGAGTCGCAAGCATGAGCACGGAAGCTACAGCGAATACGAGCGCCCCCGCAGTTTCGGGCGCCCCCTCCAAGCGACGTTTGGTTGGTCGCGTTCGGAGCGACAAGATGGACAAAACCATCATTGTCGAAGTGGTCCGCTTCAAGATGGAGCCGATGTACAAGAAGTACGTCCGTGTCCGTCAACGTTACCAGGCGCACGACGAGAAGAACGAGTACCGCAAGGGCGATCGCGTGGAAATCGTGGAGCATCGGCCCCTGTCCAAGAACAAGCGTTGGCAGGTCGTCAAGCTGCTAGAGCGCCCCGCTCAAGAGCTTTCCTGAGGAGTTTGCCGTCATGATTCAAACAGCATCTTTTCTGGACATCGCCGACAACTCTGGCGCCAAGCTGGTGCAGTGCATCAAGGTGCTCGGCGGGTCACGACGGCGCTATGCAGCCCTCGGCGACATCATCGTCGTCAGCATCAAAGAGGCGCTGCCGGGCAGCAAGGTCAAGAAGGGCGAAACCGCCAAGGCCGTCGTTGTGCGCACCAAGCGCGAGTATCGCCGACAAGACGGCACCTACATCAAGTTCGACAACAACAGCGCTGTTCTCATCAACGCCCAATTGGAGCCGGTTGGAACACGCATCTTTGGGCCGGTTGCCCGCGAGCTTCGCGGCAAGAAGTTCATGAAGATCATTTCCCTGGCACCGGAAGTTCTCTGAGGGTCACGGAGTCAGGATTCGGGAGTTAGACATGGAGCGCGTTAGAGTCGGAGACGAAGTTGTCGTGATCAGCGGCAACGAAAAGGGTAAGCGCGGCAAGGTGCTGCGGCTACTCAAGGACAAGGACCGTGTTGTGATTGAGGGCGTCAATCGCATCAAGCGTCACATGCGGGCCACTCAGGCGGGCCCCGGTGGCATCTTGGAGGTCGAGGCACCCCTGCATCTCAGCAACGTCATGCCGGTCGATCCGGAGGGCGGAAAGCCCACACGCGTGCGCATTCAGGAAAAGGACGGCGCCAAGGTCCGCGTCGCCAAGAGTGGCGCCACCATCGTCGCCGCAGAGGACAACGCATGACCGAGACAGTCGCGCCGCGCATGCGGGAGAAGTACACAAAGGAAGCGGTCCCGGCGCTCATGAAGCGCTTTGGCTACAAGAACCCGATGCAGGTTCCCAAGATCACGAAGATCGTCGTGAACATGGGGCTCGGGGAAGCCGTGGCGAACCCCAAGTTGGTGGATTCTGCCGTTGTCGAACTCGCGACCATCACGGGCCAGAAGCCGGTGGTGACCCGTGCCAAGAAGTCCATCGCCAGTTTCAAGTTGCGTGAAGGCATGCCCATCGGGGCCAAGGTCACCCTGCGCAAGGAACGCATGTGGGAGTTCTTGGACCGTTTGATCACCCTCAGCCTACCCCGCGTCCGCGACTTTCGCGGCGTCAGCCCCCGCGCCTTTGACGGCGCTGGCAACTACACCCTGGGTCTGCGTGAGCAGATCGTGTTCCCCGAGATCAGTTTCGACGGTGTCGACAAGGTCAAGGGCATGAACGTCACCATTAACAGCACGGCCGAAAACGACGAGGAAGCTCGCGAGCTTCTCAAGCTTTTGGGCATGCCGTTTCGTAACTGAGCAAGCAAGGAATCGAGAAAAATGGCACGCGCATCTCAATGGGCGAAACTCAACCGAGTGCCGAAGTTTTCCACTCGGGCAAATAGTCGCTGCCAGGTCTGCGGACGCTCCCGCGCCTACTACCGAGACTTCAAACTTTGCCGGATTTGCCTGCGCCTCTTGGGGCTCAAGGGTGAACTCCCCGGCCTGACCAAGGCGAGCTGGTAAGAGCCATGTTGACCGACCCTGTTTCCGACCTGTTGGCACGTATCCGCAACGCGGCATTGGCGCGCCATGAGTTCACGAACGTCCCGCACAGCCGGCTGAAGGCTGCTGTTGCCCAGTTGCTCAAGCAAGAGGGCTACATCGCTGACGTGCGCACCGAGAAGATCGGCACGCAACCCCGGGAGACTCTGACCATCGTGCTCAAGTACACCAAGGAGCGCAAAGCAGCGTTCCGCGGCCTCAAGCGCGTGTCCAAGCCCGGTCGTCGGGTCTACGTGCGTCATAGCGAGATCCCGAGCGTGCTCAGCGGCTTGGGTGTGTCGATCCTCAGCACGTCCCAAGGGCTGATGACCGACGGCGAAGCCCGTCGCAAGCGCGTCGGCGGCGAACTCTTGTGTGAGGTTTGGTGATGGAAGCGCAAGTTCGTAAAGAGTCACGCATCGGCAAGCGCCCCGTCCCGGTGCCCAAAGGCGTGACCATCAACATCACCCCCGGCAAGGTCGAGGTGCAGGGGCCGAAGGGCAAGCTGTCGCGCTCGATCCCCGAGATCGTGGTCGTCAAGAAAGACGGCGACAACGTCGTCATCGACGCCACGGCCGCGGAGAACGAGGCAGCCCGCTTGCAGGGCCTGAGCCGAGCGCTCGTCGCATCTATGGTGAAGGGCGCCGCTGAGGGGTACGAGAAGATCCTGGAGCTGCACGGCACCGGTTACCGCTGTGAGCTCAAGGGCAAGAAGCTGGTATTCCAGCTCGGTCTTTCTCATCCCGTCGAATTCGATTTGCCCGCAGAGATCACCGCGACCATTCCGGGTGACAGCAAGGGAACAGTGCTCATCCTAGCGAGCGCGGACGCCGCGGCCCTGGGACAGGCCGCTGCGACCATCCGCGCATTCCGACCGCCTGAACCGTACGCCGGCAAGGGCGTGCGATTCCGGGGTGAGCAAATCCGCCGCAAGGCCGGTAAGGCCGGCAAGGGCGGCAAGAAGTAATTCAGGTTTAGGCAGGGCTAGAACATGCACGGAAAGCTAACAGGACGCGATCGGCGCAAGCTGCGCATTCGCAATAAGATATCCGGCGGAACCGAGCGTCCGCGCCTTACGGTGTTTCGTACCTCGAAGCACATCTACGCACAGGTCGTGGACGACGGCATTGGCAAGACCATTGCTGCGGCCTCGACTCTGTCCCCGGATCTGAAGCCCACCTTGGGTGAAGATACCAAGACCGACGCAGCGAAGAAGGTGGGCGCATTGCTCGCCAAGATGTGTCTTGAGAAGAAAGTCGCCAAGGTCGTATTCGATCGCAACGGCTACCTCTATCACGGGCGCGTAAAAGCGTTGGCGGATGCGGCGCGCGAGGCCGGTCTCTCCTTCTGATTCAGAGTGGAAACAAGAAAATGGCATTCGAGCAATACGACGATGAAAAGCTGAAAGAGCGCGTCATCCACATCAATCGCGTGGCGAAGGTGGTCAAGGGTGGTCGTCGATTCAGCTTCGCCGCCCTGGTGGTGGTTGGGGATGAGTCCGGACATGTCGGCGTCGGCCTGGGCAAGGCCAACGAAGTGCCTGAGGCGATCCGCAAGGGAAACGATCAGGCTCGCAAGAATCTGGTCAAGGTGCCGATGATCGGCGCGACCATTCCCCACGAAGCGATCGGTGAGTTTGGTGCTGGTCGTGTGCTGCTGCGCCCCGCTGCTCCAGGTACGGGCGTTATCGCCGGCGGGCCTGTGCGCGCGGTCGTTGAGTCCGCTGGCATTCAAGATATCTTGACCAAGTGCCTTGGCTCCGCCAACAAGTACAACGTCGTCAACGCGACGATGGAGGCGCTCAAATCCCTGCGCACGCCCGCAGATATCGCTGGCGCCCGCGACAAGGACGTTGACGCAGTGACTGTGCACTATCCCATCCAGCGCATGAGTTCCCGCGCCGCAGTTGCACAGTCCATCGTTGCGTCGTCTTCGGATGGAAGTGGTGGAGTGACGTCGTGAACACGCAGAAACTGTCAGTAACGCAGGTGCGGAGCGCCATCGGTCGCCCGCACCCCCAGCGCGCAGTCCTCAAGGGGCTGGGCCTGCGGGGCATTGGGTCCAAGGTCGAAGTGGCAAACACCCCTTCGTTCCGCGGCATGGTCAAGAAAGTGATGCACCTCGTTGAGGTGCAGGAGAAGAAGTCATGAGCGACATTCTTTCTCGTCTCGCACCGCCGGACGGTGGCCGCACCCGCGAGAAGCGTATGGGCCGCGGCATCGGCAGTGGTCTGGGCAAAACAGGCGGCCGCGGCCAAAAGGGCCAAAAAGCGCGCCAGCCTGGCAATTTCCACAAACTGCATTTCCAGGGTGGCCAAACGCCGATCCAGCGTCGCCTGCCCAAGCGCGGTTTTCGCGTGCCGTTCCCCATCAAGACCGTCGCGATCAACGTTTCGGCTTTGGAACGCTTCGACGCGGGCACGGACGTGACCGAGGAGCTCCTGCGCGAGTCCCGACTTGTGCAAAAGCGCGGCGCGCGCATCAAGATCCTGGGCGAAGGCGAGCTCACGAAAAAGCTCACCGTCAGCGCCCATGGCTTCAGCAAGTCTGCGCAAGCCAAGATCGAAAAGGCCGGCGGCAAGATCGTTGTGATCGAAACAACCGTCCCGCCCGCACAAGCGGACGCCGCGCAAGCGGAGTGACCGCCGCCCGCCACGGACAAAAACCGACGAGCTTCACCAAGAGAACCCCGATTTCATCCAGGTAATTCATGGCGGTCATTGGCGGCTTCTCAAACATCACCAAGGTTCCGGAACTACGCCGGCGCATTGCGTTTTCCCTGGGCATCCTAGCGATCTATCGCGCGGGTGTGTTCATCACGACCCCGGGTGTGGACCGCAATGTGATGAAGAGCGTGATCAGCCAGCAAGGTGGCTTGCTGGGACTCTTCAACCTGTTCTCAGGTGGCGCGCTTGAGAACCTGTCGATCTTCGCCCTCGGCATCATGCCGTACATCTCCGCCAGCATCATCATGCAGCTCTTGGGCATGGTGAGTAAGCAGGTCGAGGAGATGAAGAAAGAGGGCGAAGCAGGTCGCCGCAAGCTCGAGCAGTACACTCGCTACGGCACCATTTTGCTCTCCGCGTTCCAAAGCTTTGGCGTTGCTCTCTACTTGGAGGGCTTGAACGACGCTGACATGGGGGGCGGCAATTTCGGCGACGTCGTGCAGAACTCCGGGTGGCCGTTCCGCTTGATGACGATGATCACGCTCACCACGGGCACGGCGCTGATCATGTGGCTGGGCGAGCAGTCCACCGAGCGCGGCATCGGCAACGGGATTTCTCTGATCATTTTCGCCAGTATCGTTAGCGGCATTCCCAGCGGCATGGGCCAGTACTGGTCTGCGAACGCGGGCCAAATCGAGCCGCTGACCATCGCGATTCTGCTCGCCGTCATCATGACCGCAGTGGCCATGTGCGTCTTCTTCGAGAAAGCGCAGCGCCAGGTTCCGATCCAGTACGCGCGACGGCAAGTGGGTCGCCATATTTACGGTGGGCGCAGCGCGCATTTGCCGCTGAAGGTGAATATGGCGAGCATGATCCCGCCGATTTTCGCCTCCAGCTTGCTGCTCTTCCCGACGACCCTCGCGAACTTTAACATCCCGGGCATGACGCGATTCGCCGCGTCCCTCAACCGCGGCGACTGGGTATTTCACACGCTGTTCGGCGCGCTCGTCATCTTCTTCTGCTTTTTCTACACAGCTGTGACGTTTCAACCCGTCGACGTGGCGGATAACCTCAAGAAGCAGCAGGCGAACATTCCGGGCATTCGCCCCGGTCGCCATACCGCCGAGTATCTTGATCGTGTGTTGACTCGCCTGACCGTGGGCGGGTCCATCTATGTGGCCGTGATTTGTGTCGTCCCCGCGGTGATCAGCCAGGCGCTCCGGGTGCCGTTCCAGTTCGGTGGCACCAGCTTGATGATCGTCGTCGGCGTAGCGCTGGAGACCGTGAGCCAAATTGAGGCCCACTTGATCACACGCAGCTACGAGGGCTTGACCGGGCCGCAAGTGACACGTCTGTCCGGACGGAGGGCCACATGAGTGAGGGATATCGCATCGTTCTGGTGGGGCCGCCCGCCAGTGGGAAGGGCACTCAGGGCAGCGTGCTTGCGGAGCGCTTCGGCATCCCGAAGATCTCGACGGGAGACATGCTGCGGGAGGCACGCGCCGCAGGCACTGCCTTGGGCAAGCAGGCCGAGGAGTACATGAACTCTGGCAAGCTGGTCCCCGACGAGGTGGTGATCGGCCTGGTGGACGAGCGCCTGAACGCTGACGACGCCAAGAAGGGCTTCATCCTCGACGGTTTCCCCCGCACGACGCCCCAGGCGGAGGCCCTTGAAGCCCTACTGGAAAAGCGCAGAACGCCCTTGAGCCATGTGTTGCAAATAGACGTTTCTAAAGACCTTTTGGTCGAGCGCGCCACCCTGCGCCGGATCGACAAACAGACTGGACATATCTACCACCTGAAGTACTCTCTCCCGCCCCCGGGGGCCGACCTTGAACAACGGCCCGACGACCGGGAGGAGACAGTACGGCGACGTCTCGACGAGTACGACGCCATGACGGCAGCTCTGCTGCCCTTTTACGAGCAGCGCAAGTTGCTCAAGCGAGTCGACGGCGTCGGCTCCATGGAAGAAGTGACCGCTCGAATCAACGAAGCACTTGAGCGGTAACGGAGGGTCAATAACGGAGAAGACGACAACAGGTGTGATCGAAGAGGTACTGCCGAAAGCAATGTTTCGGGTGCGCCTAGACGATGGACGCCAAGTTCGCGTGGGAACGTCCACGCAGCTTCGCCACACGGTGGTTCGGTTGATTGCCGGCGACCGCGTGGAAGTTCGACTCTCTCCCCAAGACCCCAACCGAGGCCAGGTTACTAGGAAGTTTTGAAAGTTAGCGAGTTAGGTCATGAAGGTACGTCCCAGCGTCAAGAAGATTTGCGACAAGTGCAAGGTCATCCGCCGCAAGGGTGTCGTTCGTGTGAACTGCGAGAACCCGCGCCACAAGCAACGGCAGGGCTGAAGAGAAGCACTTAGGAAAGCTGAAGGTTTAGAAAATGGCACGCATCTCTGGAGTCGATCTCCCACGTCGCAAGCACATCGCGTACGCACTGCCGTACATCTACGGCATCGGCCCGAAAACGGCCCATGACATCTGCAAGAAGGCGGGCATTCCCGTGAACCGTCGCGTGGACGAGCTCTCCGAGTCGGATGTGAAAGCTATCCGCGACGCCATCGAGGGTGGCTACAAGGTGGAAGGTGATCTGCGACGGGAAATCCAGCAGAACATCAAGCGCCTGATGGACCTCGGCTGCTACCGCGGTCTGCGTCACCGTAAAGGGCTGCCCGTGAACGGCCAGCGAACTCACACCAACGCGCGCACCCGAAAAGGGCCCCGTAAGGGCATCAAGCGCTGAGCTTAGGAACTAGCCATGGCAAATCCGAAGAAGCGCTCCCAGAAGAAGGCCGTCAAGAAGAACATCGCGACGGGCATTGCGCACATCAAAAGCACCTTCAACAACACCATCGTCACGATCACGGATGTGAACGGCAACGTTCTGTCATGGGCGAGCGCTGGGTCCCGTGGTTTCAAGGGCTCGCGCAAGAGCACGCCATTCGCCGCGCAGCTTGCCGCCGAAGAGGCCGGACGACGCGCACAAGATCACGGCGTGCGCTCTGTCGCCGTCTTCGTCAAAGGTCCGGGCGCCGGGCGCGAGAGCGCACTGCGTGCCTTCCAGCAGGTCGGCTTCAAGGTCAGCATCATTCGCGACGTGACGCCCATCCCCCACAACGGTTGCCGTCCGCCCAAGCGGCGTCGGGTTTGAGCCGAAGCCGGCTCGCAGTTTGGAAAGAACGATATGGCTCGCTATCTAGGTCCAGTTTGTAAGCTCTGCCGCCGCGAAGGCATGAAGCTCTATTTGAAGGGTGAGCGTTGCTTCACCGAGAAATGCGCGATCGCGCGGCGTCCCTACCCCCCGGGGCAGCACGGCCAGGGGCGCATCAAGCTCAGCGAGTACGGCCTCCGTCTGCGTGAAAAGCAGAAGATGCGTCGCATCTACGGGCTGCTCGAGCAGCAGTTCTCCGGCTACTACGCTCAGGCTTCCGGCATGAAGGGCCGTACCGGTGAAGAAATGCTCGGCCTGATCGAGCGTCGCCTGGACAACGTCGTGCATCGAATGGGCTTCGCCGTCAGTCGGCCCCAGGCGCGGCAGCTGGTTCGCCACAGCCACATCCTGGTCAATGGCAGGCGCCTCAACATCCCCAGCTACCGGGTGAACGTGAACGACAAGATCGAGATCCGCGAGAAGAGCAAGAAGATTGCCTTCGTTGCGTCCGCTCTGGCTCAGGCCGAGAGCAAGACGCCCCCGTCGTGGCTCGACATCGACAAAGACGCCCTCGCCGGTACCGTCAAGAGCATGCCTGTTCGTGACGAGCTGAACGAGCCGATGATTCGTGAGCAGTACGTCGTTGAGTACTACTCGCGCTGATGTGTGCCCGGAGCTTCGGCTCCGAGCAAGTTTTGTAGTCAAGTTGGTGAGATAGCGGGCAGGCCGCGGAGCACCAATGAGGAGTGGGTTCCTCATGGTGGTCGAGACGGCCGCGCAATAACGCGCCCCTGGAATCGGGGGCCAAAGCACTCGGAAGAGCGCAGGAAGGACAGCCGAAATGGTCACACAAATGATGAGCCGCAACTGGCGCGATTTGATTCGTCCCCGGAGCATCCAGCTGGAGCAAGACTCGGGTTCGGATTTCTACGGCAAGTTTACCTGCGAGCCCCTAGAGCGCGGCTTCGGCATCACCATCGGCAACTCTCTGCGCCGCGTGCTGCTGGCGTCCCTACAAGGTGCGGCGATCACGGCGGTCCGTATGGACGGCGCGTTGCACGAGTTCACCACGATCCCGGACGTCGTCGAAGATGTCACGGACGTGATCCTCAACCTGAAGGAAGTCGTCTTCAAGGCCGAGACCCCGAAGACCTACACCGTGCGCCTGGAAAAAGAAGGCCCCGGCATCGTGACCGCTGGCGACATCCAGCTGCTGGACGGTCTCTCCGTGCTCAACCCCGACCACCCGGTGGCGACTCTCGATAAGAAGGGCCCGCTGTCCATGGAGCTCACGGTCAACGTGGGTCGCGGCTACGTGCCCGCGGAGCGCAACAAGAGCGCAACCATGCCCCTGGGCACCATGCCGGTGGACGCGCTGTTCTCGCCGATCCGCAAGGTCAACTACACCGTGCAGAACGCTCGCGTGGGACAGCAAACGGACTTCGACAAGTTGGTCATCGAAGTCTGGACCAACGGCAGCGTGAAGCCGGCAGACGCCGTCTCGTTTGCTGCCAAGATCCTCAAAGAGCAGCTCTCCATCTGGATCAACTTCGAAGAGACCGAAGAGACCACCTACACTGCGCCCGGCCAGGAAGAGGAGCCTCTCAACGAGAACCTGTTCCGCAGCGTCGACGAGCTAGAGCTCTCGGTGCGTTCGGCGAACTGCCTGCAGAACGCGAACATCGCCCTGATCGGTGAGTTGGTTCAAAAGAGCGAAGCGGACATGCTGAAGACCAAGAACTTCGGTCGCAAGTCCCTCAAAGAAATCAAAGAAATCCTCGGCACCATGGGACTTTCGTTGGGCATGAAGCTCGATAACTGGCCCGCGATGATCGAGCGCTGGAAGCAGCAGCAGGCGCAAGGCTGAGCGCCGGGATCCAAGGGAGACGACGATGCGTCATAGAAATGCAGGCCGACAGTTCGGCCGTAACACTAGCCATCGGCGCGCCATGCTTCGCGCGCTTACGGCGAATCTACTCGCCCACGAGCGGATCGAGACCACCGACGCCAAGGCGAAGGAACTCCGTCGCGTGGCGGAACGCATGATCACACGCGCTCGGCGTCTGGGCCCCGTGGCCTACGCGCCCCTCGACAAGCTCAGCATCGCGGATCGGGCGCGCCGCCAAGCCGTCAAGCAGCAAGTTGGCAAGTTCTTGCGTCGCTTCGCGGTGATTCATGAGAACGGCGAGCCCAAGAAGATCGATCTGATCGAGAAGCTCTTCTTGGACCTGGCGAAGCGCTATGCGGATCGTCCGGGTGGTTACACTCGGATCATCAAGCTCGGCCGCCGTCGTGGCGACAACGCGCCCATGGCCATCGTAGAGCTGCTCAGTGACGAAGTCGCGCCCGGCAAGGGCAAGGGCGAGGGCGAACCCGAGAAGAAGGCAGCCCCCAAGAAGGCCGCCAAGAAGGAAACCAAGAAAGAAGAAGCCGCCGCGGAAGCCGGCTGAACATTATCTTGGCAAGTGAAAACGCGGCGAGCGACAGCGCTCCGCCGCGTTTTTGCGTTTGGCTCAGCGCCTGCGACGGTCCGCCCAACGCGTGCGCAGCGCGAGGCCCACGCCCAGCAGCACGATGATCAGGCCGGACCAGCGCATGGCGCCGCTCAGTGCGATGGCCGAGGTCAAGACGCCGAATCCGGCCAGGGCGGCTGCGGCGACGTACAGACCCGCCGGTGAGATCGGCGACTCGGGTGTACGTCGGAGCTGACGCCGGAACTCTTCCCCAGGATCCATGAGTATTCCGCTACCTGTAGGCGCTCCGGGTATCGCGCTGGCGCAGAAATTCGTCTGCCGCGGCGAGCCCCGCACTGACGATGGCCTTGGTGTCGATTACCGAGTCCAAAAGGCCGTTCCGAGTCGCGTTGATGCCGCCTTCGGTCACGAGCAACTCGGGCATGAAGCGCGCGAGACTAAGCATGTGGGCCCGCGCTTCGGATGAGAGCACGCGTTCGGCCAGTTCGCGTGAACTTGCACGGACCAAGAAGCGGTCGTCAAACTCGGGCTCGCCGAACTTGATGTCCGGCGTGAACCAGCGCTCCAGGTTTCCAGAGTAGGTGGTGACGCGCAGCTCCCCCGCGAGCGGCGGGTCCAGTTCCAGAGCAAGCTCGGTGCGCCAACTGCGCAGGCCGGGGTGCGCGGCACGCAGCGCCAGTCGTCCGTACGCAAGTTCGAGACTGAGCTCCAAGGTGTCTTCGTCGAGCTTTGCTCCGAAATGCCCCGCGCTGATCAACCATGCGTCGGCGACGCGCGCGTGCTGTTTGGAGCGGGCGGACTTGTCGCGCCTATCGCGTAGCATCTTGGCAATGCGTATGACGGCTCGGAAGGCATCTCGAAGCTCGCGAGGAGAGCCGAGCGCCGTTGCGTTCAGCGTGACTTGGCTGTCGGTGATTGTGGGATAGAAGCCAGCACGGTTGGCGTCGAGCAGCGTGCGTTTCAAAGCGGCGTCGAATAGTCCGTCAGCAAAGCGTCGGTCGGTGGTGTCGATCTCGAATTCGGCAAGGAAGTCGTCGGCGTCGTTCAGGGGTAGCGCCCGGCCCCGCACCGCAAGGTCGACCCAGAGCGGCGGCGTTAATGCCACCTCGAACGCGACAAGAACCGTCGGGCCCCAAGAAGTGCCGACGGTCCCCGCAACGGGCATGCCATCGACGCTGCCTTCCAAGCCCAGAGGCCTCCCCGTGTACGCGCCGTGCATGATGCCGGACTTGCGCTCCACCACGCGCAGCCCGAGCTCGCCTGCCAGAACGTGCACATAGTCTCGGATCTGTTTTCGGGTTTCGAAGTATTCCGGGGTGACCATCAGTCCCAGTCTTCGTCTACGTCCGTACCGGTACTCTCCTGGGTCGTGGAGCGAACAGCCGGAATGCGTACGGTTCTGGCGTAGTGGGGCTCGGTCGGCCGCGTGGTGGGTGGGGGATTCTCAACGTGACTTGGGATCGCTTCTTCGGGGACCGTGACGCGCTCCAGGCGCAGCGTCGGCTTGTGGCTCAGATCCGGCTGAAAAACGGGCCGGCCGGACTGACTCGGTGGCGGACCGTCCAGAGCCGCTAGGTTCAGCTCTTCGCCGGGCACGTCTCGCACCAGGGTCAACGGTGCCAGATTGCTTTGGTTCATCGCGAAAAATTCGACGAACTCGGAGAGCGGCACCGGCAAGAGCAGGGTCTGAAAGGAACGCTGGTAGCTAAGGCCGTCGAATACCAGCACGTCCAGCACCGTACCGTCTTCGTGCTTCTGCAGCAGCACGTCGAGTGCGCCCTCGACCCAGCCCGCCTTTGCCAGGCGCGCCAATACTTGCAACAGGCGCCCCGCGCCGTCTCCGGGGACGGCGACCTCGACCATGCGCCACACCAAAGAAAACACCCGATCTCCGGGCGGAGGATCCGTGAGGTTTCGTGCAGGGGCGAACGCCTCCTCGATCATCGAGTCGCTTACGTCGCGATTGCTTGTGAAGTCGAGAGCCAGAGTCATACGCAGGAAGCTCGGCAGTCTATCCGACGCGCTGCTGAGCGCAAATGCACCCGAAGACAGCGTGGGGAAACGGCTACTGTCGGTCTTTCAGTTTTGGCTCGGGGTCCGCCTGCGGATCGCCGCCGAGGCCGTCCGTCGCGGGCGCGTCGTCCGTCGCAGCCGCGTCGTCGTCCGTCGCGGGCGCGTCGTCCGTCGCAGCCGCGTCGTCGTCCGTCGCAGCCGCGTCGTCGTCCGTCGCGGGCGCGTCGTCGTCTGCCGCGGGCGCGTCGTCTGCCGCGGGCGCGTCGTCCGTCGCAGCCGCGTCGTCGTCCGTCGCGGGCGCGTCGTCGTCTGCTTCAGCAATGTCGCCGGATGCGTCACCGGTTTCAGCGGCCTCGTCAACGCTGAATTCGTCCTTCGTCGGATCGGGCGGCGCGCTGCGCGGGTTGTCGTCCTCTTCCTTGCCTCGCCCGCGGCGGAGGCTGACAAAGCCGATGGCGATCAGGGCGAGGGCTCCAATGGCGCCGGCTGCGGCGTAGCGGTTGACGCGGGTCTGCTTCTTTACCTCTCCCCGCTCCAGGCGCTCCGCGAGGTCACGGGTTTCGGCGTCGTTGGGGTCCAGTTCCAGGGAGCGGGTCACCAGGGTCTGATCGGCGATGTCCTTGCTCAGCAGCTTCTCGGCCTTGAGGCTGAGCTCCAGCGCTTCGATGCTGGGGCGCTCGGCTGCGCCAGCCACACGCTTGGCGCGGCGCGCCGCGTCGAGGGCGAGATCCGGCTGTTCCTCTCGGAACTTGCGGGCGTACGCAACGTATCCCTTCGCCATTTCTGCGCGGTGTTCGAATAGCGGGCTGCGCGCCAGGACCTTGTCATAGGCGATCCGCATTTCCTCGAGTTTGCCGTCGCGTTCCGCGGCCAGCCCGGCTTCGAACAACTCATGGACTTGGGCCAGCCGCAGGCGGTCCAGCTCCCCGAAAAGCTCCCGCGCTGTTCGATCCCAGCTCCAGTCTCGAGGAGGCTTCTTGCCAACCGTGTTCTCGTAGCTGTCGCGCAGTTGCCAAGCGCCCACCTCCCCCATCATGGCCACGCCTTGGCGTGCAGCTTGGCGGATTTGAGCGCGCTCACTGTTGGCAAAGGAAATCACGATGCGAGCGGCGTCCGGCTCTCGAATGCGGCCGTAGGCGCGAAGGACATCCGCCAATACCTCTTGGTCTTCGGTGCGGACCGCCTCGCTGACGATGCCTTTGCCAAGGGTATCTAGCTGCCGCTCTGCCCAGCGAGCGATCTTTTCCGCCTTGTGGCGCCGGGTTTCGACGAGCGCGGCGATGGCCTTATCACCCATCTTCTCCAGCTGAAGCTGCACATCCACCCGCAAGAACTCGCCGAAACGCACGTAAATGTCGATGAGCTCGCGGGTTGCTTCTACGGACCCGATCTGCACGAGCATCCGGCTCATGCAGAGCACACCCACGAGTGCTTGCCAGATCTTGTCCTCGGGGCGCGCGAACTCCACGACCAGTTCGAGATAGTCCGGGGTCGTGACTTTTCCCTTCTTGCCCTCAGCACGCATCTTCTCACGCTCTGCGCTGCGAGCCTTGCGGCGCAGCGACGAGAGCAGCCGCTTCATGGCGTCGCGATCGGAGCCCGTCGCGAGTTCGGTCAAGCGTTGGTCGATGGCGGGAATGAGGGAGCGGCTGGTCTCAAGGAGTTCACGCAGTGCTACTTGACGAACGTGAGGATCCTTGGAGCGAAACCGGGAGAGATGCCCGTCGAGCTCTTCGAGTTGCTCTGGGCTCGGCGGCTTGCGCTCCCGCTTGGGGACCTCAGGCAGCTCCGGCAGTGCACGCTTGAGCGCCGGGCTGCCTGCTTCCGGCGCAGCGTGCGTGGGCCCGGACGACAGCAAGATGGCGATGGAGAGCGCCCATGCCAGCACGCCGTAGGCCGGCCAACGAGCGACGGCGGAACGAACGAAATGTCTCAATCGACTATTCGGAAATCCGGGAACTCACCGGTGAAGCTCCGCCAACGAGTTTCGACCTTGTCCACGCGCGCGGCGCCGGGCCCCTTTTGCGCCCAGCCGTAGAGATCGCGGATGGAGATCTCTTCTCCCTCGGCCAGGATCTCCACACTGCCGTCGCTCCGGTTCTTGACCCAGCCCGAAAGGCCAAGTCGCCGCGCTTCCCGCTGGGCGGATGCGCGGAAATAGACTCCCTGCACACGCCCCCGGACCGTGAGGTGAAGTTGCTTCAGCGCCATGGCCAGGCATTAGCCGACACTGGCCGTTTTCGCCAGTCCGCACGCGCTTGGAGTCTGAACGTTTGTTTCTAGCGCCCACCTTTGGACGAAATCGCGGCAGCTGGAGCGCATCTCACTACCTAGAGAGCGACTCTGCTATGGGCTCAGCCCTTCCCGGCGCGGCCAGTCGGTGCGACTCTGGGGTGGTGGTCGACAGCGCCGACGTAACTGCCCGTTTGGGCGCTCTGGAGGCGGCCCTGGCGCGGGAGCGCCGAATTGCTGACGCCCTGCGCGAAGTAGGCAACGCGCTTGGCACGACGCTGGAGCTGGACGACCTGCTGGAGCTGATCCTCGGCAAGGTCACTGAGCTGCTCGAGGCGGATCGCGCAACCCTGTACCTGCTGGATGACGCGAATAACGAACTCGTCAGTCGCATCGTGGTCGGCCAAAATGTGCGCAGCATCCGACTGAAGGTCGGTCACGGCGTCGCGGGAAAGGTTGCGCAGACCGGCAAACCGTTTCGGCTCCGTGACGCGTACCAAGAGCCTAGCTTTGAACGGCAGTGGGACGCACTGACCGGGTATCGCACGACCAGTATGTTGGCGGCTCCACTGAAGAACCATCTGGGCCGTACCATCGGTGTCATTCAGGTGCTGAACAAGATGGAGGCGGAGGAGTTCACTCCCGAGGATGAGGCGCTCGTGTCGGCGCTCTCGACCCAAGCGGCCGTCGCAATTGACAACTCGCGATTGTTCTTGTCGCTGATCCAGAAGAACAAGCAACTTCTGGATGCAACCGAACAGCTCGCGCGCAAGCTGAAAGACTTGGAGCTGCTATTCGAGCTTGAACGCGCGACCGCGCGAGCCACGGACATCGATGGCTTGCTGTTGCGAGTGATGTCCCTGGTGACTGAAGCGTGCGACGCCCAAGGGGCAGCGACACAGCTGATCGAGGAAGAGAGCGGCGATCAGGTGTTGTATGTTTACGATCCCGCCGCTGCGACCGGATTGAGCCGCGTTGGCGTTAAAGCTGGAGATGGCCTCCTGGGCGTCGCGATGGCGGACGACGCGCCGGTGTTGATCGAAGACGCCGGCAAACACCCGCGCTACAGCGCGTTGGTAGAAGGCAAGTATCCCTTCGAGTTTTCATCGGTTTTGGCCATGGCGTTGGAGGGGGACGGGCAGTCCATGGGAGCCGTGGGCCTGTTCAAGGGGCAGGAGTCGCGGTTTTCGGACGAAGATGTGTCTCTGTTGCGCTTGGTGGCGGCCAACGCGGCAACGGCGGTGCGCCTGCATCGAGCCAGTCGCGCGCGGGAAGTCTCGGAGCGCCTGACCACCATCGGGCGGCTGCTCTCTCAGGTGATCCACGATTTTAAGACGCCGATGACTGTCATCAGTGGCTATGTGCAGCTGATGGTGGACACCAGCACCGTCGAAAAACGCGGAGAGTATGCCGAGGAAGTGCTCAAACAGTTCGACACGCTCAGCGCCATGCAACGAGAAGTGCTCGAATTCGCTCGCGGGGAGAGATCTATATTCATTCGCAAGGTGTATTTGAAGAAGTTCTTTGCAGATGTGACGCGCCAGTTGACCCACGAAGTGGACGGGCGCGCGGTGGAACTCGAAGTGAATGTGGACAGCAAGATCGTCGCGCGCTTCGATGAGGCGCGTTTGGCACGAGCGATCTTCAACCTGGCCCGGAACGCCGTGGAGGCGATGGCGGACTCCGGAGGACGGCTCACCATCAGTGGCGAAATGGACGGAACGGATCTCGTCATTCGCGTGGCTGACACGGGGCCCGGTATTCCAGAAGCAATCACTTCGAGCCTGTTTCAGACCTTCGTCACTGCAAACAAGAAGGGGGGCACGGGCTTGGGGCTCGCCATCGTCAAGAAGATCGTGGACGAACACGACGGCAAAGTGGAAGTAACGAGCACTCCAAACGGGGCCACCTTCACCTTGCGTTTGCCCCAGCGTGCCACGGGCGCCGCGGCAAAAGCCCCTGCGGGCAAAGCAGCAAAGACCAAGCGTGGGCGGCCGGCTTCGGAGAAAAGCACCGAATGAAATCGAAATTACCGCTCGCGAGCCAGCAGCAAAAGGCCCTGGATAACTGCACCTACTGCCCGAAACTCTGCCGCGCCGTGTGCCCCGTGTCCGCCGCGGACCGCCGGGAAACGCTGACCCCCTGGGGCAAAATGTCTCTGACCTGGATGGCAGCGCGGGGCCAAGTCGAGACCAGCGTCGATGTGGCGGAGGTGGCCTGGGCCTGCACGGGTTGCATGGCGTGTCGCGACAACTGTGACCACGAAAACCCCGTGGCAGAGACCCTCGCCATGGCGCGAGGTGACTACTTCGCGGCTGGACTAGCACCTGCTGCGGCGAAGCAAACAGCCGACGGCTTCGACCAGCATGCCGAGCGGTTGGCAGCTGCGACGCGGTCCCTTGGCAAGAGCGAGAGCGTTGACGAGCACTCGAAGATCGCACTCTTGGTTGGGTGCAGCTATGCGACTCACGCGCCGGAGGTGGCTGCAGCCATCGTGCGGGTCGCGGCGGCATTTGTTGGCCCCGTCCGCCTCGTAGACGCGTGCTGTGGGCTGCCACTCTTGCTTGCAGGCGACCAGGCGGGGCTCTCGCGGGCTCAGGACAAACTGACTGAGGCGCTTGCCGGGACGACGCGCATCGTCGCGGCGGATCCAGGTTGCACGCGATTCTTGGGGTCGCGCGGGGCCGAATCCTTGGTGGCGTTGGTCGCCCGTGGCGTCGACAAACTAGGACGCTGCCCACCGGAAACATCGGGAGCACCGATGCGGTATCACGATCCGTGTCAGTTGGGGCGCGGGCTGGGACTGTATGACGAACCGAGGGCGATCTTGCATCGGGTCTTGGGCGAGGCCGTGCAGGAGTTCGCGCGTAGCCGCGGCGACGCCGTGTGTAGCGGCGGCGGCGGACTACTACCGGAAACCGCGCCGAGTACCAGTGAGCGCATCGCAGAGCAGCGCCTTGATGACCACCGCGCCCTGGGCGGCGGCACGGTCGTGACTGCCTGTGGGCAGAGCCTGCGGCGTTTTCAACAGAACGGCGCCGAGGCCGTCGATCTATTCACCCTGGTCGATCGAGCGCTGACCAGTTGAACGGTCAGTACGCCCCCTGGCGCTATGCTATCGATGACCGGACGCAAGCGACAGGCACATGAGTAGCTCGGAAACCGCCCGAAGGAGAACCGTCGCGACCCGGGTGTTGCTCGCCTTCACCTTGGTCGCGGTCCTGTTCTCGGTGGTGGCGGGTTGGGGCGTATTTGCACTCCGACGCGCGGCCGCTGAGGCGGATTTGGTCCGCTCGGGGTACCTGCCGCTATCCCTTGCGCTGCGTGACGTGGTTGCCAGTCAGGACACTTGGAACACACAGCTCAACCACATCACGACGGCGCGCAATCCTGCCGACAAACGCGTATGGTTCGACACTGCGATGCGCATCGGCCGGCCGCGTATGTTCGGCGAAGTACGTGCCGCGTTAGATCGCGCGTTCATGTCGTCGGGGGACGAAAGCCTGGTGCGCGTTGGCCGGGAATTAACCACGGAAACCACGGGCATTGAGAACTCGATGCGCGAGGACCGCGAATTGCTTGCCAAGCTATTTGGTGCACTTGCCAAGGGGGAAACGACCGACGCCGAGGCTTCCCGGGACAAGCTGGTGACGCGCGGCGCGCTGGCGCGAAAGCGGCTCAGCCAATTGGAGCAGCGCGTGCAGGGCAATTTAGATTTGCTGCTCGACGCCGCGCGCGCCCGGGAACGCCTCGCCATTCAACTTCTAGTAGGAATGGCTGCGCTCGCGTTGCTACTGGGGATCATGACGGCGCTGTATACGCGCCGAGTGCTGTCACCGCTTGCAGCGGTGACACAACGCGCCATGGCAGTCTCTCGGGGAGACCTGACGCCAAGGCCGGTGGCGCTGTCGAATGACGAGATCGGCGAACTCGCGCAGACCTTTGAGGACATGGTCGCGGCGATTGCACGGGCCAACGAGCAACTCTTGGCCGCAGAGCGACTCGCAACCATTGGCAAGATGGCGGCGCACGTGACGCACGAAATCCGTAATCCGCTTTCTTCCATTGGCTTGAACGTGGAACTGCTGGAGGAAGAGGTGGCAGGAACCGGGGATTCCGAGTCTGGCGTGCTCGTCCGGGCCATCAAAAATGAGGTGGAACGACTGACGGCACTGTCAGGACAGTATCTGTCCATGGCACGTCAGAAACCCCTGCGGCCGGAACGGGAGGATGTCGGCGTGATTGTTGCGGAAGCATGCGAGTTCATGCGGAGAGATCTCGAGCGACACGGAGTGCACGTAGAAACGTCGATTGCAGAGGATCTGCCCGCGGTTCTCGCGGACGAAGCCCAAATCAAGCAAGCGCTCTACAACTTGCTGCGCAACGCTCGGGAGGTTCTTGCAGCAGGTGGCACGATTCAAGTCCGGGTGACCGAAGCCGCGGGCGGAGGAGTCGATCTGCGGGTGGCGGATGACGGGCCTGGGATTGACGCTGCCGCACGTGAACGGATTTTCGAGCCGTTCTTTACGACCAAGCACCAAGGCACCGGACTTGGGCTTGCCATCACGCGCCAGATCATCGAGGCGCACGGCGGGACGATCGCTTGTGAGGGAACCGAAGGAGGCGGTACGACCTTCTGGATGCATTTGCCGGAATCCGTCGATACGGCGCCAGCCGAAACTCCCGGCGTCGAAGCGCTATCGAGTGTTAGTGGCTAGTGCGGTGGCTTTTCGGCGGATCCAGAGGTAGAGAAAACAGCATGGGGTCACCCGTCACAGTCGCGCTTTCCAGTGGGAACGAAGGCAAACTGGCGGAGTTGCGCGCGCTGCTTTCAGAGCTGCCCATTGAGTTGCTCACGGTGCGCGACATCCTCGGAGCGCCACTGAACGTGGTCGAAGATGCCGAGACTCTGGAAGGCAATGCCATCACCAAAGCCAGCGCGGCTTGCCGGGCGACGGGGTTGATTTGTATCGCAGACGACAGTGGTCTTGAGGTCGACGCCCTCGGTGGACGCCCCGGGGTGCGCTCCGCTCGCTTCGCCCACGACCGCGCGACGGATGCTGAGAACAATGCCGAGTTGTTACGTGCGCTCGAGGACGCCGAAGGCGACAAACGTGCCGCTCGATTTCGCTGCGTGCTCGCCCTGGCGTCTCCTTGGGCGCTCGACGACGTTCAGATCGTCGAAGGTCGGGTCGAGGGCACTATTTCCAGAGACCCGCGGGGGAGCGGTGGCTTTGGTTATGATCCGCTGTTCTTGGTCCAGGACCACGACGGTCGGTCTATGGCCGAGCTGAGCGAGAGCGAGAAGAACGCCATCAGCCACAGAGCCCAAGCCGTGCGGGGCATCGTTCCCGTGCTACTGCGTGTGATTGCCGCGCAGTACGACGAAGCCGAGCGCATCGCCGGCGGGCGCTGACCCGCCCAACACGACTGCTGGGGATTCAGTCGCTGCCCGCGATGTCGAAGTGGGCTCCGAGCTGAAAGGTGACCCAGCCGTGTCCGGCGGCGTGGTCGCCCCGGGTGAAAGCGTCTGATGTAGACCCGTTTGGATTGAGCCACTCGGCGCTTCCGAACGAGCCAGCACCTAGGGTGACGAGGGGGGATAGTGAGAAGAAACGAGTGAGTCGAATATCGGCGCCAAGCCCCAGGCGGAACTCCAGTGGCGCCTCCGTCATTCTGAGCTCGGCTCCGCTGTCCCAGGTCGCGCGAAAGCGACGATAGCCCAGGTTGATTTCCGTAAGAAAACCGACCTTATTCGGATTGGACGAGAAACGCAGACCCAGCGCGTAGTAGTCCGTGTCGCCGCCCTCTTGTTTGCCGAGGGCAGGGATTTCCTCAGAGCCTGCACCGAGATTGGCGCGCTCCCACAGCAGGAACACGGTGTAGTACCTGCCTAACCGCGCTCCTAGGTCGAGCTCGAACATCGGTCCGGCTGCGGCGAATTGTGACCACTTGACGTCGTCGACGCGGAACCCGTTCTGGTCACCCTCGGTCCAGAGGTTGCCAAACGGAATGAACCAGCCCGCCCGTGCGCCCAGCCACAAAGCGTATTTTGGGGTGATGTGCCGGGGTTTGGGAGGAGGCGGTGGTTCGTAGACTGCGTAGGGTGGCGGCGGTTCGTACACGTACTGTCCCGGGGCGCCGGGTTGTCCGGGGGCGGCTGGGGGCGGAGCGCCCGGCCCGGCGGGGGGCTCGCTGTAGTACGGGCCTGGAGGCTTTTCACTGGCAGCGGCGGGTGGCGGGGGGTTTGCTGCCGGTGGCGCTGCCACGGGCTCACTACCCGGCTCCTCGGTATCTGGTTGGGCGAACCCGGAGCCGGCTCCGAGGACGACAGCGATGGCGACGAACACCCCTGTTTTTCGCATGCTTTGTCTATAGCACTCGTCGTCGCTTCAGGCGCGTCTGGGACGTTGACCCCCAGGCTTTGGGCGTGCTAATTGAGCGCCGCTCTCGCATCCCCGCGGGGGCAAATTGTGCCAATCCCGCTCACGGGCGGGTAGCCCTCACGCGAGGGCAGTTGTGCAGCATCACTGGAAAGGCGTCGGTACCTACGGAACGGTCGGTCTCGAGCTAGTCCTGAGCATCGTCCTCGGTCTCTGGGTTGGCAACAAGGCAGACCAATGGCTCGGAACCGGGCCCTGGCTGGCCCTCTTGGGAACTGGATTTGGCGTAGCCGCCGGTGTCCGGTCGGTCATCCAGGCTCTCAACCGGGCCAACGCGGAAGCCGAAAAAGCCGAGCGCCAAGACCGCGAGGCGCGAAAGCGCTACCTCGATGACTCCTCGAACCGAAATCGAAGCGACTCCTGACGACACCGCCCGGCGCGCAATGTTTGCCGTGCTAGTGGTTGGCGGCATTTTCGCGAGCGGCGCCGGAGCCGTGCACGGTCTGCAGGCCGCTGCCTCGGTTGCTCTGGGAGCTGCTCTGGGCGCAGCCAACTTGTGGACCGTCTCCCGCGTGGTGGGCGCGTTCTTGAGTGGCGCCGCGCGCCTGCCCTGGGCGGCAGTGGTCTTGGTAAAACTGGTGCTGCTGGCTGGGGCGCTCTACGTGATCGTCCGCAGCGACTGGATCCTGTTGTTCCCCTTCGCGATTGGTTGGGGCGCACTGCCGGTCGGCATCGTGATCACCGGGGGGGTGCCGAGCGCTCCTGTGGAGCAGAAGGGCTAAGCCGATGCCTGAGCATTCCAACTGGCTGAGCATTCTCCTGGGCGGGTTCCGCTCGAACCTGGAGCACAACGCCCATCATTTGGGCAAGTCGTTCATCGGTCAAAAAGACCCGACTTGGCACAGCTGGGAGCCGCTCATCGCCTCGCTGCTGGTGTTTGTATTGATGTTCCTCATCGCTGGCGCCGTGCGTGCGCGCTTGGCGAATCCCGACGAGGCCGTGCTGCCCGAGGACAAGCTCACCCTGCGCACGTTCATGGAGACTTTCCTGGGCTACTTCTATGATCTCTGTAAGAGCGTCATGGGCCCAGTGCGCGCCAAGAAGTACTTCCACGTTGTGGGTGGATCCGCTTTGTTCGTATTCGTCTCGAATATCCTGGCACTCATTCCCGGAGCGCCCGTGGCGACCAGCAATCTGAACATCACTTTCGGATGTGCCGCGGTCGTGTTCGTGCTGTTCAACTTGTACGGCCTGCAGGAAAACGGCATGGCGTACATCAAGCATCTCGCGGGACCGAAGTGGTGGCTCGCGCCGCTGATCTTCCCCATCGAGATCATTTCGCTGTGTGTGCGCCCAGTCACGCTGGCCGTTCGCCTGATGATGAACATGAGCGTCGATCACATCGTGCTCGGCACATTCATGGGGCTCATCGCGGTTGTCGTGCCGCTGCCTGTTATGTTGCTCGGCTGTCTGGTCATCGTGATCCAGACGCTGGTATTTGCTCTGCTCACCGCCATCTACATTGGCCTGGCCACGGAGCACGAAGAGCACTGATTTTCCCTTTTTCCTGTCGCCTGCTATGGCGGCGGATTTCAATAGCCTCCCACGCAAATTCAGATTAGAGCCCGCCCGGGTAGAACAAGGAGATTTTGGAGATGACCAAGAACAAGCTGGCCCTTGTCAGCGCGTCACTATTCACTTTTGTTGCGTCCAGCGCTTTCGCCCAGGACGCTGCCGCTGCCGCAGCTGGTTCGAACGAGTTTGACGCCAAAGCCATGGCGGCACTGGCCGCTGGTATTGCGATCGGCCTCGGGGCACTCGGTGGCGGTCTTGGTCAAGGTCGGGCAGCAGCCGCGGCCCTCGAAGGTATCAGCCGCAACCCTGGCGCTGCGGCGCGTATCCAGACCCCGATGATTCTCGGTCTGGCGCTCATCGAGTCCCTGGTGCTGTTCGCGTTCCTTATCGCGTTCATCCTCCAGGGCAAGGTGCCCTGATCGGCTTTTGCCGACCCTGGCTCCGCTCTTTCTTCACATAGCCGCCCTTGCGCGTGAATCGCGCTGGGGCGGTTTGTCCTTTTGTCTCTAGCGCTTGGAGCGCAGAGCGCGCACGCCGTCTAGGATCATGTGGTTGCCAAGCGCCAACACCGCAAGGCCAATCAGTAGGTAGCCGCCGATGTCTTTGTCGGCTGCGAGCAGTCCAGCGCCGCCCAATACCAACGAACTGCCGACCAGAGCTGAGAACAGTCGTCGCCCGAGTTGGTCGCCGGCGCGGGGGACACCCGGGTCCGAAGTCACCACTGTCAGACGGCCCAGCCGCAGATCGTCCAGCACCTCTTGCAGCTGCTGGGGCATGTTGTAGGTGGCACCAGACAGCCGTTCGAGGCGGCGCAGCAATTCGTTGCCGAGACGCTCGGGCGAATACCGCTTCTTGAGCATGTCCATGAAGAGCGGCTTGGCTTCTTCAAACACGTCCAAGGTTGGATCCAGCTCTTTGCCAACCCCTTCGACGGTCATTAGCGCTTTGCCGACCAGCATAAAGTCCGGCGGGATCTCCAGCCCGTACTTAGTTGCGCCTTGGACCAAGTCGCGAATCATCGCGGACAGCTCGATGTCCTTGAGCTGCTTGCCCAGGTACTTCTCGCTCAGCATGGCCACTTCCGCCCGATAGGCGTTGACGTCGATCTTCTTGGTAGGCGTGCCGATGGCGTACATCGCGTCGGCAATCCCCTCGTAGTCCTTGCGCACTGCACTGACCATCACGTCCACGGTCAGGTCGCGCATGCGCGGGCTGAGCCGGCCCACCATGCCCAGGTCGATCATCCCGAGCACCGGTTGCTCCGTTGAACCGAGGACAAGCACGTTGCCGGGATGCGGATCGGCGTGGAAGAAGCCGTCTTCGAAGATTTGTTTGACGATCACGTCGAGGGCGATGCGCGTGAGCTTCTTGCCTTCGTGACCAGCTTTGACGGCGTCGTACACTTTCTTGCCATCGAGAAACTCGAGGGTCAGCACGTGCTTGCTGGATGCGGACTTGTAGGGGTGGGGGAAGCAAACGTTGCGGTAGCCCTCGAAGTGCTGGCTGAATCGTGCGGCGTTTTCTGCTTCTGCCGTAAAGTCGAGTTCCGCCGTGATCGCCCGGTCGAATTGCTGCACGAGAGCGACGGGGGAGTAGATCCTGCTCTCGGGAATGGCGCGTTCGATCAGCACAGCCAGGGTATGCAGCAGGTCCACATCGCTAGCGATGGTCTGCGCGATGCCCGGTCGCTGCACTTTGACCACCACATCTTTGAGCCCGTCTTCGGTCTTGAGCTTTGCCCGATGCACCTGCGCGATACTCGCCGCGGCCAAGGGTTTTTCCTCGAAATCATCGAAGACCTCGTCGAGGCCTTGCCCCAAAGAGCGCTCGACTTGCTCGCGGATCTTGTCGAAAGGCACCGGAGCCACGGAGTCTTGCAGCTTCTTCAGCTCCGCCACTACGTCTGCGGGCAGCACGTCCGAACGGGTGGACGCGATCTGGCCCAGTTTGACGAAAGAGGGCCCCAGGTCCTCCAACACTCGCCGCGCGCGCACGGCCAAGCTGGACTCGGCGCGGGCACGTGCGCCGCGCTCTTCGTCTTCGGCGGTGACTCCAGGATCCCGTGTCGAGTCGGGGGGCTCGTCCTTGCCCTTGCGCCCTCGGAAGACCCCCAGGCGCGCGACGACCTCGCCGAAGCCGTGTGCAACGAGTACCCGCGAAATGTCTCGGAGCCGCGCGATGTCGCGCGCGGCGTGAACGATGCTGACCATGAGTGCTTCGGTTTCAGTCGTTTCCGATTTGACTCAACCCGGCGGAGAGTCGAGAACGCAACTTCTGCAGATCGATCTTGTTCTTAGTGAGATCGCCGCCGCCCTGAGCGCTGCTCACGACGGTCTGCGCGCGGGTCCTGGCCACATCACTCAGCCCGACGCGGTCGCCCAAGGTCTGCAGTGCCTTTTCTTCCGCCGGACCCACGCCGCCGTCCAGACCGGCGATCCAAGCGCCACACGCATAGGTGAACAAGCGCGTCAGCCGGTTCATGCGCAGGGTCTCGACCTGAGACAAGTCGAAGGGTTGTGCCAATGCCGCGTCCACGGCCGCCAGGTCGTCGGCGCCGAGCCCGAGTTGCCTCGCGGCATCGCGGATGCCGACCGCCTCTTCGGGATCGATCTTGCCGTCGGCCCAGGCGATGGCGCAGAGGGCCAGGACCGTGTCGCGTCCAATTTCCACACTCATGGGGCGATAATAGGGCAACCGCGCGGCGGGTCGACCCCGAGATGAAAAAGCGCCGCCCGTGCTGGGCGCCCAGGCGAAAGCCCCAGGTTAACGGACTCGGATCAGCGTGCCGGGCTCGTATCGCGTGGGCAGGGCGGCGGTCCATCCCGCCGGCACCCGGGGGCTGGTCCAGCCGAAAAGGCGCTCTGCGTCCAAGGGCGTGAGGTTCACGCAGCCGTGGCTGCGGACTTCGCCGAAAGAGCGGTGCCAAAACGTGCCGTGTAGACCGTAACCCTTCTTGAAGTACATGACCCAGGGCACGTCCTGGATGGCGTAGTAGCGGCTAGCTTCTTCGTCCTCGAGGTTGTCCATGTCGCCGGAGACGAGCTTCACCCAGATCCGGTGGTTGCCCTTCGGCGTGGCGAAGGTGCTCTTGCCCTTGCCTTTGCCCGTCGACACGAGGGTTGCGAATACGGGTCGTTCGCCTTCGTAGGCAACTAGTACCTGGTTTTCGATGTCAACGTCGATCCAGCGCTCGTTTTTGCCGACCTCTCCGGGCATTGGCAGCTGCGTTGGAAAGCGCACTTGGCGGTCGTTCACCCAACGATCGGGTCCGACGCGAAACCAGCGTCTCTTGCCGCGTTCGACGGTCTCGAACACCTTGAGTGCGGCAAACTCGGCGTGGGCTTCTTTGGAAAGCCGGCGCTTGCCTGGTTCTGCGTACACGTCGGCGCTCTTTTCGAAAACCCACGCCACGTTCAGCTCGCCATCGAGTTCTTCGCCGTGAAAAGCCAGCGGCCGCGCGGGCACGAGATCGCGCATGGGCACCCACAGATCGTGAGTGGTGAGACCGAAAGCGTCCCGGGGCACCCGCTCCGCCACCTGCACCAAGGCCACAGCAAATCCGGGCTGCAGTTCGGCGTCGGGCGCAACTTGCTCGGCGTTTCTCAGGCTGGTGTAGCCCAGGGAGCCTTCGCGACCAGCGAAGTAGTAGCGAAATGGCAGGCCATCGGCGGTGCGCAGGGCACGCGCGCGCGGCGGCAGGGCGGGCTTCAAGCTGAGTCGGACCACGTCTTCGCAGACCCAGGCCAAGGGCCCGACGTTCAGCCAGCGGCCGCGACAGCCCGGGCCGCGTGCGGCTCCGTACAGCGGCAGGTGGGCTCCATCCGCGGCGGAACCCCGCCGGGGCGCTCCGGGATGGGGCCGCAGCCACATGGGCTCGTCCCGCCGGGTAATTTGCACACTCGTCACACCGCCAGGCAGCGGCACGTCGTGCGCGTCCACCCAAGGGAGGGTGTCTGCCTGCGCCGTAGAGGCGAGCACGAGGCCGAAAATCACGCTAGCGCTGCGCACAAATCGCAGCGTACCCGCCCAACCCAGCTCGCGCAAAGTTGGCGGCGGCGCAGGCCTGGAAACTCAGTGGTATGAGAAGCGCAGCTCGTGGTCGCAGACTCGGAAGAGGTCGCCTTCATTGACGACTTTGCGCTGTACGCGCTGCCCGGAGTACTCCACGCCGTTCGTCGATCCCATGTCGACGATGTAGTACTGGCCATTCAGGAACTCGATCATCGCGTGTTGGCGCGAAACGTTCGGATCCTTGATGGTCAGATCGCTCGACTGTTTGCCGCGACCGATGATGAATCGGTCCTTCGTGATGGGGAAGCGTTCCCCTGCGTAGTAGATATTGAGCGTCGCCGAGCCGTATTGCTGCTGCTGGGGCGGAGGAGGAGGCGGCGGCGGGGCTGACCGCGGCATGGGCGGTGGCGGCCCGCCGCGTGGCGGCATCTGCATCGTGCCTCCGCCGTGGGGTGCTGGCGGGGGGACGCTACGAGGAGCCGGCGGCGGCGGTGGGCGCCGTCCGCCGCTCGGCGCCGGCGAGTGGTGTTGGGGCGGCGGCGGCGGAGGGGGAGCACCGTGCGAAGAGGGGAACGAGCCCCGGTGGCTTTGCTGCGGAAGAGGCGGCGGCGGAGGCGGAGGCGGCGGCGGAGGCGGCGCCGCAGAGCTGCCACCACGGGGTGGAGGCGGCGTCATATTCCGCGCCTGATGTCCCCCGCCATGTTGCTGCGGTGGGGGAGGCGGCGGCGGAGGCGGCGGCGCCCCGTGGGTGGCCGGCGGGATCGGGGGTGGCCCGCCACTAGCGGCTGGATGTGCCGTGCTGCTGTACCCGCGCTGACGCGCGTACTGCTTCATGGCGTCGTTGATCAGGTAGTCGACAGAACATTCAAGTTCGCGCGCCATTTGCTCGAACTTCATCCACAGCGACTCGCGACATTGGAAGTTACGAGGAACTTTCCTATTTGGGTCAGTCATCCGCTCAGCTCAGTAGAAATGTCGGTCACTTCTTCTTGGGTTTTTCGGCCGAGCGCTTTTCCATCGCCGGCTTGACGCAATAACTCACGAATTCGCCCAAGGTGGTCACATCCTTGAGTTCTTGACTCTTTCCTTCTCCAACCGCGCACTTCCACTCGCAATCGGAAGCATCTTCCAGGCAGCGCGGAGCGCGGGAGCGGTCGTTTTCGTAAGGCGTGACCTTCGACAGCTCCTCCTTCTTGCCGTGCTCGTAGTAGTAGCCCAGGGCGCTCATGCGAGCTTCTGTGGACCAGCCGGGTCGAATGAAGGTGTCGATGATGTCCGCGGGCTTCTGCTTGCCCTTCAGCTCACCAATGATCGCACCGTAGCGTAGGGGTTCGGTGATGGCCATGCCGCGGGCGCCCGCAATCTTGCGCATGAACTCTTCCACGTGGCTCGTATCGCCCATTTTGAGTACGAGTTCTGCGGCAACCCAGCGGATCTTCCAATTGTCGCTGTTGAACAGACCGAATAGCTGGGTCGCCACCTGTTTGCGCGGCAACTCGCCGACTCGGCCCAGCGCAACATCCCGCAACGTGTCTGGTGTGTCCTTGGCGCTGGCGAGGTCCAGCACAGCTTTGATCTGGGCTTCGTTGTTCTTGTCGAGGTTGCCCTCAAGGGAGGCCAAGGCAGACGCTCGGCGCTTCTCGGGCTTGTCCTTGTCTTTGCCGTAGTTGAGAAGGAACTCGACGACGGGAGCGCCGCCCACCTTCTTCATGGAGGCGAAGACGCGGAGTAGTTCTTCTTCTTGGTATTGATCGAGCTGGGCCTTGAATTGGTCTGGCGTCGGGCTGAGCTTCGAGGCTTTGTTTGCCGCGTCGACCAGTGGGGACTTCTGTTTTACCCACTTTTCTGAGTCGATTTCTGCGGCGACTTGCACCAGTCGCTTACTGGCCGCGAGCTTTGCGGCGTCATCGCCCAGCTCCGCGATCAGGTCGGCCATCTTGTCGATCTTCTTGGCGTTCGGCTCGATTTGTTCCGGTAGTGCCGCCACACCCTGAGGCCCCAGATCTCTGAGCACCTGCTCCATGCCGTAGAGTTGGGAGGAGTCGTCCAAGCGCTCCGCGAAGTTCGTCATGCTCCAAGAGGTCAGCGCCGCGCGGATCCGCGTGCGCAGCTCTTCGGACTGCACCAGAGAACCATCTGCGTGGGTCAAGATCGCGTAAGCGGCATCCTTAAAGGGGAAGGACGGGTCTGGTGGTGCAGGTTGTCCGGCTTGGGCTTTGGGAGGCTCTGCTTTCATTGCCTCCTCGAGCTTGGGCACCATGTCCGTAACGATCTTTTCTCGTTCAGCGGGCGCGAGCGTTTCGAGTGCGGACAGCAATCCAGGCTGATCGTCCTGTCCCAGCAGACCGACGGCGCGGCCGCCGCGGGCCTTCATGCGCACCAGCGCCATGGCGGCTTCGACGCGTAGCTCGTGTGGATACTTGTCGTGGGTGATGACGGCGACCAACTTGCGCGGACCTTGTGCCGTGTTGGTCCAGCGTTCGATGTCGTCAGTGGATGTGCGACATCCGGTGAGTACGGTCGTGCTGGAAAGCAGTACGCCCATTGCTACAGCGCCAAGCACGCGCCGTGCGGACCCCGCCATTCCCTTCGACCCCAGCGTGTTTTTCATGCCGTGCGTCCGCGATTCCCTCGGTAGAGGGGGGCAGTCTAATCCCCAGACTCGCTCAGGCTCAAGGGAAGGACAGGGCAGTTTTGCAGTACCGGCCGTCAGGCCGGACAATCCCGAGCAGATCGACGCTTTCTTGGATGTGTCCGTAGATTGATGTAGTCAAAAGTAGGACATGGGCACGCGTCCCTTCACACCTCGGACGGCCGGTGGTCCGGAGACCGAGGTTTCCGCACCAGATACGGCCATTTCCAGCAAGCGCGGGCGGGAAGCCGCCGCTTTGCTGTTGTTCGCCCTCTCCGCGTTCTTTTGCCTGGCTTTGGCGAGTTTGCGGCGCGATATCCACGATCCTTCGGTCCAAGGCAGTGACTGGGTCGGCCCGGTGGGGTCACTGACGGCTGGCTTCCTGGCCCAGGGCTTTGGCTGGGTTGCCTGGCTGGCACCCCTTGAGCTGTGTCTGGTGGGGGCACCCCTGTTTCGCGGCCGACCGGTGGGCACCTTCGGATACCGCCTGGCGGGGGATCTGGTGTGCGGCATCATCCTCGCCTCACTGGTCCATATCGCCTTCTCGTCCGCGCACTCCTTCGGCGGCCTGCCCGCTGGCGGAAACGTTGGGCTGCTTTTCGGAGAGCTCATGCGGGGCATGTTCTCCACAGTGGGCTCCTTCCTGGTCGGTGGCACCGTTGTCGGCCTCATCCTGATCGGACGCGCCAGCTTTTCCTTCATTGGCGTATGCCAACGCGCCTGGGTCATGGCCAATACGCTATTCGGCCGCGCGCGCACGGCCTCGGGCCGGGCCGGCCACGCATGGCTGGAGGCCCGGGAGCTGCGCAAGGAGCAGCGCTCCGCAGAAGCGCTCGCGAATGCGCCGCATATCGAAACGCGGCCGAGTGACGAAGCCATAATTGCACAGCTTGCGGAGGACGACGGCGACTGGATCCCCCTGGACATGACCGGGACGCCGCCCTTGGCGGTGTCTAATGCGCTCAGTGGTGACACGCCGGATCGTGACGGCTTGGACATGGCACTGTTCAGCGCCACGGACACGCCCTCCGCCCCGGCCGTGCCCGAGGCGGCAGCGCTGGCAGCCGATCCGGAAACCGAGCCAGCTGCCGAACGCACGCCATCCGCGGAACTGAGTGAGCTCTTGGTCGAGCAGTCAGCCGCTCCACCGCCGGTGAGCGCAGTCAAGAAGCCCAAGGGCAAGCCGGTCAAAGACCTCGGCCCGACGATTGTGGACACTCTGCCCGCCCGCGCGGTGGAGCGAGATGCCCCGCGCCGGAAACCCCGCGCCGAATTCGCTTTGCCATCCGCTGAGCTCCTCGAGCCAGCGGCGGAGTCTCTAGATAGCGTGGACCGCGACGCGCTACTGATGCAGGCCACGCTGTTGGAGAAGACTCTCGCCGACTATGGTGTGCACGGTCGCGTTGAGGAGATCCATCCGGGGCCGACTGTGACGACCTTCGAGGTTGTGCCGGAGGCGGGCACCAAAGTGAGCAAGGTCGCCAATTTGAGCGATGATTTGGCCTTGGGGCTCAGCCGTACGGTGCGGATCATCGCGCCGATCCCCGGCAAGAGTCGGATCGGCTTTGAGCTACCCAACGACGAGCGTGTACCTGTGAATTTGCGGGAGCTGGTGGAGGACAAGCGCTTCGCAAAGCTCTCCGAGAAGGCTCCGCTGCCGGTGGTGCTGGGGCGTGACATCGTGGGTGCGCCCTTCTACGCAGATCTGGCCAGCATGCCCCACGTGATCGTCGCGGGTGCGACGGGCGCGGGCAAGAGCGTCGGGCTGAACGTGATGCTCTCGAGCTTGCTTTTCTGCCGCGCGCCGGACGAGCTGCGCTTACTCATGATCGATCCTAAGGTCGTCGAACTGGCGCCCTTCGATGGGATCCCGCACATGCTCTTGCCGGTTGTAACCGACATGAAACAGGCGGCCACTGCTCTGCGCTGGGCTGTCGATGAAATGGAGCGCCGCTACCAGCTCTTCGCCAACGCGGGCACCAAGAACATCATGACGTACAACGCCTGGGTCAAGCGCGTGCACGCCGGTGAGATCCCCGCCCCGCTGCCGAAGGACGTGGAAGCTCTCTCGCCCGATGGCGCGCTGGTAAGCGTTCCCCGCGCCAAGGATGGCGACGACGGCAGGCTCTTGCCCGGCAAGTTGCCGTCGATTGTGATCGTCGTAGACGAGTTTGCCGACCTGATGATGCAGCAAGGCAAGGACGTGGAGGCCTCGGTCGCGCGCTTGGCGCAAAAGGCGCGCGCCGCAGGCATGCACGTCGTCCTAGCCACGCAACGCCCAAGCGTGGACGTCATCACGGGGATGATCAAAGCGAACTTTCCCTCGCGGATTGCCTTCCGGGTCGCGCAGAAGGTGGACAGCCGTACCATCCTGGATGACCAAGGCGCCGAGCTTCTCCTCGGTAAGGGCGACATGCTCGTCAAACTCAACGGCACGACCGATACGCACCGCGTCCAATGCCCCTTCGTGAGCGAGGAAGAGGTCACCGCCCTGACAGACCACCTCCGCCGCCAGGGCAAGCCGCAGTATCACGAGGCCATTTTGGCCGAACCCGAGGGTGACGCCGGAAACGGCGACAGCGACGAACCGGTGGATGCCCGTTTTGACGAGGCAGTGGCCATTGTTGCCCAGACTCAGCGCTGCTCGACTTCCTGGTTGCAGCGAAAAATGACCATCGGTTACAACCGCGCTGCCAAAATGGTCGAGATGATGGAGAAGCAAGGTATGGTCGGACCGCCCAATGGCGCGAAAGACCGCGAAATACTGCTGCCCCCTCCCTCCTAAGCCAGCAGCGACCGAAGCTCGATTTGGGCCAGGCAAGGTGACCTCGCGCTATGATGATCTCGGTTGAATGATGGCAAACGGCATTCCCGCGCCTCTCGACACAGATGACGACGACGTCGCTTGGGCCCTGCAAACGGCGCAGGTGCAGTGGAAGCGTGGGTCTGTTGCCGATGCCATCGTGTGGCTGCGGCGCGCCGTAGACGCCGCTATCGCCAGTGGTCGCTCGCAGCGCGCGACTGAACTCAACGGGGTCGCCGCGGACCTCACCGAAGCCATGCTCGCCCAGGCGGCCGCGGGAACCCAGGAAGCGCAGTCGCCCGCGGACAGCGTTGACGAGCTCCTCGGTGGTCACGGACCCGTCGGACGGGCTACGATCGACGTTGAGTTTGACGAGCTCACTGAAGTGGCGTCGGAACCCAGCAATCCCTTTGAGCAAGCGGTGTTGCCCGAGAACAACCCTTTCTCGCAAGCTCCGGTAGCTGCACCTTGGGATCCGCCTTCGCCTCCGCCCCCGCGGCACCCCGCGGAATCCATCACCAGCATCATGAACGAGCCGCTCTCCGCGGTGCCGATCGAATCCGCACAGGTGGTTTCGTCCGCCCCATACAGCGATGCCGAGCCGGTGATGTCCTCAGAGCTCGAATCCGATCCCGGAAGCGTCGCGCAGGTCAGCGTTTCGGATCTGATCGTGGATCCGCCGCTGCCTCCCGAAGACCACGTGGACGCGCCAACGGAAATCTCGCGGTTTCCTTCAGATCTCCTGCCGCCGCCAGACCAATCGGCAACCGCGCCGCCGCCGCTTCCCTCCTTCGAGGCGTCCGAGCCGCCGGTGCCTCCGTCCTACGTGCCACCACCGCCGTCTGCGCCGCCACCGGCATCCTTTCCTCCAGTCGTCGCCCCGGCCGCGCCCGCATCGGAGCCCCCAGCTGCGCCTCCGGTTGCGCCGGCCTCAGCGCCCCCAGTTGCCGAAGAAGAAGCGGACGCCGTGGCGAATGTCGAGGGGGTTCCCCTTGAACAAGTCGCTGGGTTGGAGGATCTGCCTCCGGAGGCGCAGCAAGCGTTCGCGGCGCGCGCACGCGTCGAAGTCCTCGACATTGACGAAGAGGTCAATCAGTTCGCCGTCGCTCTGGTGTTAGACGGCTGGGTCGCCATCATGCCGGCAATTGCGGACGCCGCCGCGGCGCATGCGGGCAAGGGCGAAGTGGTGTTCACGGCGGGCTCCATGCAAAGCGGAGTCGCGTTGCGGGTGGTGGCTGTGGAGAGTGACACTCGCGTCGCCGTTTGGGATGCTGAGGCGCTCGAAGAAGCTACGGGCGACTGTCCATGGGTGGCCGATGAACTGCGCGCCGTCGCCGACCGTTTCCAAGCACTGGCGGGCGCAGCCATGGGACCGCTCGGTGACCGTCTGGACGACAGCTTGCGAGCCGAAGTTACGAAGCGCTGCAGTGTGCGGCGTCTGCTCCCCGGTGACGTCTTCGTCGAAGTGGGGCACGAGCTTCCAGGCATGCACATCGTCGGAGTCGGATCGGTGGAGCTCGTCGACGCCGAAGGCCAGCGCCTGGATGAACTCGGCCCGGGGGACTTCTTGTTCGCATCTGAGGTGATGAGCCACGGCACCGCCCCAGCCACCGCGCGTGCCGGTGAAGATGGCGCGCTGATCCTCTTCGCCGAACGCATGGCTGCCCACGAACTGCTCGTCAGCGTTCCGCCGTTGCTGGAAATCCTAGCGAGCTAGACGCGCCCGTCCCACGGCCCCAGCAACGCGAACGGGTCGGTGGCATCTCTCCGCGCGAGCGGAACTCTTCCACGCGAACGGCTTTCCTCTGCCGTGGTGTTGCAAATCGGCACTGCCCATCGCGGGTGTGCGACATTCTGTGTGACCGCCCAGCACAGGCTTGCGGGGTCATCCCGCGAAAAGCCCCGGGTTCGTGGCCGCAAGCTCGTGGCACGTCACCTGCTTAGTCCGGGCCATGCTGCTATCCCTGGTTCTAACGTTGGCACAAGCAGCCGGACCCGCGCCCCCCGCGCAACCCCCTCCTACGCCAACCGCCCCCGAACCGTCCACGCCCGCGCCCGCGCCCACGCCCACGCCCACGCCCACGCCCGCGCCCACGCCCACGCCCGCGCCCGCGTATCCGCCAGGCTACGCACCGTACGGCTACGCACCGTACGGCCATCCACCGGGCTACCCACCGCACGGTTATCCGCCGCCCGGCGCGCCGCCGTACCCCCCCGCACCGGAACCTCCGCCCGCTCCTACGTTTCCTCAGTGGGTGGTCAAGGCCAACCCCGTCTCACTCTTCCTGCTGCAGCGTTACAGCGTGGATGTCGAGTACTTGCCGGTCGCACACCTCGCCATCGTCTTCGCGCCCCACTACTGGCGCTCCGACACCAAGCCGAGTGGTCGTTCCGAAAACTCCGACTGCATTCTGTGTTGGCACGACTTCGAGGCTTATGGGGTTGAAGTCGGCATGCGCTACTACACCAGTCACGAGAAGGCCGCCGGATTCTATATCGGTCCGACGCTGATCGGCGACTTCGTGCGCTACGACGACACCGACGAACAGGAGCGCACGCTGCAATTCGGCGTCGACTTGGGCGGCCAGATGGTTTTCTCCGGCCCCGGAAAGTCCAGCGGCGTCGTCCTGGGTTTCGGCGGCGGAATCATGTTTGCACGGCGCTCAACACGCAGCGGCGATCGCGACACGCTGCTCGATTTTCCGCTGCGCTTCATTGCCCAAGTGGGCTACTCGTTCTGAGGTTGCTCCGCGACGAGCACAAGCGGCTTTAGGGCGCCGGCCCGTCTGATGTCCTATGGCAGTGTGCAGTCCGACTCGCAACCGTCTCCGGAGGTCGTGTTGCCGTCGTCGCACTCCTCAACGCCCGCGTGGACGTGGTTGTCTCCGCAAGCCGCGGTCAGACACGAACTGAGGCAGCCGTCGGTGTTGATGAGGTTGCCATCATCGCACTGCTCGCTGCCGTCCTGGACGAAGCCATCTCCGCAGCTCGCGACTTTGCACGTGGTGAGGCAGGCATCGGTGTTGATGAGGTTGCCATCATCACACTCGTCGACGCCGTTCTGGACGAAGCCATCTCCGCAGCTCGCGACTTTGCACGTGGTGAGGCAGGCATCG